>NZ_JAPSFH010000026.1:0-276 GCF_026847815.1 Ligilactobacillus sp. UO.C109 | reverse complement strand
GCACGGCGACTTCCTACCCTCGCAAGAGGCGTTCCTCTAACTACTCTCGGCGTTACGAAGCTTAACTTCTGTGTTCGGAATGGGAACAGGTGTATCCTTCGTGCCATCATCACCGCACTATTTACTTGAGATTTTATTCTCTCAAAACTAGATATCATTTATCTCTTTCACCGAAAACTCACGTTTTCTTTACTTGGTTAAGTCCTCGATCGATTAGTAATGGTCCGCTCCATGCCTCGCAGCACTTCCACTTCCATCCTATCTACCTGATCATCT
>NZ_JAPSFH010000024.1:0-382 GCF_026847815.1 Ligilactobacillus sp. UO.C109 | reverse complement strand
TTGAGTGAATCCTTGAGTACAAGTTCATCCTTAAGTGAAAGCTTAAGCACATCAAGTTCATTGAGTGAATCCTTGAGTACAAGTTCCTCCTTGAGTGAAAGCTTAAGCACATCAAGCAGCTTGAGCGAATCCTTGAGTACAAGTTCCTCCTTGAGTGAAAGCTTAAGTACATCAAGGAACTTGTACTCAAGGATTCACTCAACGAACTTGATGTGCTTAAGCTTTCACTCAAGGATGAACTTGTACTCAAGGATTCGCTCAAGGAACTTGATGTACTTAGGCTTTCACTTAAGGAGGAACTTGTACTCAAGGATTCACTCAAGCTGCTTGATGTGCTTAGGCTTTCGCTTAAGGATGAACTTGTACTCAAGGATTCACTCAA
>NZ_JAPSFH010000004.1:0-90471 GCF_026847815.1 Ligilactobacillus sp. UO.C109 | reverse complement strand
AACAACAGCTCTATCTGGAGTATAGCCTGCCTTTTTTTGCGTCTTCACTTCGTCGAAGCTTTGACTTGGAACTTTGTTCCAGCTTACTTGATTTGTTACTAAATCCTTATCTCCTGTTCGAGTAAATACCAAACTTTGTTTTACTGCATCTAATAACTTACCACTTTCATCTTGATACTGGATTGTTCTAGTTACCGTCTTATTTCTAGTTACCTTTTCATGCTTATGCTTCAAATGAACAGTTATAGCTGGATAGCCATTTGTTCCAAATACAATCTCATTTGGAATTTGGTCCTCATTTACTATCTCATACTTATCTTTATCTGGATTAGTAATATTAGTTTTTACAGTTTCAAATGTTTTACCTGTAATTTCTCGTATAGAACCAACCACTTTTCCAGCTAAATCATCATCTACATAAGTGACAGTTGTCTTTTGGTCAGCTGCATCATAATACATCTCGTATGATACAAAATAAGTTGCAGTCGAACCATCGCTTGAAACTCTACTAATTTTTCCACCCAACTTATCATCTTTAATTGTAATAGTTCCATCTTCAGATATCGAAACCGTCTGTGCAGGAACTTCTTCCATACCCTGACGAATTACATAGCCTCGGATATTTGGACTAGCAACAGTATCAAACTTATTGTTCTCAATTTTCCAGTCATGATTCCAAACGTATTTACCTGTTACCAAGTCTAATGTACCAGTTTGAGTAAATGTTACCCTACTTCCGACATCAGTTATATAATCATCTGCAATAGAATGTTTATCATTGTTACTATCAACATAAATATAAGAAATTTTTTCTCTAACAGAAAGCCCGCCCCCAACAACGGTTTTCTTATGAGATAAATGAATAACAAATTTGTTATTTGCATCATCTGCCTGATATTTAGTTTCTTTATTAAAGTTATTTTCAACTTGATAATTCTTAGACTTCAAGTCATTTAATTCATTATCTAAATCAGCAAAATTAATGATCGTACCATATTTACCAGTGGCAGATGTTGTAAATATTTCCTTTGGTTCGCCATTAATAGTAGTATCATTATCCACAATTCTTAATACTGCATGTTGATCATTAGGAGTATATACAATATCAAAAGTTGAATCTTCACTTTCCTCAGTTATTCCTTCTACCATTGGGGCTCCTTGTCCAGGAGTATAACCACTTGGTGTTGCAACAACATCTTCTGCTTGTACAGCTT
Organism: Ligilactobacillus sp. UO.C109; assembly: GCF_026847815.1. NCBI lineage: Bacteria > Bacillati > Bacillota > Bacilli > Lactobacillales > Lactobacillaceae > Ligilactobacillus > Ligilactobacillus sp. UO.C109. Next base: position 89,257 of record NZ_JAPSFH010000004.1, on the reverse strand, counting down.
CAAAAGTTGTCCCATTCTTAGGTAACCATGGATCATAAGTAACATTCCCATTTAATTCGTCAACAGTTGCCCAACGTTGGAAAAGCAATTCTTGTTTCTTTTCTCTAGTTGTACCGTCTGGCATATGAACAATTATCGTTCTAGTAACTGTATGATTTAAATCGTTCTTACCAACACCAGCTGGATATGGTCTAATTGGATTATCAGGATTCTTTCCTGTATTTGCTTCATGTGGATCATTTGGATCAACTCTAACCGTTGTATGTTCTATTGGAATTTTAAGTTCTGGCGTTCCATCTGGGGTTAAAGTAATTGTTCCAGGAACCACTTTATCTGGATCATCTGGATACTTATATTTCCAACCCATTGGAGGTTTGATTGGATTACCCTTTCCATCAGTTACTGGAACAGTCTCGCCTGTTTTACCAGTAATTGGATATTGTGGTTCAACAACATTTCCATCTCCATCTACAAAGACAATTTCAATAGTTCGATCTTCAGCATCATATAATACAGTCAAGTTCTTTGCATTTTGTGGCTTTCCTTGAATATCCTTTATTGGAGTCACTTCAGGTACTATTGGCATTGAAGCATGATATCCCTTAATCTCAGGCACCGTAAATGAAGCAAAATCACCACTGCCTCCATCTTTAGCTACCCAATTACTATAAGTAACTGCAGTATTAGCTTGATTATTATCAGCTAATTTTACTAAATCTATTGTTGCAGTTCTTACATAAGGAACCTTCTGCACAACATTCTCAATCAAGTTTCCATTATCATCAACTGCTTGCTGTCCACTGACATCTGTACCATTACGGTAAACACCTTGATTGTATTTAAAGTCAACTTCACGACTAACCGTAGTATTTAAATCTTGCTCACTTATACCACTTGGATAATTATGTTGATAGCCGCCATCTGGAGTAGTAAGATTTTCATCACTACTATGTGGATCATCAGCTGTAATTTTTACTTTTTTATGTTTCAATAAAACTGTCCAAGTTTGTGATTTAGATGAATCATAGTATTTATCACCAGTTTGATCGGTGAAACCATCATCAACTAACTCATAGCCTTTTTGTTCTAAAGTCTTAATCTCATCAGTAGTAGTGTAATCAATTTTATCACCATGAGATCCATTCAAAATTTTAGCAAAAATTACACCATTCGCATTGTCTTGATCCAGATAATTTACCACGACTGAAGTTGTATTTGGCACATAGATTACATATACATCTAAAGTTTTGTCTTGTCTATTTGGTGTCAACGCATCTATGGTAGATTGGACCGGCTTATAATTATCAATTTCTGGAGAAGTTACCTCTGTAAATTGATTGTAATTTGGAATTATTGTTGTGACTCCATTCTGCGTAATTTCTGATTTCACAGCTTTCCAAGTTCCCAGATAGTTAATATTACCTGTTACTAAATCAATTTGTGCATCTTGATAATAAGTTATCATCTGAATTGTATCACTAAGTCCATTGACTGGCTTTCTGCTAACGTCTACTCCATCAATTTTAGTTCCTATTGCATATACGTAATGAATAATTCGTTTAACAGTGCTAATACTATCTTTTGAATCATACGAATTCTTAGGATAAACTGGACTATTAGGATCAGTACTATCTACTTTTTGCCCTTCTTGTGGCTTAGTATTAGGGTTAATATTAGCCCATTGATGTTTATAGAAGACATGTTCTTCAAAATTACTTGTAGTTACTTGCACTGTTCTACCAGTGATTATGGTTAGAGTATTACCATTCATATCAACTGCTGGCTGATATCCATATTTAGTTAAATCATAAGGTGTAACATCTCCAAATTTCGCACTTGTAGTATAAGCACCATTAACCAAAATTTCGAAAGCAGAACTTACATTAGCTGTATCGCTGGTATATGGAATATAGTCTTCCCCAGCTTTAGGGACTGACTCACCATTGACTGATTCCATCTGACTAGGCTTGTAATAGCCTAGAACATTTTCCGTAATTTTATCAATTACTTTGTAACGTGTAAACGTAATTGTATCGGTAGTAGTATCTGGATAATTATCCTTATTAATATTCGCATTAACAGCATTAATTAACGCGTTATTCTCATCTTTATCATGATAAGTGATTGTACGTGTAACTACTTTATTTTCTGCACTGTATGATATTGGGTCGCTTACATACAAAGTAATTATATTTTTACTGTTATCACTATTAAAGTTTGCTGGTACTTTCAAAACATAATTTCCTTCAGTTCCAGGTTCATCTGTAAAATAAACAAAGTTACCAGTTGTTACATCATAATAGTTAACTCTATTAAGAATATAAGCACTAGGAACTAAGAAATCATGGATTTTCTTATCAAAAGCATCAATTCCTCCATTAACTGTATCGTCTGTCTTTCCAGTCATGAATGGAATTGGATTATCAGCAATCCACTTCTTTTGTGTCGTATTATACATTCTATATGACAAGTTTTGACTATTTGGTGTGTACGCAATCGTCTTATTTAGATCTATTTCACTTCCAGTATTAGCTAGAAATTGATTATCAATATTAAAATTAGTATTGCTTTTCGCATTAGTTATATCAAGTCCATTTGCTGTATAACCCGGCAAACTAGGAATTGCTGTAACTCCTGGAATTACAAAGTTACCGTTACTATCAACCGTTAATGCTTCACCAGTTTCATCGTTTACTACGATATATTCCTTCTTTCCAGAAGCTTGATGAGTTTTACGTGTAACAGTATATGTTACGGTTGTTGGAGAAACTTTCTGCCCATTAACAACAATAGCGTTATCAAGGTTGGTACCTCCAGCTTGATATTTAGCAGAACTAGAGTCATAGATATAGTAAACATTTTGTGTTACTTTCTTAGTTTCTGTAGTTACAATTTCTGATAATTCAAATTGCACAATATCCCCATCAAAATAGTACCTAACTAAACTATCAAATTTTGCTGCATTATTTACATCATCTTTATTTATGATAATTAATTGTGGCGAGCCTGATACCTCGTATCCTTTTGGAATCATATTTGCTGGGACACTACTTGCACTAAAGTCACTACTTTTAAGGGTATCAACATTATCTGAATAAGTTTTTGTCATCGCTGGAATATCAATGTACTTGTCAACCCCATTCTCATCTTGATAATGTAGTCGTGCTGTAACAGTCGATGTTCCTTGAATCTTAATTCCACTATTATTGACAGTAAATGGTGAGAAATTATCTCCAGTAAGAGCAACTTTAATATACCCTATCTTTCCAGCATCTTCTTTGAAAGTTGGATCTGTCCCTTTAACAATGAAACGTCCTACATAATCTTGGCTAGGAATTGACTCATTAAATACAACTATAATTGATTTAATTTGCGACCAATCTGTTACTTGATCAGCAGGTATATATCCTTCTAAACTTGTTTGTGTACCCTTAACTGAAGAACTTGGCAAATTTTGTGTATTAGTCGAGTATAAGATAGTATACGCATCATCTGATAAATTACCATAACTCTTATCGTACACAACTGGTCCTGATAAATGAACATCATAGCTACTTGCCCCATCACTCTTTTGTGGTAAATCTATTAACAATCTAGCTGCACTAAGATCATTACTATCATAGTTGGCGATATTAAGGTAGTAACTTAAAGTGTTATCTCCCTTATCATCACTTGTACCTACTAGAACTGACTTAGGATTTTGATTCCCTTGTGATGTTACCGGTACATAAGTGATAATTTGCTTATCAACCACAAAGTAATTTCCATAAATCGTATTTAGTTTATATAAACTTCCTGGAATACTACTTGTCATCACATTTCCAGTATATTGATTTACTAAATCTGTAACATTCGAACTTGTATATTTTGTATTGTAATTAATTAATCCTGTTCGAGTATACATATATACATCATAAGGATATTTACCTGCAACTGCATCTGGATCCATCATAATAAATATCTGATTAGTGGATTCATTTCGAGTATACAAACTATATCCAGTACCTGTGTAATCAAACTTTATAACCTGTCGTCCATCAACTACGTAGGTTGAATATTTAGGAACTACTACTTTTCCATTATCATCTTTTGTTTTTATCTGCACGCCATCCCAACCACGAGAGTAGGAAAAATACTTGGGCAAAACATAATAAATAATAGGCTCATAGATTCTATCAGTTGTATATCCCGTTCCATACCAGTGAGTATCAAACTTTCCATAATAGTTAGGATCTGTATTTTTAGGGTTGTACATTGTTTGAGCCTGATATCTCCATGCACCAATTGAAGCTCTTAATTGATCCAAACTTTGAACTTTTTGATCGACAGCTAACGTATAGTAGGTATTATTGTTAAATTGTGGTGAAAATACCGCTAACTTAGTCGTTAATACTGTATCAGGCGGAATTACTGCCATGGTATTCATTGCATCTGATAATGTCCCTAATGCTTCAAAAATATCTGGATCATCTGCTTGTCTGTTTCCGATATTATCTTTAATAATATTATCTACAGCACCGCCATATTTTGTAGAGGCACCTACTTCTACATAATTAGGTATTATATCTACTTTAAGAATGTATTCACCTGTTGGTACAAGAATTGTCTCTCCTGCATTAACTACACCTGATAAAATTTTGCCACTCTTAGTTTCAATATTATATGCATATGATGTGGTTCCTGGACGCATAGTATTATTGATTCCAGGAGTCTTTACCCCAGTTACATCTAATCCATCTGGGAATGCTGCATCGATGTGCAAACTATTTGTGTAACTAATAGCGGTAGAATTTTGAAATCCAAAGTAATTTACGACTCTAGTTGGCTGACTTTGAGTAAATTGCTTAGCTATATTGTTTCCAGCTATTACTACTTCAAATTGACCGTCTTGAGGAGTAAATTTAGGACCAACTAAAGTTACTGTCCACGGATTATTAACTTGTGCGGTTAAATCTTTTTCTCCATCAGTAGTTCTTATTTTTTGATCAACAGTAATTAATCCATTTGCACTGTAATCTCTTTTACCAAATGGCTCTATTGTTTGTATAAACTTACCTACTAAATGATAACCTGTATCGTACTGGTAAAATTGACTTCCTGAACCAGCCGGAATTGTAATAATTACATCACCGCCAGCTTTATCTTGAGTGAAAGTCACGCCACTGTTAGATCCTAGCTTGCTAGCATCCATACTTGCTTGAGGATCAAGGAGAAAATTGCCAGGTACTGGAACTGTAATTGTTGTTCCTAAGTTTTGAGTATTATTAACCTTATTTGAACCATAACCATTTTCTCCTACCCCTGTAGGTTGATTGATGTCAATTTCAAAATCATATCTTGTATCTACTCGTAAATTCTTTACATATTTGGGATCTGGCTTAACTTGACGAATAGTTGGGGCCATAGAGGTTTGAACAGTTGAAGTAAATTCCAGTGGATAATTATTAATTACCTTACTTGGATCATCACTATTTTGATAACTCCAAAATATTTGTCTCTTAATTGGACCATTTGGATCCAAATGATTTGAAGAATTTACATTAGGCTGTCCAGCATAATTATTGCCATCTGGAACTACTATCCTAAGTCCGTCTGTAACTGTATATGATCCACTAGATATTACTTTATATACCTTGTATTTTTCTCCATCAATGATTTCATCAGACTTAACAATTTCAGCCTGACCACCTAATCTTTCAGGTGTATAAGCACTATCATCAATTCCAAAGCTAGTTACTGGAACTTTAATAGTATAGATATCCCCTGGTTGGAAGGTACCCGTTAATACTATATTTAAATTCTTTCCAGCATCACCATCATTACCGACAGTTGTACGATTGATTGACAAAATAAAGCCGTTAACATCTGTTGAAGAGGTTGTAGTATGTGTTGGTATAGTAACTGGTCGTGTTCCATTTTGCATGCTTGATGTAGCTTTATTTTCATCAAGATTTTCTGCACTATTCATAGTTGCATTATTTTCTAGTTCTACAGTTGTATAATTAGAAACTTGATTATTTTGACTACTTGTACTTTCTTCACTAGTAGAAGTAGCAGCAGTACTTGTAGCAGTTGAAGTTGTATTTGTTTCATTACTTGTTGCGTTGTTGGTAGTACTTGAACTGGTAGATGTTGTATCTGCTGTACTTACATCTGATGTTGAAGTCGCACTTGTTTTTAATGTTAGCGTCTTCTTTTGGATTGATGTAGCACTACTATTTGTACTTTCAGACTCTTGGACGGCATCTGTTGTATTCGCAGAAACTGTGTGATTATCAAAAACAATAAATGTCATTCCCAAAAGAACAGAGACTGTCCCTATTGATAACTTTTTCAAGCCATAAACTTGCTTCTTATCATAAAATTTTTCTCTTCTTAATTTTATATTTTTCCTTCCTAACATAAACTCGCCCTCTAATGAATTTTAAAAATTCACCTTTCACTATTATTTGTTCTAAAAAATCACAAATACTAATAAAAAATTAATAGACCACACACCATATACTCATTTATATTTTACCATATTCATTTATTATTTTTCTTGTTTGTTTACTGTCTATTATAGCACTGCTTCATAAGTTTGATATAATATCTCATATCAAGTTTGTAAAGGATGATATTTTTTATTATGGATAACTTAAAAAAGAAAGCTACTATCGCTTTTAGCATTTTACTAATATTAAGCCTCATTTGTATTGGAGTTTCTGCATGGTTAATCATTAGTGAAGCTAGTGCTGTTATTACTTTAGTTATGTTTTTCATTGACTTTGTTGTATTATGTGCATTATTAACAATAGTATTTACTGCGTACTTCTATAAGAAACGTATGAAACAACTAGAAAAGCAAGAAAAAAAATATAGGTAAACTGTTATGGAAAAAATTATTGATAACTTAATCTCAAAAGATGACTTATTTAAAACTTTAGAAAATCGTTTTAATAAAAATATTTATCGTCATCCTAATATAAAATGGGATGAAATCGCATCTTTGTTAGAAAATGATTCCGAGAAGATTTCTAGCTTATCCTATCTTGAAACTAGTGGGGGAGAACCTGATGTTACTGAGATCAATAACCAAATTGCTTTTATTGATTTTTGTAAAGAATCTCCTAAAAAACGCAGAAGCTTATGTTACGACAAATCTGCTCGTGTTAATAGAAAAAAATTCCCACCTATTTCTAGTGTTTGTGAAGTTTGTAAGCAATGGAATGTAAATCTTCTGACTAAAGATGACTATCGCTCACTTCAAAATATCCAAGAAGTCGATCTCAAAACTTCAAGTTGGTTACTTACACCTGATAGTATTCGGCAACATGGTGGTGCGATTTTTGGTGATCGCCGTTATGATACAACTTTCATTTATCACAATGGTGCAGATTCTTATTATGCTAGTCGTGGTTTTAGAGCTAAATTAATTTTAAAATAATTCCATTTTCCATATTTGGACACAGTACCAATTTTCTAATTTATGCAAATCAAACGTTTACTTGTATAAATTAGAAAATTGGTCCTGTGTCTAGATTCGACTTTTTTAAAAAAAAGCAAAAAAATTACTGGATCCCAATCAATTGAGATCCAGTAATTTTTAATAGTTCTTAATATTATTTAGCTGGAAGTACTCCACCTTTAAATTCTTTTTTAATCCAATTTTGTGTATCATCAGATTGTAATACTTTTACTAACTTCTTAATAGCTGGTTTGTTCTTGTCAGCTTTACGTACAGCAATGATGTTAGCATATGGAGAGCTCTTCTTTTCTAGAGCAATTGCATCTTTAGAAGGATTTAAACCTGCTTGTACAGCATAGTTAGCATTGATTACATAAGCTGCATCCTTACCTTCTTTGTATAAACGAGGCATTAACTTAGCTTCAAAAGAGTGCTTGAATTTCAAATGTTTCTTGTTTGTAGCAATATCATTAAAGTTAGCTGTTTCAATATTTGTACCCTTCTTTAATGTAATTAGTCCTGCATCTTTAAAAATTGTCAAAATACGACCGTAGTCAGCTACGTTGGAAGAAACATTGACCGTTGCTCCCTTAGGTAAATCCTTCAAACTCTTGTACTTCTTGGAGTATACACCGATTGGTTCCAAGTGAATATTACCAGCTGAAACTAATGTACCATTGTTCTTCTTGTTCCAGTTATTTAAAAATGGTGTGTGTTGGAAGTAGTTAGCATCAATTTCCTTGTTAGCCAAAGCCTTGTTAGGAATAATGTAGTCGTCATACTTCTTAATCTTTAAATCGATGCCTTCCTTCTTTAATTCAGGCTTTACATGTTCCAAAATTTTAGCATGGGGAGTTGGAGATGCCCCAACTGTTAAAGTTGTATCGGCATTTGCCTTAGAAACGCCTGTAAATAAGAAAGCAGCTGCTGCAACTGATGTAATTAAACCAAAAACTGTTTTTTTCTTCATAATCCATTCACCTCATAATTCTATTTTTCTATAAACTACCTTTTTGATGTAGAGTTTAACATCCTTTAATTAACGTTTATCAATCTTCTTAACTGTTGAGTCGCCTAACCATTGGAAAACAAACACGATTAAAACGATAATTACAGTTGCGACTAATGTTATCGCATTGTTGTAGGATTGGAACCCATCAGTATAGGCAAGTTGTCCTAAACCACCAGCACCGATTGCTCCAGCCATGGCAATATAACCAATCAACGCAATTGTTGAAACTGTTATCCCTGAAACTAGTGCAGGTAGTGATTCAGGAATTAAAACTTTATATAAGATTTGCCACTTATTAGCTCCCATCGCTACCGCTGCTTCAATAACACCCTTATCTACTTCATGAAACGCAATTTCAACTAGACGAGCATACATTGGGGACGCACCGATAACTAAAGCTGGAATTCCGGCCTTAGCTCCTGTAATAGAGCCAACCAAAACTTGTGTCAATGGTAGTAACAATACGATTAAAATGATAAATGGGATTGAGCGGAAAATGTTAACAAATACTCCAACAATAACATTCAAGATCTTAACCGATAATTTATCACTACCTGAAGTTTCAAATAATAGCAGACCTAATAATAATCCTAAAATTGCGACGATAGCGATTGATACGACTGTCATCCAAATCGTTTCCCAAGTTGCACTCCACATATCTGGCCAGTTAACATTCTTAAACTGGAAATATGACTGTATACCTTGATTATTCATTACTTATCACCCTCACTTCCACTCTTAAAGTTTCAAGGAACTTCAAAGCTTCTTGAATATCTTCATCGCTACCAACTAACTGAACAAATAACGTTCCAATTGTTCGAGCTTTGTCGGCCAACTGATGAATTGATCCTTCCAAGATACTTAACTGCACTTCTGGAAATTGTCTGACCAATTCCGAAACTACTGGTAATTGAACTTGGTCTCCATGGAATCTCAATTCTATTAATTGACCATGTGGATATTTTTCTAAAAGTTGATTTACAACTTCCTTAACATCAGGAGTATTGTTTGTATCAACTTCTGCATTAACAAAACGTTTCGTTAAGTCTTGTTGAGGATGAGTAAATACCTCTGAAACAGGACCTTCTTCAATAACCTTACCTGTTTCCATTACTGCCACCTTATCAGCCAAACGTCTAATAACATGCATTTCGTGAGTAATAATTACAATTGTTAGATTTAACTTTCTATTGATATCTTCAAGTAAATCCAACACTTCTTCGGTAGTCTGTGGATCTAAAGCACTAGTAGCTTCATCTGAGATTAAAATTTCAGGATCATTAGCTAATGCTCTTGCAATGCCAACTCTTTGCTTTTGTCCCCCAGATAGTTGATTAGGATATGCATGTAATCTATCGCCCAATCCTACTAATTCTGCTAATTTCTTAGCTTTATCAATTCTTTTGCTCTTAGGAACTCCTGCAATCTCTAACGGAAAAGTAATATTTTCCAAAACTGTTCGTGACCAAAGTAAATTGAAATGTTGGAAAATGATTCCGATTTTCTTTCTTTGTTCACGCAAGTCTCTTCCGGCAAGATTATCTACTCGCTTACCATGAATAAGAATTTTACCTTCCGTTGGTTTTTCTAATCCATTTAACATTCTAACTAATGTACTTTTCCCTGCTCCAGAAAAGCCGACAATTCCAAATACTTCACCGGATTTGATTTCAAGATTTACATTCTGTACAGCCTTGACTTCATTATCAGCCGTTTGGAATGTCTTTGAGATGTTTTCAAACTTAATTGCTGGTGTATCAACCATCTCCTATCAACCCCTTCTCTAAAAATAAAAAAGCGGTTCTCACCCAAATATAAGGGCGAAAACCGCGGTACCACCTTAGTTCGTTGTTAATTAAAACAACCTCACTAGCTTAATAGCTTAAATTATATCGTATTCTAACGGAGTAATGGCTTGCACCATTTACTCTAACTCCGAGCCCATTCTCACTGACTCCATATGCTTCCTTTCACCTTACGAAGCTCTCTTATAATACTTCTGTCAGATCTCTTCTCATCATCGTTTATTATATCTTATTCAATTTGTACTTAGATAGTAACGTGCTTTTTCTCATTTGTCAACAGATATATGAGAAAAATCTAAGAAAAAATTTAATTTAATGTAAATGTTTAAATTAGCCCAACTAATTAATAAATTTATTTTTGCTTGGAAAATTCCAGCAAAGTGATAATATTAAGTTGCTTAATTTTGAAGTAAGAAAGGAGTAGTTACAATGGAAACAAGCCATATAGATTTAGCAATTTTAAATTATGCTGCAAATAATATATGCTTAGATGCCGATAGAGGTGAGGCTTCAACCTTTATTTATTGTTTTGATTCAATAGCTACACAAATTGCAGCATTACTAGAAAAACTAGGTTTTACTACTGAAATAAAGGAACACAATGGTTATGTAATAAAATCTATCGAAGGCACTATGGTAAAACTAAATATCGACTTTACCACACCTAAGCAAAATAAAATTACCTCTTCTTTACCAATAGAGATATTAACAGCAACAGAAGCTAAAAAGTTAGCTGATGACAATAAAGTTAACGCTGAAGCTATCAAAAGCATAGAAAAAGAGAGAAACAAGGGTTTTGAAACACATGATGTTAGATTTCTAACTTTGGATAGAGATAAAGTCCATCTTAATTCTGGATTTTTAGACTACCTTCTTAACACAGAGGTAGGACCATATGCAGATGATAAAACCGTTACTTTCAAAATTAAAAATCGTTCTGCTTATGATTATTAATAGGTTTAAGAACAATTCGATAAAATAAAAAGCGACACAAAAATGTCGCTTTTTATTCACTATAACACAAATCCTTGAGCCTTTGTTACCCCAGTATCTTTATTCAAATACACACCTTGAATTTCTGGATCAAACCCAGGGAATTTATCAATGGCCCCCATTAGAATCTTAAAGTAATACACATCAATCTTTTGCCATTTTTCACCTGGAGCTACAATAAATACTCCTGGTGGATATGGTAGCGCACCTTCAAGAGCTATTCTTCCTTCAATCTCATCTAAGTCTACTAACTCTCCTTCATTCTTCATGAATAACTTATCTGCTTCGGCAGGTGTCATTTCATAATCTTGGAAGGTCTTCTTTAAAAACAAATCTTGTTGAAGTTTGTAGATTTTATTTTTAGCATAATATTCATGCATTTCTTGGCAAAGTTGTCTAATTGTATATCCTTGATAACGTTCAGGATTTTGTTTAACCAATCGTGGTAATACTTGTTCCAATGGTGCATCGCGCAAGTAATATTCTTCAAATTCTAAAAATGAGGTTAACAGTGCTTCTAAATCAGCATCTCTTTCTCCAGGAGTTAGCAAGAATAATGTTGAATACAAATCAGACTTACATGTAATTACTCTCTTCTCTGTTAAATACTCTCCAATAACTTTTCCAGGTATTCCTGTTTTTTCGTATTTACCAGTTGCTAAGTTAATTCCAGGACAAACCACAGTTAATTTTAATGGACTGATAATTGCTTCATCCTTAGCTATTCCTTTAAATCCATGCCAATCATCTGTTTCTTCCATCTTCCAGTAAGATAGGTTATCCATTAATTCTTGTTCTGACTTTTCATTTATTTCTTGGGCATTTAAGGTCTTAAATAATTTAGATTTTCGATTCAAAGCTTTTCTAAATCTTATTCCCTTCCTCATAGCTTCTTCCCACCATTTTTTAGGTGCTTCACCCTTAGCCAAAGCTGTATTCACTGTCAATGATGCATAAATTGGATAGGAATAAGAAGTTGTTACATATTTCAAATAAGCATTATTGAAATGTTTATGGTCTACATAACGTTTTTGCCCTTTAATATGTGCATCTTTCTTCAAAATTTGCGAAGTTTGAGCTAAGCCTGCTTGTTGTTTATGAATAGATTGTGTAACTAAAATTCCGGGATCATCAGCTGTATATTTATATTGTAGTGGTGATAGTTGCTTCATGATATTTACAAATTGTTCGTAACCACCCCAAGCACAGTCAAAGAGAACATAGTCACAAAGTTTGCCAATCTTATCTAATAGCCACTTTGCATTATAGAAAACACCGTCAAATGTTTCGAGTTGTAAAACTGCCATTCTAAATGGTCTTTTAGCTTTAGCTCTTTCTGGATCAACTTTGGCAATTTCAGCTCTAATTTTTTCTTCATCTAAGTCATCGCTAATTACCGGACCAATTAGTCCCAAAGGATTACGACTTGTTGGAAGATATACAGGTTTAGCTCCAGTCATAATAAGTGCACTATTGTATAAAGATTTATGATTATTTCTATCAAATAAGACCAAGTCTCCCTCTGATAAAACAGCATTTGCGCAAATTGTATTTGAACTGGTTGTTCCGTTTGTTACATAGTAAACTTTATCAGCATTGAATGCTTGTGCTGCCTCTTGTTCAGAATCAAGTGGAGTCCCACCATGAGTTAAGGTGTCGCCTAATTCTGCCACTGTGTCACTCACATCAGCTCGTAACATATTATCTCCAAAGAACTTTTTGAATACTACACCAGCTGGATGTTTTTCATAAAATTGTCCATTGTGATGTCCTGGAGTTGTATAACTGACTGGTTTTTCATCAGCAAAATTGATTAAATCACGCAAAAATCCAGGTACATTTTCTGCTTCATATTGTTGTGCTGCTTGTGCTACCTTATTTTGAAGTTCTTCTTTCGACAAACTTTCACCAGCATCTACTAAAATTACCGGAACCTGCAATCCGTCTTTTGCCATTAATTCTTGAGCTTTTTGATAAGCAACTTCATCTGCTTTAGGCAACACAAAAGCTGCTAATTCGGCTGCTGTAATTCCACTATAAACATTGCTAGCAAGCCATGGTAATGGTACGTATTCTTCAGTTGTTGAAGTAGTACCTATTTTTAGTATTTTATTTGCCATCTCTACTCTACCTCATTGTATTTGATCTATCTCTACTCTCTTATTGTAAAACCAAAATTTAGAAATTACCAAAAGAATTAGATGGAGAATTTGCAACGATTTATCAAATCGAGTCAGATTTTATGACTCGATTTCTATAATCGCGTCATATTTTGTGATTCGATTATGGAATCGTAGCAAATTGATTTGATTCAAAAAAAATAATACTTTGTGCAAAATTTAACTTGAAATATTGTGAAAACGTTCTATAATTAAATAGTGTAAAATATATTTTGAAGGAAGATGATTACATGAAAGTTATTGTTGTAGGTTCATCACACGGTGGTTATGAAGCGGTTGAAGGTTTATTAAAAGATTATCCTGACGCAGAAATCCAATGGTATGAACAAGGCGACTTCCTTTCATTCCTATCTTGTGGTATGCAGCTATTTTTGGAAGGCAAAGTTGATAGTGCTGATAAAGTACGTTATATGACTCCTGAAGCCATTCGAAGTCGTGGTGTAAGTTTGTTCGAACAAACACAAGTAATTGCCTTACATAGTGCAGACCACAAAATCGAAGTTAAGGATTTACAAACAGGTGAAGTTAGAACTGAAAGTTATGATAAACTAATTCTCAGTCCTGGTGCTGTTCCAATGGAATTAAACGTTCCTGGTAAAAATCTTGAAAACGTCTACTATATGCGTGGCCATGATTGGGCAGTTAAACTTAAAGAAAAAGTTCTTGATAACAATGTTAAAAATGTTGTTGTTATCGGAAGTGGATATATTGGTATCGAAGCTGCCGAAGTATTTGCCAAAGCAGGTAAATCGGTTGAAGTCTTAGATATGTTACCACGACCATTAGCTACATATCTTGATAAAGAATTGACTGACGTAATTGAACCTGAACTTACTCAAAACAATGTACACGTTCATGGCAATCAACTCGTTCAAGAATATTTAGGCGAAAATACCGTTACTGGTGTGAAAACTGATAAGGGTGAATATCCTGCAGATTTAGTTATTGTTGCTGCTGGTGTTAAACCAAATACAGCTTGGCTGAAAGGCGAACTTGCAATGTATCCAAATGGAATCGTTAAGACTGATAACTTTATGCGTTCAAGCGCGGATGATGTATTTGTAGTTGGCGATGCAACATTACTTAAATACAATCCAGGAAATACTTTATTGAACATCGCTTTAGCAACTAATGCTCGTAAGCAAGGTAGATTTGCGGTTAAGAATTTAGAAGCTCCTCTCCATCCTTTCCCTGGAGTACAAGGAACTTCTGCATTATCAGTATTTGATTATAAATTTGCTTCAAGTGGATTGAATGCCACAAATGCTCAAAAATTAGGTAAGCAAGTACGTTCAGTAGTAGTCGAAGATGATTTCAGAATGGACTTTGTTCCTAAAGAAGAAAATGCTCATGTTTGGTTCAAATTGACTTATGATCCAGATACAAAAGCTATTTTAGGTGGTCAAATTCTTTCCAAGCATGACTTAACAGCTTATATCAATGTTATCTCACTTGCAATTAAAACTAAGCAAACAATTTATGATCTAGCTTATGAAGATTTCTTCTTCCAACCTGGTTTCGATAAACCTTGGAACATTTTGAACTTAGCTGGTTTAGCTGCTGAAAAGCAAGAAGATGAAGATTAGAAAAATAGTATCAGAAGAAGTGATAATATATCCTTCTCTGATACTATTTTTGTGCTTTTAAACTTTCAAAAAATCTGCTGACTCATAGGCTGGATGTGGATATTTATAAAATCCTTCGCCAGCTTCAATGCCGTAATGACCTTCATCAATCATTTGCTTCAATTTATCAGCAATTGCTTTAGCTGCTGCATCTTCAGCATGTGCATTAAATATTGCATATGTTGTTCTTAATCCAATTGCATCCAGTGACATGAATGGTCCCATCGGCGAACCTGTAGCTTTCATCCAATCTTTATCAATTGTCATTGGATCTGCAACCCCTTTAGCCCACAATCCTAGAGCTGCATTTAGGTATGGTACCGATAGAGAATTCATTATATATCCAGATTGTTCTTTCTTTAAAACAATTGGTAACATATTGATTTCTTTAGCGAATTCTACCACTTTATCAATAACTTCTTTATCCGTTTTTTCATTGCCCACAATTTCAGAAGTATTGAATTTCCAGATGTGATTTGCAAAATGCATATGCAAAAACTTTTCTGGTCTATCAACAAATTTTACTAACTGACTAGGAACCAAAGTTGAACTATTACTTGCTAAAATTACATCTTTTGGTAGTACCTGACACATCTTTTGATAGAAAATCCCTTTTATTTCTAGATTTTCTGGAACTGATTCAATCACATATTCTGTATTTTTAGTAGCGATTTCCATATCATTAGTAATCTCAACAATATTCTTCATCGCTCTTTTTACATCACTATCCGTAATCCCCATTTCTTGTTTATACATTTTCTGAACTTTATTCAATCTTCTAATTGCACGATCTGGATGCGGATTCCAGATAGATACTGTAAATCCATAAAATGCGGCTTGAAATGCAATTTGACTACCTAATGTACCTGCTCCGGCAATTGTAATTTTCTTAAAACTCATAATCTACACCTTCTCGTTAATCTTGCTTAGTTACGAAAGTTCTATCGTAGTGTCCAGTAATCAAGTATGGAGCAATTTCTTCTGGATTAAGAGAGTCTAGCTTTAGAGTCTTATGCATAACAGAATAGTCCATCTTGTAATGTGCGCCACCAACTGGCTTAAGTACTTCTAATTCAGCCAAAGGATCATCTTCGCTGGAAGTAAGTTTCATATCTATTTTTCCAATTTCCATATCAGTAGTTAAGCCTGTACTTTGAGTTGCAATTAACTCAGTATTTACAAACTTATTAGATCCATCATCTTGTTGTTCAATATCGTAATTAATGAAGAAACTTGCCATTTCTGATGGTTCACCTAATTTCACTTGGCTACCAAACATTTTCTTAACTGTTTCAATATCATTAGGCACTCCAGCTTCCCACTTTAAGTTCAAAATTTCTGTACCATGTCTGATTATTTTAGCTTGTACTTTATTTTCTAATTTTTCTATTTTAATATCATCTGCCAATTTCTTAGGCATACATGCGCCTTCGCGACCGGCAATCATCGCCTCCTCTGCACCTTCACCACTTAGATATAAGACAAATGGGTAGGCTCCCATTATCTTATCTTGATAACTAACAAACGCATACAATACAGCTTCATCATATGGAGCAGCAAAAGTTGGATCTCCCATATGGGTGACGTAGCCCATGATGACAGGTGCTACAACTTTCAAAGGTTTAGGCACCACTTCAGCTAACCTCTCAGCTGAAGTTACATAGGCAAACATTATTCCATCTTGCTTCTTCATGTTAGGACGACAAAGAAAGTTTCTTATCTCTTCCTCATTAGCAACAAAACTACTCATGAAAATCACTCCATTCTTTTAAAACGTTTTCATTTGTATTATAGTTCTTTTATTTTGCAATAAAAAGAAACAGTTTTATCATTTTGAATTTTTTTCTATAACTATTTTAGTGATATAATATTATGTGAAAACGATCACTATTATAGAACCAAAGGAAGCGAATTATCATGACTAATTTCAAAAACAATGATTTCGAAAGTGTAATGTTAGGTCGTCATTCAGTACGTAAATTCGATACTTCTGTAAAAATTCCTCGTGAAGAATTGAAAGAAATGGTTGCCAATGCTATTACGGCTCCTTCTGCATGTAACTTACAAGCATGGCATTTCATCGTAGTTGATACTCCAGAAGGAAAAGATAAATTACGTTCATTCTTCATGAAGTTCAATTTACCACAGTTAGAAACATCTTCTGCTATTGTAATGCTTTTCGGTGATACTCTAGCTTTTAAGAAATATCGTGCTTTATGGGAAAACATCTACGAACAAAAACAAATTAGTAAGGAAGAATTAGATCGTATCCTTAATACTTTCTTACCATTGTATGAAAATGCCGATAAACAATTATTAACTGCTGATGCTATGGTTGACAGTTCTTTAGCTGCTATGCAATTCATGCTAGCTGCTCGTGCTCATGGCTACGACACTAATCCAATTGCTGGATATGATGCTAAAAAAGCTGCTACTGCTTTAGGGCTAGATCCAGAACGTTATGTCCCAGTTATGGCAATTGCTGTTGGTAAAGCAGACAGTCAATCCACTGACATTAAATCTACTCGTTATAGTGTTGACGATGTTATTGAATTTCAATAAATAATAATTAAGGGTTGGAAAAGGCGACAATTATCTTTTCCAACCCTTATTTTATTCAAAATATCTCAATATTATTTGTTTGTAAATTTCTACCAATGCTAAATAACTAGAAATTGTTGTATATTCATCGATCTGATGACTTACATTACTTTCACCAGGTCCTAAAATTATAACAGGTAAATTAGTGTTATCTTTTACAAAAACAGATGCATCAGTAGCCCCATTCATTGTTATCAATTCTGGTTGCTTACCTTCAACATAATTAGAGAATACTTCTTGACTAACAGTTAATGCTGTCTGTACAAAATCATCTTCTGGATTTGAAACAACAGGATACCAGTCATGAATTAATTCAAAAGTGAGTTTAGCCCTATTTTTATCATTCACTTCATCTACCGCTGATTTTAAACGTTCAACTATTTGTTTATTATTAAAAGCACTAGTTGGACGAATATTTCCATAAAGTTCCCCTTCATCAGGAATTGTGTTAACTTGTTCACCCACATTTAAAATAGTTACACTATGTTTTAGTTCACCTAAATATGGGTCGCGAGGAACATCATCAAAAAGTGTACGTTCTATAGCAGCAAAATCAACTAAAGCATCTAATGCATTATTTCCCAATTCTGGTGTTGATGAATGAACAGATTTTCCATGACTTACGATACGATAATTGAAACTCCCAGAATGTGCATATATTATATCTCCATTAGTTGCTTCACCTACAACTAATGCATCCAGATCTTTAGCTACTCCTAAATCTCTTAGCCTGTTAGCT
Source organism: Ligilactobacillus sp. UO.C109 (assembly GCF_026847815.1). Lineage (NCBI taxonomy): Bacteria > Bacillati > Bacillota > Bacilli > Lactobacillales > Lactobacillaceae > Ligilactobacillus > Ligilactobacillus sp. UO.C109. Next base: position 70,855 of record NZ_JAPSFH010000004.1, on the reverse strand, counting down.
CCTGGTGTACCATACTCTTCGCCAGCAGTTGCAATAAATCTAATATGTCCTGGTATTTTTCCCAAATCTGATAATTCAATAATTGCTATTGCTAAAGCTGCCAAGCCGCTCTTCATATCAGCTGCTCCACGTCCATATAATCTGTCACCATCAATTTTAGCTTCTAATGGGGGATAGCTCCATTTATCTTCATTTCCTAATGCAACAGTATCCATATGTCCTGTAAGTCCTAGTACTTTTTCGCCTTGTCCAACATCTAGTACTAAATTAGCTCTTCTATCACCAAATTCATCAACCTTCGATTCTAAATTTGATTTTGCAAAAAGCTTGTGTAAATATTCTGCTACTTCTAATTCATTTCCATTAACTGAATTAATTTGGATTAAATCCTGCAAAATTTTAATCTTTTCTTTTTCTTCCATAATTTTAGCCTCGATTCTTAGATTTTATCTAATTTTGAAAACTATCTCTTTTGATGATTTAATATGTTTGCTAAAAAATCTCCTACTAATTGGATTACTATAACTATCAATAGAACTAATAATGTCGCTACAATAGTTATGTCGTTATTGAAACGATTATATCCATAAGAAATAGCCGTATTACCTAAACCTCCAGCACCAATCGCACCAGCCATCGCTGTTAAACCAACTAAACTGATAAGAGTTACTGTTGAAATTCTAACGAGTTCTGATCGCGCTTCTCGAAGGTATACATCTAGGATAATGTCTGTATTAGTTGCTCCTAAGGCCTGTGCTGCTTCAACTTTACCATTATTTACACTTTCTAATGCTACTTGAACTTGTCGAGCATAGAATGGAAAAACTCCCAGTGATAAAGGAACAATTGCTGCCGTTGTTCCAATTTGTGTACCAACAATTAGTTTAGTCACTGGGGCAATAACAGCTAGTAAAATAATGAATGGAACAGCTCTAAATAGTGAAACTAATTTATCACAGATACTAAACCAGAGCTTGCTTTCTAAAATTCCTTTGGGCTTAGTTACTACTAAGATAATTCCAAAAATCAATCCTAAAATCCCACCAAAAATTGCAGGCCATAAAGTCATATAAAGTGTTTGAATAATTGAAGTCCACCAACCACTATCACCAGTCCAGCCCAAGTTTGCTACATTGGGTAAATATTTTTCAATAATACTAGTCATTCCAAATCCCCCGTTCATCAATTCTTGTTACTTCAACATTTTCTTTTTTCAAATAATCTGCAACCTTATCGAGTTTATCCGGTTCTCCCTTAGCCAAAATAAACATAGTTCCTACAGGTTCACTCTCTAAAACTTCAATATTTCCGTACAACATTGACACGTCTAATCCTAACTCTTTATACAATTCAAGAATTATTGACTTTGTAACATTTGCTGCAGAAAAGACAAGTTGAAATAATTTTTGATTAGGTGATAGGTTACCCAAATTGAATGCCTTCAAAGTTTCGATAGCTGCGAGTGATCCTCCCACAAATTGTCGACTTAATTCTTCTTTAGGACGAAGATATACATCGCGCAATTTCCCTTTTTCAATTATCACTCCATGTTCCATAATGGCTATTTTATTAGCTATTCTTTTTACAGCATCCATTTCGTGGGTAATCAAAACTATGGTCAAACCTAATTTTGCATTGAGTTCTTTTAAAAGATCTAAAATCTGATTTGTCGTTCGTGGATCTAACGCAGAAGTTGATTCATCAGAAATCAATATTTCGGGATCATTTGCCAAAGCTCTTGCAATTGCTACTCTTTGCTGTTCCCCACCAGATAATTGAATCGGATAAAATTTTGCTTTATCTTCTAATCCTACTAGTTTCAATAAGTTTAAAGCTTTTTCTTCAATTTCTTTATCGGATAAAGAACTATGACGTAAGGCAAAAGCTACGTTATCTACTACTGTTGTTTCATTTAGAAGATTAAAATGTTGAAATATCATTCCTATGCTTCGTCTTTGCTTTTGAAGTTCTTTGTTACTAATTTGTTGCTTATTATCCGCAAATAACAATGTTCCATTCACTTTTACAGTTCCTGAAGTTGGCTTTTGAAGTAGATTAATTGTACGTACTAATGTGGATTTACCAGCACCTGAATAACCTACTACTCCAAAAACATCTCCCTTTTCAACATTTAAATTGACATTCTTAACAGCATTAACGATTTGCTTTCCTTGTTTAAATGTGACATCTATATTTTCTAATGTAATAATATCCGTCATACATCATAGTCCCCTTTACTTCTATTTTAGTTTTAAATTCCAAGCTGTAACTTCACTGTTACCATAAGCTTTGTGGATTAATTTCTTTACAGCATCTGTTTGATAAGATTTAACCACTGCTTTATATGCTTCGTTATCCTTGTCTTTCTTATTAGCTACGATGACATTAATCCATTGTTCTGAATCTTTATTTAATGGTTCAGTATAAATTGTTTGTTTATCACCTAATTTTGCTAGAATAGCGTAAGTATTATTTACTACAGCGGCATCTACGTCATTTAGAGAACGAGCTGTTTGTTCAGCACCTAATTCTTTAATTGTTAAATTCTTTGGATTTTTTTCAATGTCAGCAATTGTTGCTAATTTTCCAGTTCCTTTCTTGAAACTAATTAATCCCGCATTCTTTAATACGTACAATGCTCTACTTTCATTTGATGCATCGTTAGGAACAGCAATTGTTGCATTCTTTGGTAACTCATTAATATTTTTGTATTTGTAGGAATATAATCTGATTGGTGCAATAACTGTATTTCCAATTGGAACTAAGGTACCTTTATTGGCTTTATTCCACGCATTTAGGAAAGCTTTGTGTTGAAAACTATTCAAATCTATTTCGCCATTTTGTAGAGCTTTATTTGGCTGATTATAATCTGTAAAGTTTTTAATTTTAACTGTTACTCCATATTTTTCTTTAGCTGTTTTCTTTACTTGATTCCAAATTTTTTCATCTTGATTAGTTTGTCCAACTACACCTACTGTCACTGTTTTCTTAGCTTCAGTCTTTTTATGACCAAAAGTGAAAAATGCTGCTACTGCAATCACAATAATTACTGCAATAAATCCTAATAAACCTTTTCTTCTCATAATATCCGTCTCCTTATATGTAAAATACTTAGCAATCTTTAAATTTCTAGATTATTTCCAAACTTCTTTAGCCGTTTCTATTACTAACTTGATTTTCGCTTCTTGATCTTCTTCTGTTAGCTTGTTTCCTTCTTCTGTTGAAGCAAATCCACATTGTGTACTTAAAGCTAGATTTTCTAAATCAACATACTTAGCAGCTTCTTTGATTCTTTGCTTCAATTCTTCTTTATCTTCTAATTCTGGTTTCTTACTTGTAATAATTCCTAAGACTACCTCTTTACCTTTTGGAACAAATCTCAATGGCTCGAAGCCTCCAGATCGTTCATCATCAAACTCCAAATAAAATGCGTCAACATTTTCTTTAGCAAAAACATGTGCTGCAACTGGTTCATAACCTCCCTTAGATGCCCAAGTCGAATGATAGTTTCCACGACAAATGTGTGTCGTTATTCTTAAATCTTCTGGCAGATCTACTAAAGCACCATTATTTAATTCAAGATATAAATCTTGTAAACCATCTCTTGTATACTTTCCGTCTTCTGAGAAAACATTCCAAAAATCGTCATCAACGATAACTCCCCAAGTACAATCATCGAGTTTAATATCACGACAACCATGGTTATACAAATCAAGAATTAACTCACGATAAGCTTTAGAGATGTCTGCCACTAATTTTTTGTGATCTGGGTAAAACTCATTTGTAATTTTCTTATTATGCTCATCTCTGAAAAGTTCTACGTATAATTGCGCTGGAGCTGGGATACTTTGACGTGCAGTTACGTCATCATCATCCTTAATTAATTCTTTTAGATATGAAAATGCTTGTACATCAGGATGATTTTCTACATAATGAATTTTTCCTGAAACTGTTGCTGAATCTGCTCTTGTTTCTTCACCATGGAAAAAGTATCCATGTTCTGGAATGGTATGTTCAATCCCACCAAATCCCCAAAAAGTATCTAGATGCCAATAACTTCTTCTAAACTCACCATCAGTTACTACTTTTAATCCAAGTTGCTTTTCCTTCTCAACTAAATCAGCAATTGCCTCGTTCTCAACAAGTTTTAATTTTTCTCTTGAAATTTTATTTTCTAAAAATTCTTGTCGAGCTTGCTTTAATTTTTCTGGTCTTAAAAAACTTCCTACAGTATCGTAATGTAATACATCTTTTGTCATAAAAATCTCTCCTATCTTCTTTTTTGGCATAAAAAAACGCCCCTAGAACAACTTTTGTCATTCTAGGGACGTGTTATCATCTAATTCACGTGTTACCACCCATTATTCGATACTACCTCACAGTAATATCCTCACTAAGTACACTGTACAAGCTATACTCGTTCGCTATAACAGGCGACCCCTGTTATCTGCTTGCCATGGCTCACAGATAATCTAGCTCCAAGACCATCTTCATTAAGCTTTCAACACATCGCATCTCACCATTCACGACTCTCTTTAGTGATACTCACATTAATTACTCATCTTTTCTTAGCTATTTCTAATTATTATGTCATAATAATATGTGATACAGGATATAATGTCAACACTAAATTTGAAATTAATAAAAAAATACCACTATATATTTTTGATATAGTGATATTTTTCTAAATCATTTAGTCTTTTACTTCCAAATTTCCTTAGCAATTCCAAATGCTGACCAAGCTTTAGGCCAACCTACATAAAATGCTAATTGAGTTATAATTTCAGAAATTTCTTCTTTTGTGATGCCATTTTCTTTTGCTTTATTCATATGATATTTTAATTGTTCAAAAGCACCTTGAGAAATTAAAGCAGTTACTGTTAAGAAACTTCTATCCCTTGGACTTAACTTATCTTCACGTGACCACACTTGTCCAAATAATACATCATCATTTAATTCCGCAAATTTAGGTGCAAAATCTCCTAAATTATCGCGTCCAGCAGTTTGTTTTTCAACCATTTTATTTTCCCCTATCCTAATTTGTTATATTCTTCATCGCTAACAGGTTCAAGCCATTCACTGTTACCTTTAGTAATTGCAACATGATTAAAATTAATATCTCGTAACCAATTTTCAACATCTTTTTTAGAACTCAAAACACGGCCAGGCTTAATATCGGATCCGATTAACTCATTCATTACTTTCTGTGCTTGGTCATAAGTCGACCCACCTGATGTAGAAAAGGTTGCGATTTCTTTTCCACTCAAATCAAGCTTTTCAATTACAGTATTAATTATACGTGGAGGAATTCCCCACCACGTAGGATGTCCAATAAGGATTCTATCGTATTTTGTAAGATCTGGAAGTTGTCCTGCAAATTCCGGACGACTATTATTATCTTCTTGTTCGCGATTAGCACGACTATTATTGTTATGCCAATTCAAATCTTCAGAAGTATATGGTTGCTTAGCTTGAATGCGATATGTATCAGCACCTAGTTCTTGGGCAATCATCTCTGCTACTTTTTTAGTATTATTTGTCATTGAAAAATATATCACTAAACTTTTAGTCATATGCCATCCTTCCCTTCATCACTAACATACACCTTTGAGTTAACTCCAAGTCAATTCTTTTTTATTAATCAAATTTTGTTTATAGTTAATAATTAATGTATACTTGTAATATCTTTAAAGGAAAAGGGTGCTTTTATGAAAAAAACATTATTTGTCATTAAGACATTATTACTTGCTTTCTTACTTTTGAGTTTAGCAAGTATTCCAGGAGGTTTTGTCATGGGATACAGTTCCACATCAAATCCTGGTACTTCCACTGATACTCCTGTATTTCTAACTATCACTTTAATAGGTGAGATTATTGTTCCTATCTATCTCTTTATTTATTATCGTGCTAAAAATAATTTAGATGCACTTGATATTGTTATGCCATTTAAGAAAGATAAAATTGCTCAAAAATTTGGCATAGGATACCTCATAGGTTTTCTAGCTTTTGCTATAATTTTCGCCATTGCTGTTTTTGGTGGAGGTTTTACTACTAAGATTGTATGGTCAAGTAAAAATATTGTTTTATTTGTATTAATGCTTATTGGATTTCTCATCCAAGGAACTACCGAAGAAATTGTTTGTCGTGGTTATGTTCAAGGAAGGATTACTGAAAAATTAGGTGTATTTTGGGCAATTGCTCTTAGTGCCCTCTTCTTTGCAAGTGGTCACTTAGGAAATGCTGGTGTTTCGTTCGAAGGGTTCGTCGGTCTGCTTGCATTCGGTATTCTAACAGCCTTGCTTCGTTTTTATACAGGTGATCTTTGGCTATGTGGTGCTCTCCATGGTGCTTGGAATTTTGCTGAAGGCCCATTCTTTGGTACTCCAGTTTCTGGAATTAGTGGGACAGAACTATTATTTAAGTCTACTTCTGTACCTCACCATCTTTGGTTAAATGGTGGTGCTTTCGGTATTGAAGCTAGTCTTACTTGCATCATCGTATTAATCTTATTGTCATTTTTAACTGTTTACCTAGGTCAAAAATATTCAGATAATAAATTGGACCTAAACTAGTTTTTCTATGTTAAAATTTATAATAGATTAAATTTAGAGAAAGGTTTTGTATTCAATGGCATTTACAATTTACATGGTTCGTCATGGACAAACATTTTTAAATAAGTATAACCGTCTCCAAGGTTGGTGCGATTCCCCACTAACTCCTAAGGGAATGGAAGATGCTCATAGTGCTGGACGTCATCTAGCTCATATCAATTTTGATCATGCATATCATTCAGATACAACTCGTGCTATGAGAACATGTCGTTATATTCTTGAAGAAAACATTGCATCCAATGATATTACACCTAAAGAAATTCGCAATTTCCGTGAACAAAGCTTTGGTTATTTTGAAGGCAATGACTCTTCACAAGTTTGGACAATGTTAGGTGCTCAACATGGTGGCTATCGTTCATATAACGAACTTATTGCAAACTATAGTTTAGGTAAAACTCGCGACTTTTTAAATGAAATTGACCCATTCAAAGATGCAGAAACAGATGAACAATACTGGGCTAGAATCAATGCTGGCTTTGATCATCTTCGTCGTCATCGCCAAGATGGTGAAAACATTCTTCTTGTTAGTCACAGTATTACAATTAGAAGTATTGTAGATCGTTTTGCCCCAGAATTGGGAGCAGCTGAACTTGGACCTAGAAATGGTTCAGTTACTAAATTAATTGTTTCAAAAGATGATATTAAGGTTGAGTATTACAATCATTATTTAGATAACGAAACTTACTAATATCAATAAAAAAAGTTTTATACCGACGTATTGGTATAGAACTTTTTTGTTATTTTTAGGTAAATTTATCTAGCTCATTTTCAATAAAAAATAAATTCTTATATATAAAAAAACTCCATGGTCAACAACAGAAAAACCATGGAGAAAAAGGAGTTATATGTTATATCACCTTATAGTTTTATTTAATTGGGGGAGAAAACTATAAGGTATGAGAAAAAATGAAAAAGTCTAATAATAAATGGGGTTAATTTATCATTAGCTTATGTTTATATAATACCTTTTAATTATGAAGAAAATATGAATTTTCTCGACAAATTTTTTCAAAATGTATAAGAAAAAGTAAATTTATGCTAATCGTCGACTCTAGCAATCTTTCCTTGTTCAATATAAACAGCTAAAATGGACAAGTCAGCTGGATTTACCCCTGAGATACGTCCAGCTTGTGCTAATGTTTCAGGTTGAATCTTAGCTAATTTTTGTTGAGCTTCAGTAGCAATTCCTTCAATACGAGAGTAATTAATTCTTGCTGGAATTTTCTTAGCTTCCATACGCTTTAGTTTTTCAACTTTAGCATATTCTTTCTTGATATATCCTTCGTACTTGAATTGTATTTCAATTTGTTCAATTACACGTCTATCTAATGGTTCAGCAGGTGCTGGGATGAATTTCAATAGATCTTGATAAGTTACATAAGGTCTTCTTAAGAATTCAGTTGCTAGCACACCATCTTTTAATTCACGATCACCATGAGCTTCCACAAAGGCATTAACTTCAGCATTTGGCTTAATTCTAATCTTTGATAGTCTTTGCTTTTCAGCTTCAATTTGTGCTTTCTTTTCTTCAAAAGCAGCATAGCGTTCATCCGAAATCAAACCAATTTCATGACCTAATTCTGTTAAACGTAAATCTGCATTATCATGACGCAAAATTAAACGATATTCTGCACGTGAAGTTAGAAGACGATAAGGTTCGTTTGTTCCTTTTGTTACCAAATCATCAATCATAACACCGATGTAAGCATCGCTACGTTTCAAAGTGATTTCTTCTAGTCCCTTAGCACGACGACCAGCATTTACACCAGCAATAAAGCCTTGACCTGCAGCTTCTTCATAACCAGAAGTACCGTTAGTTTGTCCAGCTGTGTATAGTCCCTTGATCAACTTAGTTTCCAATGTTGGTCTTAGTTGATATGGTGAAACAACATCATATTCAATTGCATAACCTGGACGCATCATTTCAGCATGTTCTAAGCCATCAATAGAATGTACCATTTCTTGTTGAACTTCTTCTGGTAAAGATGTTGATAAACCTTGAACATAGTATTCATCGGTATTACGTCCTTCAGGTTCCAAGAACAATTGATGACGAGGTTTGTCAGAAAAACGTACAATCTTGTCTTCGATTGATGGACAGTAACGAGGTCCAACCCCTTCAATAACGCCAGTAAACATTGGTGCTCTGTCTAAATTATCTTGAATAATTTTATGTGTATATTCGTTAGTATATGTTAACCAACATGATAATTGATCCTTAACTTTTAAGTAATCTTCATCCTTAGATTCATAACTAAAGTGGTTAGGTTCCACGTCACCTGGTTGTTCTTCAGTCTTGTCGTAATCAATAGTATTTCCATCGACACGAGGTGGAGTACCTGTCTTAAATCTCTTCAATTCAAATCCTAATTTAGCTAAGTTCTTAGATAGTTCTAAAGCTGGCTGAGTATTGTTTGGACCAGAAGAATACATTAATTCACCAATGATAATCTTTCCACGAGCAGCTGTACCAGTTGTTAAAACTACTGATTTCGCACCATAGCAAGCACCAGTATTGGTTACTACACCTTTAACTTCACCATCTTCAATAATCAAGTCATCAACAATTCCTTGACGCAAAGTTAAATGTGGTGTTTGTTCAATTGTATGTTTCATTTCAATAGAATATTGACGCTTGTCAGCTTGGGCTCTTAAAGCACGTACAGCAGGCCCCTTACCTGTATTCAACATTCTCATTTGAACGTAAGTCTTATCAATATTACGTCCCATTTCGCCACCCATGGCATCAATTTCTCTAACTACAATACCTTTAGCTGGTCCACCAATAGATGGATTACATGGCATAAATGCAACCATTTCAAGGTTAATCGTAATTAATAAAGTTTCATTACCCATTCTAGCTGAAGCTAAGGCTGCCTCACATCCGGCATGTCCTGCCCCAACAACAATTACATCATAGTCTTTAGCTTTATATCTTTTTCCGAATTCCATGATTTCCCTCTTTGTTCTTTTTCTTATTTTCCTAGACAGAACTGACTAAACAACTGTGTTAATAATTCATCTTGGTAAGAATCGCCCGTAATTTCGCCTAGTTCATCCCAGGCATTTGTCATGTCAATTTGGCATAAGTCAACTGGCATTCCTGAATCTAATCCTTGTAAAACTGCATCTAAAGAATCTTCTGCTTGATTTAATAAAGCGATATGACGAGCATTGGTTACCATAATTGTAGATTGTGAATTCTCTATTCCACCGAAGAACAGTTCTGCAATCTTTTCTTCTAACTTATCTACCCCTGTTTTCTTTAAAACAGATGTCGTAATAAGTTCATCTTCTGGCACTAATTCACGCACTTCATCCATATTAAGCTTTTGTGGTAAATCTGTCTTATTTAAGATAACAATTCTCTTTTTACCACTCGTAGCCTGAATTAATTCTTTATCTTCATCAGTTAACTCTTCACTAGCATTTAAAACTAACATAACTAAATCAGCTTGTTCGATTGCCTTTCTGGAACGTTCAACCCCTATCCTTTCAACTTTATCTTCAGTTTCTCGGATTCCAGCTGTATCAATCAATTTCAAAGGAACACCTCTTACATTAACATATTCCTCGATTACATCACGTGTTGTTCCAGCAATATCTGTTACGATTGCTTTGTCTTCATGAAGTAAATGATTCAATAGACTAGATTTCCCAACATTTGGTCGCCCTACAATTGCAGTTGCCAAGCCTTCACGTAAAACTTTTCCTTGCTTAGCAGTTGTTAACAATTGTTGAATACTCTTCTTAACTTCAATTGCTTTTTCACGTAACATCTTAGTGGTTAGTGTTTCCACATCGTCGTATTCTGGATAGTCAATATTAACTTCAACTTGAGCCAAAACATCTAAGATATCTTGACGTAAGTTTCTAATTAAATGTGATAAATTACCATCTAATTGATTTAAAGCCACTTTCATTGAACGATCAGTCTTAGCTCTGATTAAGTCCATTACAGATTCTGCTTGAGTTAAGTCAATTCTTCCATGTAAGAAAGCACGCTTTGTGAATTCACCAGGTTCTGCTAATCTTGCTCCATTTGATAATAGTAATTGTAGAATTTGGTTAGTTGGAACAATCCCTCCGTGACAATTTATTTCAATAACATCTTCACGAGTAAATGTTCTAGGTGCTAACATTACTGACACCATTACTTCATCAAGTTCTTCATTAGTTTTAGGATTAACAATATGTCCGTAATTAATGGTATGTGTTGGAACTTTTTCTAAATTTTTTCCTTTAAACACCTTATTTGCAATCTTAACAGCGTCTTCCCCACTTAAACGAACAATTGAAATCGCCCCTTCTCCAGGTGGAGTTGAAATTGCAGCGATTGTATCAAATTCTGTTGGTACCATTGTAGCCATGCCCTTACCTCCTTACTTCTTTACAATACATAAATTTAAACAAATAAAAAAGTGCCTACACCACGCCCCATAAATTAAAATAGGGAACGTGGACAAAGCACTTTGACTACTTCATCTAAGTTCAGATAAGAATGATTACTTATAATATATATTCTTGTATAAAAAATGTCAATATTGACTATCTATTGCCCAACATATATAGATTATTAATATCTTTACTTTTTACGTTTTGTTAAACTACTTTGAACTAATAATAAAATACCAATTAAAGCTGTTAATCCTAAAATATCTGCAGTAATTATTTCACTCACTTCTCTCTTACTAACATTTTATAAGTAACCACTATACAATGACTACTTCCTTGTGTCAATTATTTACTATTGGAATTTGAAATTTTTCTTATTATAATTATCTCTATAACTTACAAAGAGGTGACAATATGCCCAAAATATATTTCCAAAAAATGACACCAAACGGTTATAAACAAATCGAAAATGAAATTGAACAATTAAAACTCGATCGTCCGGCTAAAATCAAACAACTTCAAGAAGCTAGAGCTTTAGGCGATTTATCAGAGAATGCTGAATATAGTGCCGCTAAACGTGACTTACGTCATTTAGAAAGTCGATTACGCTACTTAAATAAACAACTTCAATATGCAGAAATCATAACTCCTAAAAATGCTGATAGTGTAGATATTGGAACCACTGTAACTATCCAATTCGATGATGATGAAAACGACCTAGAAACATATCAGATCGTTGGAAAGCAAGAAGTTAATGTTGATGATAACAAAATTTCTTTTGTTTCCCCTATAGGTAAGGCTATTATGCACAAAAAAGTTGGTCACACAGCTACTGTTATTGCTCCAGCTGGCTCTTACACTGTCAAAATCATCTCTATTTCGATATGAAAAAAGCTAGGACCTTTTCCTAGCTAAACCGTATAATATAGAAACTACAGTATAACATGTATTTTTTGAAAATACAATACTCTTACAAAATTATTAAGTTTTGTCAACTTTATCTGCTTATTTTTGACTATTAATCTGCTATACGTTAAATTAGTATAGAGAGAAAGGGGTGCTAGTTTTGCCTTCTAGATCTGAAAAATTTAGCAAAAGAAAATATCAACAGAATTTTTTCAAATTTCTACTGATACTTGTCGTAATTGCCGTTGGTGGTTACAAGTTACTTTTTAATTATGCTAAAAATACAGCTAGTCAAAATGTTAATTCGAGTAGTTCCAGTGTTGAAACTGTTGTTACTCACCAAGCATCTAAAGTAGATTGGCAAAGTCCATCTGAGAAAAAACCATATCCAGATGTTAATGCCTATCCCAATATGTGGGTCAAAGTTTCAACTAGCAAGCATCGCGTCTACCTTATGAATGGTAATAAAGTTTTATATACCATGTTATGTTCTACTGGCTCCAAGGGTCAAGAAACACCTAAGGGAACTTTCGAAATTCAAGCTGAGCGTGGCGATCATTTCTACAATGCTCAGTCTGGTGAAGGTGCAAACTATTGGGTATCTTTTAAAGATCACGGAATTTATCTTTTCCATACAGTTCCAGTTGATGCTAACGGTAATTATGTCGTTTCCGAAGCTGAACAATTGGGGAAATCAAGTAATTCTCATGGTTGTGTACGTTTGTCTGTCGCAGATGCTAAATGGTTTTATGAAAATATTAAAACAGGAACAAAAGTTGTTGTTGAATAATAAAAAGCTACCGGTTTAAAAAACCAGTAGCTTTTTTTGCTTAGTTTGCGAAATATTTTAATACATCTTCTTCAGTCAACTTTTCTCTTTCTGCACCCTTAGCATCTAGCACAACCTTACCATCATTTAAAATTACAGTTCGATTACCATACTTTAGTGCATCTTTCATTTGGTGAGTAATCATGATGCATGTTAAATTTTCTTTTTCTACAACTTCATTTGTTAATTCTAACAATTGGTGACTCGTATTAGGATCTAAAGCTGCAGTATGTTCATCCAATAATAACAATTCTGGCTTTTGAATTGTTGCCATTAAGAAACTTAGTGTCTGTCTTTGACCACCAGAAAGGCTACCAGCAAATGTATTTAATCTATCTGATAAACCATTTGGTAATTGAGCCGTTTCTTCTTTAAATTCTGCTAGATATTTCTTCAGACCTCTAAGCTTTAACCCTCTTTTTTGGCCACGTTTAGTAGCTAATAATAAATTTTCAGCAACTGTCATTCTTGGAGCTGTTCCCATCTTAGGATCTTGAAATACCTGAGCGATATATTTAGCGCGTTTAACTTCTGATAACTTAGTCAAATCATGATTATTTAGAACTACTTGACCAGAAGTAGTATTCAATGATCCATTGATTACATTCAATAAAGTTGACTTACCAGCACCATTTGTTCCTAGTAATGTTACGAAATCACCTTTCTCTAAAGTTAAGTTCAAATCCTTTAAAATTCTTTTTTCTTCAGGTGTTCCAATATTCACAGTAGTATTAATGTTCTTTAATTCTAGCGCTACTTGGCTCATGGACGTTCAACCCCTTTCTTCAAAACTTTATTAACGTGAAATTTCTTTTGTAATAGTGGTAGCATTAAGCAGAATGCCAAAATTATTGCTGAAAGTAATTTGTAGTCATTAGTGCTGAAGCCTAGTTTCAAGACAATTAATAGCACGAAACGATATAAAATACTTCCGACTACTACGGCCACCAAACGTGCAGTCAAACTCAATTCTCCATATGCTACTTCACCAATAATAATAGCAGCTAAACCAATAACGATTGTTCCCACACCCATGTTTACATCAGCATAACCGTTATTTTGTGAAATCAATCCACCTGCTAAACCAATTAAACCGTTAGAAATCATGAGCCCTAATATTTTTGTATTGTCAGTATGGATTCCTAATGAACGTGCCATTTTTTCATTATCACCAGTAGCGATAAATGCTTGTCCAATATCAGTATTTAGAAAAACTGCCAATAAAATTACGATAACTATTGTAAAAATAATTCCCATACAGACACTATCAAAACCGTCTGGTAAATTCTTTAAAAATTCTGGTGAGAATAATGTCTTTTGATGCATCAAACCAACATTGGCTCTTCCAAGTATGCGTAAGTTAATAGAGTAAATACCTGTCATTACTAAAATACCTGCTAGTAAAATAGGAATTCTACCTTTTGTATAAAGTAAACCTGTCATTAATCCTGTTAATAATCCTGCGCCAAAAGATAATGCAGTTGCGACAATTGGATTAACTCCATGAACCAAAGCTGATACACATACAGCTGCACCAAATGGGAATGTCCCTTCAACTGTCATATCAGGGAAATTTAAAATTCTAAATGTTAAGAATAAACCTAACGCTAATATTCCCCATAATAAGCCTTGACCTATTGCTGATGTTACTAAACTCATTTTATAATTTCCCCTTTCTCATTTGCTTGCTTTATAGCACTTGCTGGTACTTTCAAACCAAGCTTATCTGCTTGTTTTTGATTAATAACTGTAGAACCTTTTTTCACTGTTTCGACTGGCATTGTTGCTGGATTCTTACCTCTAAGTTCTTGAGCTGCCATCTTACCTGTTAATTTTCCTAATTCATATTGACTAACACTAACAGTTGCTACACCGCCACCTTTAATCATTGAGTCAACACCTGGGAAAATTGGAATATTCTTCGCATTAGTATTCTTTACTAAAGTAGAGAAGCCAGAAGCAACGGTATTATCAGAAGGTACATAAACAGCTTGTACTTCACTTGCCATAGTTGCAGATACTTGATCAATATCATTAGTAGAAGTTATTGTATAAGTTTTAACTGTAATTCCTGCTTTTTCAGCTAACTTCTTAAATTCCTTATATTCGGCAGTTGATGAATCATCGCTGGATGTGTAAATTACTCCAATGTTTTTCAAGTCTGGCATGAATTCTCTAATCAACTTCACTTGAGCAGCGACAGGTTCCTTGTGCATTACCCCAGAAACTGTACCACCTGGCTTTTCTAAAGTTTTTACCAAACCAGTTCCAACTGGATCACTTACAGCTCCCATTGTAATAGGAATCTTACTGTTTTCATTTGCTAGTGATTGAACTGCAGGTGTAGCAATTCCAATAAGTACTGATGCTTTTTCCTGTACAAATCTATCACTCATTGTCTTTAAGTTACTTTGATCACCTTGAGCATTTTGGTAATCAATCTTCATAGTCTTACCATTTACAAAACCTTCTTCTTTCAATCCATCCACTATTCCTTGATGGATTTGATCTAAAGCTGGATGACTTAATGTTTGTAAAATAGCGACTGTAGGCATTTTATTTTTGCTTTCTTCTTGCTTTTTTTCTACGTTAAAAGCTACTCCTAAAAATACTGCTAATGCAATAATTGTTGCTATTAATCTTTTCATTTTTCTTAAAATCCTTTCTTTGAAATTTATCTTCAATTATTTGTTCAAATTGTCGTACCAACAAAAAAGGCACCTCCCACATTTTGCAGGAGATGCCTAAAAAAACAAAACCCGCACGAAGTACTTAATCCGTGCGGGCAATTGAAGAAATATAATATATAGCCAGCACAGATACGACAATCTGACAAGGTCGTATCTGCACTCACAGAAACAACCCTAATACTGGCTTTGCCAACGAATATTCAATTCATTAATCTTAGAGTTATTCATAATACTTCTTCCTTTCCGTCATTTGTTGTAATTGATTATACAAAAGACTTTATATTATTGTCAATATATTTCTTAAAAATAAGTTAATTTTATTTAACCAAGGAAAACGCTTGCAATAAAGAGAAATATATGTTATAAAATAAGTGTAAGGAGTCAAAGGATTCCCACAATTAGTACGAATCATACAACTGAATAGTCGTTGTTGCAATAAGTCCTTAGAGGGTGATAGAACCAACAACTTGAGTTTAGACATTTTAATATGTCAGAAAATCTTGATTTTGAATTGCGTTACTAATTGGATTAATTAGGAGATCTTGTTAGGTTATGAACCAACAGATAGAAAATATTTTTAAAGGTGTGGGAACAATTGAGTAGAACTCCTTATTATAAGATTAACAACTCTTAGCTTCATTGAAGACAGGGAACATTAGATTCCAAGTGATATTAAAGTTAAATGAAGAAGCTAAGGGTTGTTTTGTTGTGTTTTTAATTAGAATTTAAAAAGCAGTACTGGTGAAAATACCAATACTGCTTATTTTTATTGTCGATACATTTTTAATTCTAAAAAGTCATCGTTATATTTTTCTAGATATGTTTGACCTAGGTCAGCATATACTTCCATTTTACTCATCTGCTTCTTAGTAGGATAGAATTGCTTATCAGAAGTTATAGACTTAGGAAGTAATTTAGCTGCTTTATCATTTGGCGTAGCATAACCAATATATTCTGCATTTTGTGCAGCATTCTTTGGTTCTAACATGAAGTTAATGAATTCATACGCACCTTTAACATTCTTAGCTGTCTTAGGAATAACAATATTATCAAACCACAAGTTAGTTCCATCATCTGGGATTACATAGTGAAGATGAGAATTATTATCTAACATTTCTGATGCTTCCCCCGAATATGTTACTGCCAAAGGCGCTTCATCGTTTTGCATATACGTTTTAATTTCATCTGCTACAAAAGCTTTAGCATTAGGTGTTAGATTCTTTAACTTATCATATGCCTGATTAATCTGAGAATCATTCTTAGAGTTTAAAGAATATCCTAAACTATTTAGCCCAATTCCTATGAACTCTCTAGCACCATCAATAAACAAAATTTGCTTACGGTACTTAGAATTCCACAAGTCATTCCAATTAGTTATTTCACCTGGTTTTATATACTTATCGTTATATACAATTCCCAGTGTTCCCCAGAAATAAGGTACAGAATATTTATTATGCTTATCAAAACTTAAATCCAAGAATTGTGGATCATTGTTATCCATTCCTTTTATCTTGTGTTTATCTAATGGCAATAGCAATTTTTCCTTTGCCATTTTTTGAATCATATAATCACTTGGAACAGCAATATCATATGGTGTTCCACCTTGCTTAATCTTAGTAAACATTGCTTCATTAGAATCGAAAGTTTCGTAATTAACTTTATATCCTGTTTGTTTTTCAAACTTCTTTACCAATTGTGGATCAATGTAATCTCCCCAATTGTAGATATTTAACACTTTCTTACTACTGCTATTCGTTTGTGTATTTTCTGTACGATTAAGTCTCATAACACCTAAGGACAAGCATACAATAATTACAATAATTCCTGATATTAGTGCTAGTAATTTTTTCATTAGTGTAGCACCTCTTTTCTAACTTGCTTACCTTGGCGGCGATGGTTGGCGCTATTATCACGACTGATAAAATAATAACCTATCACTAAAACTAAAGAGAATAAAAATACTAACGCACTCAAAGCATTAATCTCTAAACTGACTCCTCGTCTAGCACGTGAGTAAATTTCAACTGACAGAGTTGTAAAGCCATTTCCTGTAACAAAGAATGTAACTGCAAAATCATCCAATGAATATGTGAATGCCATAAAGTATCCTGCAATTATTCCTGGTGTTAGGTAAGGAAGTACAACATTTGTTAAAACTTGCCAGTGGTTTGCACCTAGATCATAAGCTGCCATCGTCAAAGAATCTTGCATTTCTTGTAATTTGGGCAATACCATCAAAACTACAATTGGAATACTGAAAGCTATGTGGGATAATAGTACGCTAGCAAATCCTAATGATAAACTATGTATCCAGGAACCTAATAATGTAAATAGAATTAAGAAACTAGCACCTATAATAACATCTGGCGATACAATCAAAATATTATTTAATGATAATAAAGCCAGTCTTGTTCTGCGTTTTTGGTAACGATAAATTGAAATTGCACCAAAAGTTCCTATCATAGTCGCAATCAATGCAGATAAGAAAGCTAAAATAAAAGTTTCTAACAAGATTATCAATAATCGCGTATCAGCAAATAATTCTTGAAAATGAACCCAACTAAAACCTTCAAATCTATTCATCGTTTCACCGCTATTAAAGGCATAAAATATTAAGTAAAAGATTGGTGCATATAAGAAGATAAACATTACCCATAGATACACATTTTTCCAATTAATTTTCTTCATCTATTTATGCCCCCTTTTCTCGCCGGTAATTACCATAACAATGAACATTATAACAATCAAAACAACACCAATTGTTGAACCCATTCCCCAATTTTGTGTTACCAAGAAATGTTCTTCGATAGCAGTACCTAGAGTGATTACCCTATTTCCTCCTATCAAACGTGTCAACATAAATAGTGAGAGCGATGGAATAAATACTGCTTGAATTCCACTTTTTACCCCATTCATAGATAATGGCATTACAACTTTAAAGAAGGTTTGCCATTCATTAGCACCTAAATCTCGACTAGCACGTAAAACTGACGGATTAATTTCTTCAAGGGCATTAAATATTGGCATTATCATGAAAGGTATTTGAATATAGGTCGCAACAACAATAAAACTAAAATCAGTAAATAATATCTGTTTAGGTCCTATTCCAAAAAAACTAAGAAAATGATTTACACTTCCGTCAATTCCAAAAATACCAATAAAGGCATAAGCTTTTAACAACAAATTAACCCAGGTTGGTAAGATGACTAACAATAGCCAAAGTTCTTTATGCTTTAACTTCGTCAAAAAATATGCCATGGGATAACTTACTAAAACCGTAAAAAAGGTAATAATAAAAGCATATAGGAATGAGTTAAAAGTCATCATTAAATACTTGCCTGAACCGAAATAATTTCCATAGTTACTTAAAGTGAAGTTCCCATGGATGTCTATGAAAGAATAATAGACAATTAACAACACTGGAGCAATTACAAATAAACCTATCCATAGATAATAAGGGATTGTTAATAAAGGATTTATCTTTTTCATTTACTATTCCCCCTATTAATCATTATAGCTATCCAAACGAGCATCAAAATCTTCTTCTGATTCATTGAATCTCATAACATGGATATCTTCAGGTCCAAATGAAAGTCCAATATTTTCACCTGGTACAGCTCGCTTGGTAGAATGTACTAACCATTTATTACCTAAGGCATCTGTACAACGAATTTCATAATGAACCCCTCTGAATAATTGTGTATCTACTTTAACCTTCAATTGTCCCTTTTCTGGGCTTGTCAAAACTAAATCTTCAGGTCTGATCACAACTTCAACTGGTTCGTTAGGCTTCATTCCCCCGTCAACACAAGGAAATTGTTGATCAGCAAACTCTACCAACTCATCTTTAATCATTATTCCATTTACAATGTTAGATTCTCCAATAAAATCTGCCACATAATGATTAATTGGTTCATCATAAATATCTACTGGCGTTCCACTTTGAACAATATTACCATTATTTAAAACAAAGATTTCATCACTCATCGCCAAAGCTTCTTCTTGATCATGAGTAATAAAAATAAATGTTATTCCTAGTTTTTTTTGTAATGAACGTAATTCATATTGCATTTCTGCTCTTAACTTTTGATCCAAAGCTGAAAGCGGCTCATCTAACAAGAGAACCTTGGGATCCAATACGATCGCTCTTGCAATTGCAACACGTTGTCTTTGACCACCTGACATTTCAGATATAGCTCGATCTTCATAACCATCTAAACGTACCATGCGCAAGGCCTCAGTAACCTTTTCCTTAATTTTATCAGCTGGAACTTTCTTTATTTTCAATCCAAATGCGATGTTATCGTACACGTTCAAATGTTGGAATAATGCATAGTCTTGAAATACTGTATTAACTTGTCGCTTGTTAGCTGGTACATCATTTATTCGTTTACCATCAAAATAAACGTCCCCCGATGTAGCATCAGACAAACCTGCAATAATATTCAAAATTGTAGTTTTCCCACAACCTGAAGGACCCAGCAGCGTATAGAATTTACCCTCTTCTATATCAAAACTTACATCTTTCAGTACCTGAACATCGTCATCATAGCTTTTAACAACATGTTTAAATGAAATTAATGGCTGCTTCAACTTTTTCACCTCGTTATCTTTTATTGTCTTCAAAAGATAAATTGTAGCACACTTTTATATATAAAAAAAGAGAAGTGCAAACCCTTTACACTTCTCCTCTGAAATATATATTTACCTATTACATTAAGAAATATTGAACACAAGCTGCAATTAAACCACCTGCTAATGGGCCAAACATTGGAACCCAAGCATAACCCCAGTTTGAATCACCTTTATTAGGTACTGGTAATACTGAGTAAGCAAATCTTGGAGCCCAGTCACGAGCTGGATTCAAGGCAAATCCTGTTGTTCCACCTAAAGCTTGACCAACTACCATGATTAGTAAACCAACAATCAATGGCTTCAATCCTTTTGTAAAGTCTCCTAAGTTTAATAATGTTAGGATGAATACAAAAGTTGCGATTGTTTCACTTAAGAAATTGTATAAGCCATTGTTAATAGCAGGACCTGTTGCAAAAATTCCTACTACATTACCGTCATTAGCGTCTTTGGCATTCTTAAATTGTGCTCCATATTGGATGATGACTAAAACTGCACCAACAAAGGCTCCTAAGAACTGACCTAATAAGTATGGCAATACTTGATCCCATGGGAAGAATCCAAAGATTGCGAATGGGATTGTAACTGCAGGATTTAAATGTCCTTGAGAACCAAAGCTACCAGCTACATAAACACCAAATGTTACAGCCATACCCCAAGCAATTGTGATGAATAGCCAACCTGAATTACGTGCATATGATGTTTTAAGGTTAACACCAGCACCCGTGCCCACACCTAGTACGATTAGGACCATTGTCCCTAAAAATTCTCCTAAAAACCCGTTCACACAAATCACCTCTATTATCTAGTTTTATCAGCAGTTTACTTTAAATATGCTAAGCTTGATTCTGCAATAGTTTCATCTAATTGCTTAGCTGCAGCTGCTTTTTCTTCTTCATTCCATTCCATAATGCGTGCCATTTCATCAACAAAGGCATCTTTCTTCATCATTAATTCATCTTTATGGAAGAGAACATAGTTTGTACGACGTAATAAGAAGTCTACTAAATTCAAGGTCATTTCTTCGTTTACAGAGTAATGTAAGCTCAATGTATCAGCTAAAGTTAAACCTGGAGCTGCTTCTACATCGTCTGCGTAAGAAATTACACGACTTGTGTTTGAACCAAAGCGATTTGCTAAGTCAGCAGCATCTGCAGCTGGCATACCTTTGTCCATCGCAATCTTTTGGTAGAATTTCATTGTTTCATCAACGTTTGTAGGATCGAAGTGTCCACCTGAAACTTGTAATTTCTTGGAATCAACTTCGCGTACATCTTTATTAAATAATTCTTTGAATAACTTACGGATTAATTCCATTGCCCCAGCTGCCATCTTACGGTAGTCAGTAATCTTACCACCAGAAAGTGTGATTAAACCATCATCACCTACTTTAAGTGAAGAACCACGAGATACTTGTGATGGGCTTAGAGTCTTTTCTGCTGAAGCTGTCTTCAAGCTACTGATTGATTTTTCAACTTCGCCACGACTTGCTTCATCTTTACTGTATGCTACAGCTATCTTAATTAAGTTTTCGAAACTTTCATCTGATACTTTACCAGTGTTAGATCCACCACCGTTATAGTCAGAACTTCCATTACCAGATAGAAGTGGTCTTAAACCTGCCCAGCTTGCTTCGATATCATTAATTGTAATTTCAGCTTCTGGGTATCTGTTGTTGATAGCTTTTAATAAGTAATCTACATCAGCTTGTTCAACTCTTGGATGCTTGTAATCACCAGTGTAGTCTGTGTCTGTTGTACCAAAGTATGTTTTGTTTTCACGTGGAACAACGAAAATCATACGACCGTCACCAATTCCAGAATCAAAATATGTTGGTTGAGGAACTCTTAGACGTGAGCTATCTACAACTAAATGCACACCCTTAGTTGGACGAATTACTTCGCCTTCACCATTCTTGTCATCTAAGCCTAATGTCTTAGTTACCCATGGACCTGTAGTATTAATTACCATCTTAGCTTTGATTTCAAATTCTTCATCTGTTAATAAGTCTTTAGCTTTTACACCATTAATACGCCCATTATCATCATGAAGAACACCTACAACCTTAACGTGACTAGCCATTAAGCCACCTAATTCATCAGCTTCTTTAATGTTTTCAATAACTAGACGAGCATCATTATTTACATAATCAAGGTAAACACCTGCACCTAATAACTTATCGCTCTTCAAGTTTGGTTCGCGTTGTAATACTTCTTCACGAGAAATTGTGTAGTTAGCATATTGTGTGCCTGTTACTCCAGCTAAACGGTCATATAAGTCCATCGCAATCTTAACACTGAACATGTCGAATGTTGAACTTGGATCGTCATAAATAGGTAATAACATTGGGAAAGGTCTTGGAATATGTGGAGCAATTCCTTGAACAACTGCACGTTCTTGTACAGTATCTGCAACAACACCTACATCAAATGTCTTTAGGTATCTGATACCACCATGAACTAATTTTGTAGAACGAGAACTTGTTCCTTCAGCAAAGTCTTGCATTTCAACTAAACCAGTCTTCAAACCGGAAGCTGTAGCTTGGAGGGCAACACCTGCACCTGTAATTCCCCCACCAATTACTAACAAATCTAATTCTTCATTCTTTAATTTATCAACTGTGTTTTTACGTGTTTTAATTGAAAATGTCATTGTATCTTCCTCCTAAAGATTTTCGTTTATTTTATGTTTGAATATACGTGTTGCTTCTACTGCGTTCTTCCATCCAGCATATAGATATTCTCTAGCATCATCGGACATTTCTGGTTCAAATCTACGACCAACTGTAAATAATTCTTTCAATTCATCTGTGTCTTTCCAGAAACCAACTGCTAATCCAGCTAAGAAAGCTACACCTAGAGCTGTTGTTTCTAAGTTTCCAGCTCTTTCAACTGACTTATTAAGCAAATCAGATTGGAATTGTAACAAGTAGTTATTCATAGCAGCTCCACCGTCAACACGAAGGACTGGAATCTTAATACCTGTATCTTTTTCCATCGTATCTAATACATCTCTTGTTTGGTAAGCAAGTGATTGTAAAGTAGCTTTAATAAAGTCATTCTTAGTTGTACCACGTGTTAATCCGAACACTGCCCCACGAGCATCACTATCCCAGTAAGGAGCACCTAAACCTGTAAAGGCTGGAACAACGTAAACTTCATTATGGTTAGTTGATTCATTAGCTGCTCTTTCTGATTCAGGAGCTGATTCAATAATTTCCATACTATCTCTTAACCATTGAAGTGCTGAACCAGATACAAATACTGAACCTTCTAAAGCAAAATTAATCTTGCCATCAATAGAATATCCAATAGTTGTTAACAAGTTATTCTTGGAAAGAACTGGTTTATTACCTGTATTCATTACAATAAATGAACCTGTACCATAAGTATTCTTAACTGTTCCATCTTCTAAAGCTAATTGACCGAATAAAGCAGATTGTTGGTCACCAGCCATACCGGAAATAGGAACTTGACTACCAAAGAAGTGGTATGCTGCAGTTTGACCATAGATTTCAGAATTTCCTTTAACTTCTGGTAATAGAGCTTCAGGAATATTCAATAATTCTAAAATTTCTTTATCCCATTTCAAATCATGAATGTTGAACAACATTGTACGACTAGCATTAGAATAATCTGTTACGTGAACTTTACCACCTGTTAATTTCCATGTAAGCCATGTATCAATCGTACCGAATAATAATTCACCTTTTTCAGCACGTTCTTGAGCGCCTTCTACATGATCTAAGATCCAACGAATCTTTGTTGCTGAGAAGTAGGCATCAATGATTAAACCTGTCTTTTCATGAATAGTATCAGAATAACCTTCATCAATTAATTTTTGTGCAATGTCACTTGTTTGTCTTGATTGCCAAACAATAGCGTTATAAATTGGTAATCCTGTTTCTTTGTCCCAAATAATAGTTGTTTCACGTTGGTTAGTAATACCAATACCTGCAATTTGTTTTGGTTGTATCCCTGAGCTAATAAAAGAATTAGCTATTGTTGATAATACTGCGTTCCAAATTTCATTAGCGTCATGTTCTACCCAACCTGGTTGAGGGAAATATTGACGAAATTCTTTTTGTCCTTCAGCAACTTTATTTCCTTTTTTGTCGAAGATAATCGCACGTGTACTTGTAGTACCTTCGTCGATAGCCATAATATATTTATCTGACATCATTAGACCTCCTTATGTACCTCTTTTAAGAAAACGTTTTCTTTAATTTATGAACTAAGCATATCATGTAAAATATAGTTTTTCAACATATAAAATAATTATCTTATTATTCACAAATTAGTGTTTTTAGTTTTGAAAACGCTTATTAATAAAGGGTATAGATTTGTGAATGAGATATTTTCTCATAATCTAATCATTTTTGCTCTTGTTGTGCACATCGAGAAAACGCTGATGCTGTAAGTGTTTAAAACATAATTTGCACACGTTGAGAAAATTATGTTAAGAATGTTACATTTGTGTTACAAAATATAATTTCGTATATTTAATCCATAAAAAAATCAGCGAACCAAATTTAATCAAAAATTTGATTCGCTGACTTCAAACTATTATTAATTATTTAACTAAACAAATTGTTTAGCATCATCCACTGGACTAAGATAAACATAATTCAAATTTGTTCTTTTACCAATTCTAGCCAATTCCTTGATAATATCCTTTTGTTCTGGTGTCAAATATAAGTCTTTTTTCACAGCATTCACTTGTAGATAAAGTACCAATCTTCCTGTCCAAGCCAATGGATGACTACTTGTTTTATACTTTTCATTTACATTTGCTAGAACTTGACGAATTTCTTCTACACCTTTACGATTATCATTTTCAAAACTGTCATATAACTCTACAACTAATCTTTGTAATTCTTGTACTTTTTCCATATTTTATCACTCCATACTTAAATCTAGCTCTAACTTCACTACTATTTTCAAGTAGGCCAATGATAATTATTGATAGTTTTGTGCACTTTCCTATCTTTTTTTCTCGAGAAATCATTATCTTTCTTCCTACAAGTCTACTGTATCATACGTCAAAGTAATATTTAACCCTTTTAGCCTCATGCTTTCTAAACATATCAGCATTTGAAAGTATATCATGATTATAATACTGACTAAGGTGTTGCTCTTTTGCTATCACTCAGTAATTACTTTATTTAAAATCCGAAATACCTGCTAATAAAAAAGTATGCTCAGTTTCCTAAACATACTTTTTAATACTCATTATTTCTCGTGAAATTCGCCTTCAATTACGTCGTCATTATCTTTGTCTGTTTTTTCTGGCATTATTACTGCTGCAATAATATAAAGGAATACTCCTGGGAAGAATCCAGTTACCATCATCAATGCAGCACCAATAATTCTAACTAGAGCCTTATCTGCTCCAAAATATTCTGCAAAACCACCTAATACACCAGTCAAAACTTTATCATTTGATTTAGTCAATTTTTTCATATTTATCTCCTCCTTAATTAATTTACAGTAATATCGCCATCATTACTTATAATATCTAATACATTATCTGAGTTAGAATTCTTCTCTAAAACATTACCATTACTTGTTGTTTGTTCAAATAATCTTACGTCGCCATCATTACTTTGAACTCGATAGCCATCAACTGTTACACGAGAAACTAGTACGTCTCCGTCAGTATCATCTATCTTGTATCCACCTTGAATTTGTGTATTACTCATCTTAATGTCACCATCATTATTACGTAAGTTACCACCTTGAATAGACAAATTATTGTAATCCACATCTCCGTCAGTAATATTCATTGCAACTTGCATCAATGATCCACCATTTAAGCGTACATCTGTGTCATTTAAGTCTAACTTACCATTACTTAACACCGTATTGGTCATACTAATATCTGAATCACCTGCAGATAATTCTACATTTCCAAAATTAGCATCTCTTAAATCTAGTTTAGTATCATGAATAGATGCCTTAACTTGATCTGCTTCAATTCCTGTCATATTAACCTGTGATAATAAAGAATCAGATAATTTAAGATTTAGTTCATCTAATTTACTATCCTTTGGTAAAGTAATTATCATCTTATTTCGATCAGAATTTCGATAATAATCATCATACATGCTCATTCCATTAAATCTTATGCTATGACTACTTAAGCGTCCTTTAATTTCTAGTTGATTACCAGACTTCTTTACCGTTGGGGAGCTAGATTTTGCACCTTCGTATCTTACAGAATAGTTCTTTCCTTCTCTAAATTCCACATTAACATCTTTAACATCTATATCAAGTTTGTTAATGTCTTTATAGGTATGAGCTTGAGTAACTTTAGTACTATCTGCAATAACAGGTTTTAAATCTTCAAAAACAATACTTTTATTTCCTTTAAGTCCAAAGCCAATTGCTAATAAAATAGCGCCAATAATGGAAATTATAAAACCACTTATTATTGTCTTTTTCATAGCTATCTAACCCCCTTTTTGTTGAAACGTTTGTAAATATATCGAATGAAGTTCGCTACCATTTTTACAACTGTTACTATTATCAAGTAAATTATTGGTAGAATAACCATTAATGCTCCGATACCAATAATTCCTATTCCAAGATAAAATAGTCCCACTCCTAATTTTGTAAACAATAGGAATATTCCTACATATAAACTAGTTAGGGTTATAAAGATAGCTGCTCCAGCTAAGGCAATAATTGTTACTGCTACTGCAAAAGCTACACCAATTGCTGCTACTAAAACTCCTAGTAAGGCTACCCCTATAATTAAAGTTGCTGGTGTCGCAAGTAATGCCAAAATGATTAGCCAAGCAGTCTTGATATTTGTCTTAGGTAAAATGCCACCACTTTCCTTACCATCATCCTTCAATGAATAATCTGCTAGTATTCGTAGACTTAATTGTCTAGGTGTTCCAACTTTTTCTTCAATTTCTGCACGTGTTTGTACCCCTGCATCTTCTAAATATTCTGTGTAGAAATCCTCAATATCTTTGATCTCACTATCATCTAAACGTCTTAAATATTTTTTTAATTCTTGTAGATACTTTGTTATTTCTGAGTTCATTATTATTCCCCCTCTCTATTTTTTTCGAAAATTGAATCCAAACTAACTTTATAGTCACTCCACATTTTTTTAACTCTTCCTAAATGTTCTTCCCCACTATTTGTTATGCGATAATATCTACGATTTCTCCCTTGATATGATTGATCATATGTTTCTAATAAACCATTATTCTTTAACCTGCGTAATACTGGGTAGAGTGTTGATTCTGAAATTGAAATTGCTCTTTGCATATCCTGTGTCAATGAGTATCCATAATAATCTTGCTTATCTAAAAGCGCTAATACTAAACCATCTAGTAAATCAGAACTAACTTGAATTTTCATCATCATCCCTCACTTTCTTTTATATCTTATCTTCAACTATATTATATATCATATAATATTACGTTATCAACCATAATATAGCATAAAATACAAAATTTTTGCATAAAAAAATCTATCAGAAAATTTTCTGATAGATTTATAAGTACTATAAGATATTTTTGGTACTTTAGGTCTTAACCTAATTGATTTAACATACTTCTGAAACTTAATCCTCCTGTGACTTTCCAAGTCCTAAAGATCTTTAATATACTTCTGAAATTACGCCTAAATTATATCATAAAAGAAAGTAGATCTTAACCTAATTGATTTAACATACTTCTGAAACAACAAAACAAAACTAGAGTCATGGAAACAAGGTCTTAACCTAATTGATTTAACATCCTTCTGAAACCATGTAAACGACACTTAAAAGACTTGGAAAGGTCTTAACCTAATTGATTTAACATCCTTCTGAAACATGCTAAAAAAGTAGATATTGAGGAGCTAGGGTCTTAACCTAATTGATTTAACATCCTTCTGAAACTCCACAACATACGTCTAAAATTTTCATAAAGGTCTTAACCTAATTGATTTAACATCCTTCTGAAACATGCTTACAAGCACAAATATAACGAAGAAAGGTCTTAACCTAATTGATTTAACATCCTTCTGAAACTTCTGCATATCGAGTTTTTTCATAATTCAAGGTCTTAACCTAATTGATTTAACATCCTTCTGAAACAGAAATTATTCAGAAAAATAATCTGTAAAAGGTCTTAACCTAATTGATTTAACATCCTTCTGAAACTTCAGGGTTCGATACAAGCGTGGATAACGTGGTCTTAACCTAATTGATTTAACATCCTTCTGAAACAAGAAAGCAAGTAGTGATTTCAAACTTGAAGGTCTTAACCTAATTGATTTAACATCCTTCTGAAACAAAAAAGTATGGTAAAACTATTTACAAATAGGTCTTAACCTAATTGATTTAACATCCTTCTGAAACCTGGGCTTGGTAATTTAGCAAAACGATTAAGGTCTTAACCTAATTGATTTAACATCCTTCTGAAACTATTAAGGGGTGTAGAAAATGTTATTTGTTGGTCTTAACCTAATTGATTTAACATCCTTCTGAAACATAACAGTCTAGTTTTTCTGTTTTTTCCGAGGTCTTAACCTAATTGATTTAACATCCTTCTGAAACTCTTAATGCGTTCCGATCCAAAACGCAACAGGTCTTAACCTAATTGATTTAACATCCTTCTGAAACTTGAAAACCAAGCTGTAGCCCAATCTCCGCGGTCTTAACCTAATTGATTTAACATCCTTCTGAAACTATATAATATGGAGGTGTACTATGCGATTAGGTCTTAACCTAATTGATTTAACATCCTTCTGAAACTGCTCAATTGTTCTTTTAATTGATTATCAGGGTCTTAACCTAATTGATTTAACATCCTTCTGAAACTTAGTAAATTATATTAACAAATTAGTAAATGGTCTTAACCTAATTGATTTAACATCCTTCTGAAACAGAGTTGATATTGATAAACATATACCAGACGGTCTTAACCTAATTGATTTAACATCCTTCTGAAACGCCTTGCTCGATCTGATCTATATTAACTAAGGTCTTAACCTAATTGATTTAACATCCTTCTGAAACTTCTTTTTTACTCTGTATTTAATTTTTTTGGGTCTTAACCTAATTGATTTAACATCCTTCTGAAACAAGTAAGGAAAATGCCAAAAATATGTACAAGGTCTTAACCTAATTGATTTAACATCCTTCTGAAACCAGTGAGTTCATCAGCTCTCCAACGTGCAAGGTCTTAACCTAATTGATTTAACATCCTTCTGAAACAAGGTTCATGATATATTAGTCGATAAGTCAGGTCTTAACCTAATTGATTTAACATCCTTCTGAAACACTGGGGAGACAGTTTTGTCGCACAAGAAAGGTCTTAACCTAATTGATTTAACATCCTTCTGAAACTCGCCCCTAGCAATTAGAATTTCATAAACTGGTCTTAACCTAATTGATTTAACATCCTTCTGAAACCGGCGAAAGCTTTAGCTCCTATGTTGTGAAGGTCTTAACCTAATTGATTTAACATCCTTCTGAAACTGGTGTAGAGTCTCTTTATTATGAATTAAGGGTCTTAACCTAATTGATTTAACATCCTTCTGAAACGCAAAACAAAAAGCCTTACAAGCAACCACAGGTCTTAACCTAATTGATTTAACATCCTTCTGAAACGTTAGTTAGCTGCAAAACGGGGCAAGCCTTGGTCTTAACCTAATTGATTTAACATCCTTCTGAAACCGTTATTTTATAATCAAAATTTAACGATTCGTTAGTACCAATCAATATAATCCTCATCAATATAGTAATTATCACAGTTTTCAAAGAATCTCTGATCATTCTTTTCTGTGAATTCAATTATAAACATTGATGCGTTAGTCGCCTTAACAAGATTTACAAGTTCCTGAAACTCTTCTTTAGTGAGATAATGTGCGACATTGGTTAGACCTATAATTCTTTCTCTGTTTAGTTCCACATGTAATTTAACATCTGAAGATATTCTATCATACGCATTTTTCCATAGCAATGCCTCTGTATGTACCTGACAATACTTAAATAGTCTTGTTAAATCATTGTCATAATCTACTTGTAAAGGTATATCAATTTTATACAAAACCTCTCGAATACGATCATACAAACCATTTACTGATTTTAGTATTGCTTGTCTTTCAACATCTGTGATGTCTTCAATAATCTTCTTGATCAATACATTCATATATTTTTTGCTAATTTGGTCTGTTAACATTACATCCCCATCCCAATCAACGCTCGTACTTATATCTTTTCGATTATATTTATCATCACTTAATTGAATATTACTTCCGTACCCATTTAAAAAAGTATCAATAAATTCTTTATACACATTTACATTATTCGTTCCTAATACAGTGATTTTTCCAGCATTTATTTCAATATCCTTATGCCCGGTATAATATAATTTCATAGAATAATTGTCCTTTCTGCGCTATTTCTAACTTCTTTTATCTTTTTACCCAATAAAAAATGCATATCATTGTATTGCTTTTCAGTTAATATCAAAGATTGCACTACCCCTTTAGAAGGTAAGAAAGATTCTATGCGTTTTTCTGTAAATTCCGCTGATTTTTTGTTTACACAAACTCTTACATAAACAGAGTATTGAATCATAATAAATCCTTCATTTATTAAATTCTTTCTAAACTTCCTATATTCCTTTCTTTCCTCACTTGTTTCTACTGGCAAATCAAACATTATCATTAATCGCATTATTCGGTACCTCATTCGTAAATTCTACCTCCACATCAAATTCAACAGTTTCTTGATTTAAGTATTCAATTACATCTCTTACATACTTAGCAATTGCATTCTTTAACAGCATTTGTTTTTTATTGTATTTAATTTCTAAGTTCAATAAATCAACTAATCCATATTTAATGTCTGGTGTAAACTCTAAAAAATTCTTATCTGCCAACCAATAATCTACAACTGGTCTAAACGGTTCCATTAAATCTGATCCAAAGTTAAACATATTTTCTTGACTTTGATGATGAATTCCTAAATATGTTACATAACCTGCAGAAACAATTTCTTTATTTACAGCTGATAATAAAATTGAATATCCATAATTTAGTGCTGCATTCATAGGTGTAAAATCTTTTCTACTGTATTTTTTGCCAAATAGCTTTTCAAAATACTTTCTTGCCACTACGGCTTCACGATTGGTCATATCGTTTATTTCTAACTTATCTAATTCATTTTTCAAATCTTGACAATCTATTTGATAATTTTTGAGAACCTTTATTTGATTAATAATTTTACTTCTAACAATTTTCGTCCATAAAATTTCCTTTACATGATCATTCCATTCATATTGCTGTAAATATGTACCTAATGACCTATTATTGGAATAATAATTTACTGTTTCAGTCACAGGTTCATTTTTATTATCTGTAAAAATTACTTTGATTCCAGATTCTGCTAACTTACTTACTAACGCACTAGTGATAACTGCTTGAGTAGTTGAAATAAGTAATATATCCATATCTACTAACGGTATTTGATTAATCCCATCCTTATTTTGGACTATCATCGCATTATTAGAATACGATAACTTAGAATGTTGGGTGATAATTACATTTCTGAATCCCATAAATCTTCACTTGCCTTTCTACTATCAATTGTTTTATAATATACTTGTAGGTTTTAACCTCATTGATTTAACATTCTGAGTTGAAATCAAACAAAGCTTTTATAGCTGAGTTTTTCTTTTTGATCCATATAATTATGGACAATACATAAAAAGGAGTCATTTGACTCCTTTTTATTTTTTATTTCTAAAAAGAATTACTCTAAATCTTTCACTCTAACAACTCTTGAAAAAATTCCTGTTGGTGATTGATATATTAATTTAGCTTCTGGCGATAATTTTATACCACCTATTACTTGCATTTGACCTAGCTTGGTTTTTATTCCTAAAACCTTTAAGTCTGTTATCATTGCATTAGCGTGTAATCCAATTAAAATTCTGTTCAACACTTCAAATTTTCCAACTTGCTTTAGTTTATTGCCTTCATACACATTGTGGATAGGTAATTTCTTAAACATTTCCAATCCTTCATTTAGCCTTTGTCTAAATTTATTAATATCATATAATTCAAAATACTTGTTAACAACTGATAATATTTCTTCATATACATCTACTAATTCTTTGTCTGTTACTTTTGCTTCTTTATCTTTTTCCTTAGCTAAAATCTTTAACGCACGTTCTGACAAATGCAGTTGCATCGCATTATACTTATATTCGGAACTTCCTAAGGTATATTTTTGACCTCCATCTATGATCAGTTGTCCATAGTAAACTTTGTCTAAAATAACTTCAAAATTTTGTTCTGCTTTAGATAAACTTGCTTTTGCTATTTTTTTCAATAATGTTTTCTTTTCATCAGTATCATTTAATCTATCTAATTCATCAGTCCAAAGTCTAGGTACACCTACAAATTTATATATTACTCCCTTCTTCTTTTGAATCTTAACAAGCATCATATAACCACTTATCTTTCCTTTATAACCTCCATAAATATTTGTTGGTTTATCTTTCTTTATTGGAATCAAGTTAACCGTCTTAGCATTATATTTAGTTTGATCGTAAAACGCACCGTTTTTAGTAGTTACTTCTTTCGAAACTAACATATATTTGTAATCATTAATTTTTTGTATATAGGCTTTCATCTCTGGCACATTTAAAACAAATTCATTATTTACCTTATCATGTACATCTTCTGCTTCCTCATCTTCCAATTTCCATAAAAAGTTAAATTTATTCATATATTTCAAGTAATTACTATCTAGTTTTTTAAAATCATCATATACAAAATAACTGCGTAATTTAGGATAGGTTTTATACAGATATTGTCCAATAAAGGTTGTTAAATACCCATCTATTGCATGATGGTAATCGTTAACTTCTCGATTTTTTATCAACTCATATTCTTTTCTTAAATCACTATTCAGTCTTGCTCTTACTTCAATGATTTTTGTATCACTATATTGTTTTTTCAATGTGTTAGCAACTAATTTTACTACTTGGCTTGTTTCTACTAATTGACGCTTAATAAAACCTTGTTTAACATACTTGTTTATACTATCTGTCTTAGTTAATAAGTTGTTATATTTTTGCTTAGTTATTAAGTCTTGTTCATAAAGTTTACGCCAAAAGTTCCCCATCTTCGCTGCATACAAATCTGCAGCTGTCTTATCTGACTTTTCTTTATTATTTACATCTTTACGAGTTAACACTCTATTATTAAGAGAATCATCTTTTATAAATGATTGTGGAAGAATATGATCAATATCATACTTTTGATGTAATTCATCAATATTTATTTTTTCACCAGTATACATATCCCTACCTAACTGCATAAAGTATAGATAGTACCTATCTCTTATATTATTGGCGTTACTATCTAATTCTGATTGTAACTTTTCTAATTCATATTCAGATATTAGTTCGTCTGCAATTTTCTCATAAATTTCAGATATTTTCTTATAACGAGTATTCGTTAATTTACTCTTTCGTTTTTCCCGGGTAAATTCAATAGCTATAGATGTTGGCTCACACTGCATCACCTTTTCAATATCTTCGACAACTTTCATTACTTGTCTAATGGCTTTTTTATTTTGAGGAGAGGTGTACGCCTCATCTAATATATCTTCCAAATCATATTTATCAGCATACTCACCATTAATTTCAGCCAGCTTTGCTTGAATACTTTCATCATTTACAATTTGCATAAAATTATTAGATGTATTCCATAATGCATCAATAATCCTTTCACCATTCTCATTAGTAATCTGTGTTAGTAATTTCTTTGATAATCTTCCCCATCCTTTGAAATGAATATTTGATAATTTCTTAATCTGCTCGTCAGTCAACCATGATATTTCACTTAATTTCTCTTTGTAGATATTACCATCTTCAAAAATAGTTGAATATTCAATAATTTTTTCTAAATCTTCATTTTTACTGTAATCATCTACTACATTTCCTAATATTGCTTTTAAATCAATATAACTTGACAGTGAAGAATTAAACTTTTTGTTGTCGGTTAGTCCAGTAATACTTTCTGCATCACAATTTAAAGAAGTAGCTAAATTTTTCTTCGTCACACTTTTTTCAGTCTTAAATAGTTTAAGATAAACATTCTGCTTTTGTTCAATATCTAATTTTTTTTCATTTACTTTGATATTGTTCAATTCATTAAGTACTTTAAATTTCTCGTATAACAAACTAGAAGCAGGCAATACATCTTCACCAATTATATATGTATCTTTGGAAGTCATGCGTTTAATAAAACGATTAGCAGATTCTGTTCTATCAACTAAATTTTCAAAATTCCATGGAGTTATTGTTCCTTTTGATTTTCGAACCATCCACGCAAATTTTGTTTCTTTTTCGTTTTTATTAGACTCTGTCTTATCTACCAGTGGTCCAACATAGTATGGCACCCTAAAAGTAACTAGTTCATCTAATTTATATTTAGCAAACCTTCTATTCTTTTCTACAGGATTTTCTTCTGCTAACCATGGATAATACTTAGCCTGATTTTCAATAATTCTATCTAACTCTATTTGATGTAACTGATGAGGAATCACACCATTTTCACCAGTTCTTTGCTTAGGCATAAAATTACCTTCATCAATTAAGCCTATAATCTTTTTAGCCGTATCTGAATCATTGTCTTTAATGGTCTTCTTTACAGTTTTATAGAAATTTTCCTGTGCGTTAGCAGCTTTAGCTTTTTCATTATTAATATAATTACTGTAAGCATTCTTTAAGGTCTTTCTATCTTTTGTATTTAGAGTATTGATAAATTCCTTGTACATTTTTAAATGAACTTTGTGCATCTCATACTTTTCTATCATGGATTCAGATAATGTATATCCAGTCGGAACAATCATATTTAATTTGAACTTAAAGTAGATTTCTCTAGTCTTAGTTAGTAAATCCATTTGGTTATCATCTAGGGAATGTGATAATTCATTAAAAATGTCATCAATATTTTCATCATTAAACGTTATTTTTTTATTTTTATCACTCTCTATCAATGTTGAATCTTTAATCAATAATAAATCTTCAATATTAAATTTATATCCAAAAATAGCTTTAGAAAATGCAGTAACTATATTCTTTTTCTTCTTATCTTCTACTAATAGTTTCCCTACACTCTTTTGTTTATCAAGATTTTTAGTCTCTTCATCTAAGATTATTTTTTCTACATCTTCAAACTTTCCGCTGTTAAGAATAGCAACACTTTCATCACCAATAATATCCTTATATAAACTGTTAACCTCTTCTAGAAGGAATCCAATCGATGTTCCACTATTTTTATAGTTTTTTGCAGGAACATTTTCTAAGAAATTGCCACGATACTTGACAATATGGTGAATTGCTAAATAGATTTCTCTTAAATCAAACTTCTCATCTTTTTTCATTAAATCTCTTCGCAAATGATAAATTGTTGGATACTTATCATAGAAATTTGAATCAGATACATCTGGGAATAATAATGAACCTAAATACTTCTTATTACTGTCTTTTGGAGAAAGATTTGAAGACTTTAATCTAGCAAAAAAATACTCATCTACTTCTGCCATATACGGATCAAAAATTTCTTCTAATAGTTTCAATCGCCATTTTCTTCTATTAAGTCGTCTTCTTTGAGTTCTGAAACCTCGACGTTCTGCGGCGGTATTTCCTTCCTTAAACAAACGAGTTCCTATTAAATTCTTTCCTTTTTTTCTCTTAATTTTGAAATCATCGCCTATTACTGCCCATCCTATAGATGAAGTCCCTATATCTAATCCGATGTGATATTTTTCCATTTTATTTAATCCTCCTTTGTTTAAACACAATTAAATTATACAATAATTTTTATCAAATTTCCAAATATATAATAAATAATTTTAGACATGGATTTACCCTGATTGAAATGGCTATTGTTTTGTTTATCCAAAACAAAAAGGCATGCAGATCAGATCCACACACCTTTTAAACTATTCTTTATTTTTTACCAATTTATATTGTGCAACTAATGCTTTAGCATTTCCGCCATGGCCGAATTCTCTGAACTCATTGTCACTTTCATTTTCCCATTCGACATAATCTTCTTGATCTTCCCAGATATTAATCATCAAGAATTCATAGTCTTTTCTCTCATCATGGCCAACAAGTGTAGATTTTAAACCAACTGGACGATTGAATGAATCATCCCATTTATCTAAATGAGCATTAAAAATTTTTTGTTGCTCTGTATCCAAAGTTATATATCTAAATTCAAAATATCCATCCCATTCTTTAAGATTTATCGTGTGATAGATTCGATAATCTAATTGACTATGAAAAATACTTTCTTCGTTTGAAACATCTAATAGTGCAAACTTTTCTGAATCAGTTACAGATTCTAATAGTACCATTTGACGATCTTTATTGTTTTCAATAATTTCTTGTAGTTGTTTTTCAGGTCCAAAAGTTAAATTTAGATTTTTTAGCATAGTATTACTTCCTTCCAACCTTCTATCAAACTCTTTCAATCTAAGTATAACACCAAATTTGATCAAAAAAATAGCCTGACATTTTTGCCAGACTATTATTTATTCTTAATCTCAGATACTAATTTCTGTAAGTCTTTTACTACTTGTTCCTCAAACCATGGATTTTTCTTTAACCAAATTAAATTCCTAGGTGAAGGATGTACCAAAGGAAAGTACTCTGGCAGATACGTTTGATAATCTTTTACAATATCAGTTAATTTAGCACTACTTTTTAGATTCAAATATTTCTTAACAGCGTAGCTACCTACCAAAATAGTTAATTCAATATTTGGCATTAACTTTCTTAACTTTGGATGCCACTTTACTGCAAAATTCTTTCGTGGTGGCAGATCTCCACCCTTACCTTTGCCTGGAAAATAAAAATCCATTGGCATAATCGCAAATAAATCTGAATTATAAAATTCATCGCGAGACACATCTAACCATGTCCTCAACCTATCTCCACTCAAATCATTCCAGACCATATGCGTATCTTGAGCTTTTTGTCCAGGTGCTTGACCTACTATTAATATTTTAGCCTTAGGATTAGCATAATATAGAGGTTCAATCCCCTTTTCAGTGTATTCTTGATTTTGAGGATCTAGCTTTATCTCTTCAAAAACCTTTTGAAATTCATCAGCCGTTTTAATCATCTCATTTCACAATTTTTGGATTATGCAATGCTCGAACTCGAATAACTTCAGGAATTTCTAGTAACTCTTTCTTTAGGTCTTTAAGCTTTTCTTCTGAAATATCCGCAGCATCAATCATTGTATAAGCAATTTTACCACGTGAACGGTTAATCATGTTATCAATATTTATTTCTTCTTTAGCCAAAATAGTAGTAATTCTACCCACCATATTAGGAACATTTTGGTGAATAAGAGTTAGACGCAATGGAGCATCGAATGCCATTTCTACATTTGGCAAGTTAACGGAATTAACAATATCTCCAGTTTCAAGATACTTTCTCAAAGTATTAGCAGCCATCTTAGCTCCATTAACTTCTGCTTCTTCTGTTGTTCCACCTAAATGAGGAGTTACAATTATTTGTTTGTTATTTAAAATTTTCTCAGAACTGAAGTCTGTGATAAATAAACGTAATTTTTTAGCATTAAGTGCCTTGATTACTGCATCTTCATTCACAATTCCCCAGCGTGAATAATTGAGTAATACTGCCGTATCTTTCATCACATTAATCTCATCTTCACCAATGATATTTCTATTTTTATCAGTGTAAGGAATGTGAATAGTAATAAAATCACTTTGTTCTAGCAATTCTTCCAAACTTTCAGCTCTAGGAATATCATTGGAAAGTTGCCATGCTTTTTCAACAGAAATATATGGGTCATATCCAATTACTTTCATCCCCAAATCCATACATGCCTTAGCCACACGTGAACCAATATTACCTAAACCGATTATCCCTATTTTCTTTCCATATAACTCAGTTCCAGCAAAATGATTTTTACCTTTTTCTGTTTGTAAAGAAACATCTGCCCCAGCTAATTTTTGGGCCCATTTTATAGATGCAAAAACTGGTCTAACAGATAGTAATAGCATTGTTATAATAAGTTCCTTAACCGCATTTGCGTTTGAACCTGGAGTATTAAAAACTACAGTTCCTTGTGAAGTTGCTTTCTCTAAAGGAATATTATTTACTCCTGCTCCAGCTCGAGCAATCGCTAAAACACTAGTTCCAAAAGGTGTTTTATGCATATCTTGGCTTCTAATCAACAAAGCATCAGGTTTAGTACTTTTATTCACCGTGTACATATCTGCTGGTAATTCATCTAGTCCTTCTTGTGCAATTACGTTATAAGTTTTTATATCTTTCATAATTATATTATTCCCCTTTATTTTTTAACTCAAATTCCTTCATAAAATCTACCAACACTTTTACACCTTCTAGTTCAAAAGCATTGTATAAACTAGCTCTCATTCCACCTACTAAACGGTGTCCTTTTAAATTCAATAGTCCTGCTGATGTGGCTTCTGCTATAAATTTTTCATCTAACTGCTTATTGCCAGTCACAAAAGGAATATTTGTTAATGAACGATCTTCTCTTTTTACTGGAGAACTAAATAACGTAGAATTATCTAAATATTCATATAGTAATTGTGATTTTTCTTCATTTAGAGCTTGCATCGCTGCTACTCCACCCTGTTCTTTTAACCATTCAAATACTAATCCTGCCATATAAATCGCAAAAACTGGTGGTGTATTCAAAGCTGATTGCTTATCAGCTTGCTTCTTGTAATCTAACATTGAGGGTAAATTGCTTACTTTTCCAATTAAATCACGTTTTACAATCACCACTGTTAGTCCTGCAATACCAATATTCTTTTGAGCACCAGCGTAAATTAATCCAAAATCATCTACATTATATTTTTGTCCTAAAATATTAGACGACATGTCTGCCACAATAGTTTGTCCGGCAAGTCCAGAAGGTAAGTCTCGATACATTGTTCCTTCAATTGTATTATTAGTAGTTAAATGAACATAATCATAATTTTTGTTCTTCAATTCAACTTGATGCACTAACTCAGTGTAGTTACTATCTTTAGAACTTGCGACAACATCTACATCAAATTTATGTAATAATTCTGCTTCTTGATACGCTCTTTGAGACCAATGTCCTGTATCTATATATCCGATTCTTCGATAATTATTAGCTAAATTTAGTGGAACTGCCGTAAATTGTAAAGTTGCCCCACCTTGTTGAAATAAAATATCATAATCATCTGGAATTTCCATTAAATATCTCAAATCTTCTTCTGCTTTTTGAAACATTTCTGTGTAAAGTGAAGATCGATGACTTATCTCCATTACACTCATTTGACTACCTTTAAAAGAAGTTAGTTCATCTTGTGCCTTTTTTATAACTTCTTTTGGTAACACAGCTGGACCAGCTGAAAAGTTGTATACTTTCGTCATTTCCTTCACCTTCCAAAATAAAAATTCAGTAACAATATGATATTCATTATTATATAATATAAAAACATTTCTAATAATAATCTAATATTACTACTTTAAAAATTATCGTAATTTCAAATAATTGTCAATTATTTTCTTAATAATATTTGCTACTTCCTGTAATACTTAACTCCTCACTATCATAATTTAACTTTTATGTAACATTTATGTAATTTAAAACTTCACAAATGAGTTATTTAGAATTAGGGTTCATTGTCCTATCTAGCTATATTCTTATTATTTTATTTAGCACACAATTATTACAAGATTTTACATAAATGTAATATATTTATATAGTTACTTGCAATAAAAAAGGGGTACAATGTAGATATTAAAATAATTTACTATAATCTTCAGGGATTATATTAAGGAGTGACTTACTTGAAAAAAACAGCACAGAAGTTATTAGTAGGTACAGTCGGTGCTGCAGGAGTACTTCTGGCATCAAGTACTGCCGCTAATGCCGATTCAACTACTACACATAAAGTTAAGCAAAATGAAACAGTTTGGGCCTTATCCAAGAAGTATGGTGTTTCTATTCAATCTATTGAAAAGTTAAACCGTATCAACAGCAATCATTTAATTATTACAGGTCAAACTTTACAAATTCCTTCAAAGGATGGCTCTCAAACTGTAAATAAAAATGATAATAAATCTACTTATACCATCAAGAGTGGTGATACATTATGGAGAATTGCCCAAAATAATCACATTTCTCTTGATGAGTTGTTATCTTTGAATAACTTGAATGCTAGTGACATTATCTATCCTGGACAAGTTATTAAGTTAACTTCAGCTGCTGCTACAAGCACATCAAGTACTCAACAACAAGTACAAGATAAAGCAGCTGTTACTACTCCAGCAACTGATAATCAAAGCAGTCAAGCACAAGCTACTTCTGCTTCCAGCAGTTCACAAGTTGTTTCAACAGCTCAAAGTAGCTCTGCTGCAACAACCGCTACTAGTTCTTCTGTAACTACTCCAGCTGCTTCACAAGCTGCTACTACAAGTTCAAGCAGTTCTGTTGCTCAACAACCTGTTGCTAGCTCTAGTTCTGCAGTTCAACAAAGTTCTTCACAGGTAACTACTCAAAGTAGTTCTGAAGTAAAAGATGACAATACACAAAAAGTACAATACACAGCTAAAGCTGGTGACTCATTGTACTCTATTGCTCAAAGTTTTGGAGTTTCAATTGATTCTCTTCGTTCAAATAATAATCTTGGTGCCACATTATTACCAGGACAAACATTAACAATTGTTAACCCTACAAAGACACCTAGCCAAGAAGAAAGTTCTTCTTCTAATAGTGTTGCTACAAACAATACTGCAGCTACTACAACTCAAAGTAGTAACTCACAACAATCAGCTGCAAGTAGTTCTAGTTCTGTTGCCCAAACAAGCAGCAGTCAACAACAAACTGTAACTACTCCAGCAGCATCAAGTAGTTCTGCTGCTAGCTCCAGTTCTGTTGCTCAAACAAACAATACTCAACAAGCAACTACAACTAATACTGCAGCTACAAACAACAACGCTACAACAGTTAATACTTCTAACGTAACTACAACAACTAATACTGGTTCTGCTTCAGCTAGTGCAATCATTAGTTACGCACAATCATTCATTGGTGTTCCTTACGTTTGGGGTGGATCTACACCATCTGGTTTTGACTGCTCTGGCTTAGTACAATACGTATACGCACACTATGGTGTTAACTTACCTCGTGTAACAACAGCTCAAGAAAATGCTGGTACAGTTATCCCTGTATCTGCTGCTCAACCAGGAGATCTATACTTCTGGGGTGCTAAAGGTTCTTCCTACCACGTTGCAATCGCAACTGGTGGTGGTAGCTTTATCCATGCTCCAGAACCTGGTGAAAGTGTAAAAGTTGGTAGCACTCAATACTTCCAACCATCTTTCGCAGTTCGTGTGCTTCAATAGAATACTTACCACAAGGACTTAGGAGTCTAGATCCTAAGTCTTTTTATATAGTAAAAAAATGGGCTGATATGCACTATATACATATCAGTCCATCTTTATTCTTTAATCTAAATCTGTACCATTTGATTCAATTACTTTTTTGTACCAATAAAATAAGTCTTTCTTTAAACGTTCCAAACTTCCATTTCCTTCGTCATCACGATCTACATAAAAAAAAGACTGATAATTTTACCAGTCTTTGTCTTATTATTAAGCTTTCTTCTTCAAGATCATTTTACCCAAATTCTTAAATCTATGTTTGAGAATAAATCCCATACTTGGTGCTTTACGCAAACTTTCACGTGGAATTCTAGCTTTAATAGCTCTTAAAGTTTGGCGACTATTTCTAGCAGAGAATCTAAAAGTACCATTGCTTTTTGTCCTAATTTCAAAACGTGGAATATATTTCCCACCGAAATAAACATCTGCTACTACATAAGTTATTTCATCCCATGGAATTTGGATATAATCCTGTAACTTTGTCTCGTTGTAGAATTCAAAGGCGTTGTCACCAACCATGATATTTCCGTAAAAAGGACCATTACGGTACCACGTACCTTTGCAAGACATATCCATTTTTGTGTTTAGTGACTTAACCATTTAAATCTCAACCTTTCTTTTTATAGTAAACCAATTACGTGGAATACAATAGCTAACACGAAGATTCCAAGAATAATAATGATTGGTGAAACTTTACGCTTCAAAAGATACATACATAAGAATGTTAGACCTAAAGCAGCCAAACCTGGAACTAATTGATCTAAGTTATCTTGTAAAGTTGTAACTTTTGTTTCGCTTAGTGAACGACCAGCAGCATATTGTGTAAATGCTTCTTTCAAACCTTTTGCGCCTGCTGGAAGTTTTTCCCAGTCAATATAAGCACCTTTTTGTTGTTTAACTGTGGAAACAACTGGAGTAAATGTGATAGATACCCAACGTTGAATCAAGGAACCGATAACGAACATACCCATCATGGAAGCTCCACGAGTTACCTTTTGTAATAAACCACCAGATAAGTCATCAGTGATAGCAGTACCAGCACGATAACCGAATTCTTGTGTATACCACTTAACAGCAGCTGCCATGATATTCCATAGAATGAAGAATACAAATGGACCAGCAACGTTACCAGATACAGCAAGAC
Organism: Ligilactobacillus sp. UO.C109; assembly: GCF_026847815.1. NCBI lineage: Bacteria > Bacillati > Bacillota > Bacilli > Lactobacillales > Lactobacillaceae > Ligilactobacillus > Ligilactobacillus sp. UO.C109. The sequence continues at coordinate 28,185 of NZ_JAPSFH010000004.1, read as the reverse complement.
TTGCACCTAATGATAACATAATTGGACGTAATGTGAACCAAAATAGTGGGTCACCGGCACCAGCTAAAGGTCCCATCATACCAATTTTAACACCAGAGATAGCAGCATCATCAACATTTGCGCCATTAGCACGTTCTTCTTCTAAGGCAAGTGTTACCCCAAAAATAGGATTTGCCATAAAAGGATGTGTATTAAAGAATTCTAAGTGACGCTTCAAAGCAGCTGCACGATCAGCTTTGCTTGAATAAAGTTTCTTAATTGCAGGGATTAAAGTATAAGCAACCCCACCATTTTGCATACGTTCATAGTTAAAGGAACTTAATAGAAAGTAAGAACGCAAGAACATTTTAAAACGATCAGCTTTTGTTAATTTAATTTTCTTTTCTTCCATTGTTTTTCCCCTCCTAAGTTAGATGTCTTCCAAAATATCTCCAAGCGGATCATCTGAATCGCCAGAGCCATTTGATGAACCATTTGAGCTACCACCACTACCTTCAAGAGCAAGGAATAATATAGCTAAACATACACCGATAATACCTAAACTAATTAAAGTTAGTTGCTTAATAGCTGCAAGAGCAAATCCTAGGAAGAAGAATGGCCATACTTCACGACTTGACATCATATTGATAACCATAGCATAACCTACAGCAACAACCATACCACCACCGATTGTCATACCAGCTGTCAACCATTCTGGCATTGCTTCTAGTCCTTGACGTACAAGACTTACAGGGATCAACATCAAAAGTAATGCAGGAATAGCAACACGTAAACCTTGTAAAGTCATACCAATAAAGTGCCATGCTTGAATACCATTGATATCAGCCTTTTCAGCACGCTTATCCATAATGTGTGCGATAAATACTGTTGCTGTTCTAACGATCATAGTTAAACCTAAACCAGCTACAGCCAAAGGAACAGCCAAAGCGATAGCAGGTCCAATACCTTGTGCACCTTGGTTACCTTCAATAAGAATAATTGCAGAAGCTACACCGGCCAAAGCTGCGTCAGGAGCCATAGCAGCACCAACGTTAGCCCAACCCATTGTGATTAATTGTAAACTACCACCTAGCATAACACCAAGTTCTAGTTGACCTGTAACAAGTCCGATTAAAGAACAAGCTACAACTGGTTGATAAGTTTCGATTTGGTCGTTAACAGAACTACATCCTACGATAAAGGCTACGATAACGACTAAAATAATTTGAATCGTACTCATTTCATTAAACCTCCAAAATTAATTTTTCTCAGCTAATTTCTTTTCAGCTAATTTAATTAAGTCATCGATATTTGCAGGACTATCAGCTGGAACCCCACGAACATCAAATTTTACACCCATACTTTGTAATTCTTTGATCGAATCAACGTCTGTTTGATCAAATGATAAAGCCTTTGTTACGTTAACTTTACCTTCTTTATAAGCAGAAGAACCAAGGTTAATTTCTTTTACTTCTACCCCTGCCTTAACAGCTGCTAAAGCATCTTCAACTGATTCAAATAAGAGCATCGCACGAGTATCACCAAATCTAGGATCATTATTAGCTTTAGCCATATTCTTGATAGGTGCTACACTTACGCGAACTCCATTAGGTGCAGCTTGTTTAATCATGCTAGTTCTCAACTTGTCATGACAAACTGTATCTGAAACAACAATAATTCGATTTGGTTGAGTAGTATGTGTCCAACCTGTAGCAACTTGTCCGTGAAGTAAACGTGTATCTACACGAGCAAGAACATACTTGATATGTCCATCGCCTAAAACAGTACCTTCAGGGATTGTCTTCTTTTTGCCACTTGTCTTAACTGCTTTAGTATCAGATTCTTTTTTAACTGGCATTGCATCTTCTGGGAATGTCTTAATACCGTCATTACCAGTTGGAACAATTGCTCTAGCGATTTCTCTAGCAGATTCTACTGAGAAACGTTGTGTTAATGCTTCAATTACCATTGGAAGATTCATTCCCGCAACAATTGTCCACTTATCTTCATGTTCTTTAACTAAACTTGAAGCTTGGTTAAAAGGTGTTCCACCCCATAAATCTACTAAAAACAAAACTTCATCTTGATTATCAAGACTTGCAACGGCTTCTTGCATTTTCTTTTTAACATCTTCTGGACCTTCATCAGGCTTTAAGATACAACTCTTAAAATTTTCTTGAGGCCCAAAGATCATTTCAGCAGATTGATGAATGCCGTCTGCAAAACCACCATGACTAGCAAGAATAACTCCTACCATAAGTACTCCTCCTTACATATACGTTATCAGTTCTAATAATATGTAAATAATAATTTCTATACGTAATACTGATAAATAATTATTACTTCGCAATTGTAAACGATTTCTAAAATCTCAACAAGTGACCTCAATCACAATATCATTTCTCCTAAGTATGCTAAAAGACACAAAAATTTATGATTTCACTCGCTCTACTATGACATTTATCACGTTCATAGCTATGTTAAAAATGATATAATCAAGATATAAAACGCTTTTAGGAGAATTATTGTGAAGTATAAATTAACAAAGTTCATAAAAAAGAAAGATTTCGTTCGCTTAATCTCGATCGCTATTTTTTTATTAGGTATCATACTTGTTGTTTGGATTGGCTCGTTTTACATGCCTTTTGTGAAACAGCCAGTAAAGATTGGTTCAACCTACATGACCCTCAATAATAGCTTTTATAAAACCATTAATGAGGAAGTAAAAAAACAAGTTAGCCAAAATGGTGACATTTTATACACTCGTGATCCAGGATTAAGTGTTTCTAAACAATGTCAACAAATATATGATTTTATCGACAAAAAAGTAGATGTTATTTTAATCAATCCTGTGAATGGTGAAAGTAAACAAATTCAACATGCTTTAAAAATTGCCCATGATAAAGGTATAAAAATTGTCGTTGTAGACAGTCAGTTGAGCAATTCTTCTTTTGTTAATGCCAATGTTGTTTCTGATAATTTTAAAGCTGGCGTATTAGATGCAAAGTATATGATGAAAAATTCTCCCCAGGCTAAAATTTTAGTTCTGCGTCATTGGAATGCTTTGTCTGTAAAAGAACGATATCGAGGCTTTGTTAGCGAAATTAAAGATAATCCTAACTATCAGATTACAGAAAATCTTGAAACTCTAGGTCAGACTGACGTGGCTTTAAAAAATGTACAAGAACTGCTAGAAGTCAATCCTGATAAATTTGATATTATTATGGCAATGGATGATCAAAGTGCCGTTGGGGCATTAGCTGCTATGGACGCCCTAAATCTTCACAATAAAATTATGGTATATGGAATTGATGGTTCGACTAATATGAAGCATCTACTACTAAGTAATCCTAATGCACAGGCAACAGTGGCCCAATCTCCTATTAAGTTAGGCCAGAAATCAATCCAAGTCTGCTATAAGCTCGTCAAAGGAAAAAAAGTTTCCAAAGATGTTGTTGTACCAGTCTTCTTGCTGACAAAGAAAAATATCAATGATTACGATATATCGGGGTGGCAATAATGAGTCGATTAACCAAAGCAACTTATGTATATTGGTTGTTAGTAATGGTAAATTTTATTTCAGTAATGTTTGATGTATCTTTATATTTACTAATTACTAGTTACATTTCAAAAAAGAATCTTAGCTTATACCTCTTACAACAATTACAAGTCATGCCTGGTAATTTTAGATTACTTTTTTGGGTAGTATTTGTACTTTTTGGATACTTAGTTACTGTCATCTATTTACGCCGAACCTCAACCAATAAAAAGACGAATAAATTACTCTGGCTAGAATTATTACTAATAGTATTAATTTTTTGGCTAACTAAGGCAACTTATGGTGGTTTAGTCTTCTTAGCCTTTGCTGATATCTTTTTTTCAACTGATGACTTCCACACCATTAGTAATAAATTTTATTGGCTGATTTTCATTATCGTTGCTTCGGTATGCTTACTAGTATCAAATAGTAATTTTTTGGCAACTTTAATTTCCTTACCATCATTAGAAATTTATATTAGCTTTTTACCGAGTCATGTGGCAACTCTGTTATCTCTAATGCGTCTATTTCTTTTTATTATTAGTATCGTTATTTTTACTTTATCCTTATTTACATATGTCGTTTATATAACAAATGAGAAACGCAATATCGAAGAAGAGCTTAGAATGGTTGATCACGCTAATGTCGAACTTCAGCACTATATTAGTGTTGCCGAAGAGAACGCCGAATTGCGTGAACGAAAACGTATTTCCCGGGAAATACACGACACTCTAGGCCATGCTTTAACTGGAATTTCAGCTGGTATTGACGCTGTCCTAGTACTAATTGATATGGATAAAGATAGCGCCAAGGAGCAATTAAGGAATTTATCTGAGGTAGTACGTCAAGGTATTGTAGATGTACGTAAGTCATTAAATAAAATGCGTCCCGGAGCTTTAGAAAAATTATCCTTATACGATTCGATTGTTGATATGATTAGTCGCTATGATAATATTCCAACTTTAACGATTGATTTAGATTTTCAATGGCAAGGCGTTGATTTAGAGAAAACTACTGAAAATGTCGTCTTTAGAATTATCGAAGAATCCATTACTAATTCTATTAGACATGGTCATGCTGAAAAGATTTGGATAAGAATGACTAAAGATGATAAATACTACTATATTGAAATTCACGATAACGGTAAAGGTAGTCCAACTATCAAGCCTGGATTTGGTCTAACTCAGATGCAAGAAAGACTTGCTATTATCGGTGGTACTGTAACCTACCAAGGAGATCACGGATTTACTACAAAAATAAAATTCATTATTAAAAACTAGGGGGAAATATATTTATGATAAAAGTACTAATAGCTGATGATCAAAAGTTAATCAGGGAATCACTGAAAATTGTTTTAGATACCTATCAAGATATTCAAGTAATTGATACGGTTGGCGATGGTAAACAAGTCCTAGAAAGTATTGAAGAACAAGAACCAGATGTAATTTTAATGGATATCCGCATGCCTAATATGGATGGAACTGTAAGCACAAAATTAGTTAAGCAGTCCTACCCTCACATAAAAATCATTATTTTAACAACTTTTGATGATGATGATTTCATTTTTAGCGCACTCAAATATGGGGCATCTGGCTACATCTTAAAGGGTGTCTCTCCTACTGAATTACATGACGCTATCACCACAGTTTACAATGGCGGCTCCATGATTAATCCTAATATTGCTGCTAAAGTTGTAAAATTGTTTTCTAAAATGGCTCAAAGTGATTTTGAAATTGATGTAGATAAGGAAGGAGCGACTCTAATTACGGATGCTGAATGGCGTGTAATTTACCAAGTTGGACGTGGTTTATCTAATAAAGAAATCTCCCAAGAACTCTTTTTATCTGAGGGTACTGTCCGTAATCACTTATCACATATTCTTTCCAAGTTAAATTTACGCGACCGTACTCAATTGGCAATTTGGGCTGTTCAAAATGCTCCACGTAAGTAGGTAAATATCATGAAAAAAAGATATATTATTCTATCGATATTATTAATGATTCTAGTAATAATAAGTGGGATTTTTATTTATCAGAAAAAGCAAAAAGTTATTACTATCGGCATTTACAGTGATAGTAGTTGGGACGTTCCTAATGATAATGAATACAAATTCATTGACTATGTCGTGAAGAAATTCGAGAAAGAAAATCCAAATGTTAAGGTTAAATATGAAAGTGGCATTAATAAGAATGATTACTTAGAATGGTTGTCACAAAAGATTGTTGATAATAAAGCACCAGATGTTTTTATCGTTCCTTCTGAGCAATTTGGCTTTTTATCTTCTCTAGGAACTATGCGAAATTTAAATTATTTCATGGATTTATCTGGATTAAATACCGATGATTATTACCCTACTAATTTAAAAGCTGGAATGTCCGCAGGTAAGCAATATGCACTCCCACTCGAAAGTAATCCGATGATGATGTGCGTTAATACTGATTTACTCAAAAAAGAACACATTACTATTCCAAAATCGGGATGGACACTAAATGACTTCTATCGAATTTGTCATCAAGTTACAAAAGATACTAATCATGATGGTGTAGTGGATCAATTTGGCTATGCAGATTATTCTTGGAAAGATGCAGCCCAAGCCTATAATGCTAAATTATTCAATAGTCAAGGCACAGCTAGCTATTTTAATTCAGATAAAGTACGCCAAGCTTTAACCATGATGGAAAAATTATATAATTTACAAAAAGATTATAAAGTAACCGCAGATGACTTTGATAAGGGAAAAGTTGCTTTTCTTCCTATGACACTAGCTCAATATCGCACTTATGAATCATACCCTTATCGCGTTTCGCGCTATTCATCATTTTCTTGGACGTGCATTAGAATGCCTGGAGCTACTCCAGATATTAACTCAACCTATGTGAATACTTCCATGGTGGCAATGTCTTCTCAAAGTACACATCCACTTTTATCATGGAAACTTGTTAAATTTTTGTCTAATAATGGCGATGTTCAACAGAAACTCTTTACCTACTCTCAAGGAGCTTCCGTTCTTAAGAGTGTTATGAAGAGTAAAGATATTACCGAGAATTTACAAAAGGAAAATAATGCTGACAATGCTTTAACCGAGGAAAAATTCGCAAGTATTATGGCAAAATCACAAAAATATCCTGAATTCAAAAATTATAATAATGTCATGCAGACAGCTGATTATTTAATTAATATTGCCCTTGAAAATGGTAACGTTGAAGTTCAATTATCAAATATTCAAAATCAGATCCAAGAAGAATTAGCGAAATAGTTAAAAATGCTATTTTTAAGATAGGACCAATTTTCTAATTTATACAAACAACCGTTTACATTGCATAAATTAGAAAATTGGTCCTATATCTATATCGTTCTTTTTTACTTTTTATGATATTTTAGTCTTATACACTAAAATTAAGGAGGATATTTTTCATGATTGGAACATTCTTCAATGTCAGTACAATTCTAATTGGAAGTTTACTTGGAAATTACTTCAAGAAAAGCTTTGCTGATAAATATCAAGAAATTCTGATGCAAGCGATGGGATTAGCCGCCACTTGCTTAGGAATGCAAGCTGTCTTGCAAAATCTCCCTAAAAGTAAACTCCCTATCTTGTTTATTTTAAGTTTGGCAATTGGTGGCGTATTAGGAGTTAAATTTGACCTAGCTACTCGTTTTTCTAATTCTGTTAAAAAATTCAGTAATTCTAAATCATCTGAAGGATTGTCAACTGCTATCTTGCTATATTGTATGGGTACTTTATCCATTTTAGGTCCAGTTGAAGCTGCTTTACACCACAATTATACTTATCTTTTTACAAACGGTATTCTTGATGGCATTACTTCTATCATTCTAGCATCAACTTTTGGATTAACCATTATGTTAGCTGCACTTGTTTTATTCTTCTGGCAAGGTAGCTTTTATTTAATAGCCTTCTTGTTACAAAGTAGCGTTAATCCTGATTTTTTACATGAATTGTCAATTGTTGGCGGTGTTTTAATTCTAGCCTCTGGTCTTAGTATTCTTGGAATTAAAAAGTTTAAAACTATGAATTTATTACCATCGCTACTTGTATCTGGTATTCTCTTCTTTATTCTTCATTACATCGGTATAATTTAAAAAAGTTAAGTCTGATCCTTGAAATCAAATGATCAGATTTAACTTTTTTATTCGTGTATTTCTAATGGTGTTCCTGCTGGATCATAGAAAAATGTCATCGCCTTACCATTAAAGGTATCATTACGAATTGGTTCACATTCTACCCCTTTGGCAGTTAATTCTTTAACAGTTTCTTCTACACTATCAACTCTAAAAGCTAGATGACGTAATCCTTTAGCTTCTGGATAGGTTGGTCGAACTGGAGCTCCTTTTTTGATAAAGATTTCTAATACCATTTCTCCGAATCCAACATTAAATAATATATCATCTTTTTCTGGCCTAACATGCTTATCTAACAAAGTAAAGCCCAGTTTGTCTACATAAAACTCTTTCATCTCTTCGAAATTTGTTCCAATAATCGCAATATGGTGTACCTTGCTAAAATCCATTATTCTTCACCTTCTATTTCTATTGAACACCCATCTTCATTTACTATTCCATATGCATGCTTATTTTCATCGTTGCATACTTTTCCCAAGTCAATTTTGCCATAATGTTTATCTCTATCTGTTATCTCAACATCTTTGATAATTTCGACACCAAATCTTCGCAAAACTAATAATTGTTGTCTGCGCTCCTCTGCTTTTTCAATTGAAGTATTTAAAGTATATCCTTCATCTAAAAAATGTTTTATCAATCTTATATGATAATATTCATTAATTGTGAACTTTCTTTTATTTCCATCACCATCATTGATTGATTTTATATATCCTTTTTCCTCCCAATATCTTAATTGTCGAGAAGAAACACCGGTAGATTTGCTCATATCCCCTATTCCAATTTGGATATCATCCATCGCCTTTTTACCATCTGTATTTTGAAAAAACACAACTTTGCTCCTTTCTTTTGTCCATATATTATACATCAATTGTAACTTTTTTAACTCATTTGTCAACTTTCTTGACAAAAATAAAATTAGGGTGTAATATTTTCAAAGTTAAATTGTAAGCTATGAAAATATATTATTTAAGGAGGAAACAAAAATTGGCTGAAACACAAGCTACTGATATTTACGGAAAACCATATAACCGATCTTTATTAGTTCTCGTTTTAATGATTGGTTCTTTTTGTACTATTTTAAATGCTACTTTACTCGCAACTGCATTTCCAGCAATTATGAAGTCATTTGACATCAGCACCGCAACGGTTGAATGGTTAACAACTGGTTTTATGTTAGTTAACGGGGTTATGATTCCTATCTCTGCATGGATGATTAATAAGTTTAATACTCGTACAATGTATATTGGTGCTATGTCAACATTCTTTGTTGGTACTTTATTATCATTTATCGCCCCTAACTTTGCTACATTGTTAGCTGGACGTTTAATCCAAGGTTTGGGTGTTGGGGTATCTATGCCTCTTCTTCAAACAATCATGTTATCCATCTTCCCACCTGAAAAACGTGGTGCCGCAATGGGTACTGTAGGGATTGCGATCGGTGTAGCTCCTGCGATTGGACCTACTCTTTCTGGATGGATCGTTGATAACTTCTCATGGCGTGATTTATTCGGTATGATGCTTCCAATTGTTTTAGGTGTTATCATTCTTTCAATCTTCTTAATGAAAAATGTTATCCCTAACCGCGATCAAGATATCGATGTTATTTCTGCTATTACATCCATTATCGGTTTTGGTTCCATGCTTTATGGATTCTCCAAAGCTGGTAACGACGGTTGGACTGATCCACTTGTACTAGCATTTATTTTTGTTGGTATTATCTTCGTTATTTTATTTGGTTGGCGTCAGCTTAAGATGGAAGTACCATTCCTTGATATTTCTGTTTTCAAATATGGGGAATTTAGCCTTGCTGCCATCTTATCAAGTGTATCCAACCTTGCTATGATGGGAATTGAAATGATTTTACCATTATACATTCAAAATATTCGCGGAGAATCAGCTTTCCACTCTGGTTTAATTTTACTTCCAGGTGCGATGGCAATGGCCATTATGTCTCCAATTACTGGTCGCTTATTTGACCGTTACGGTGCTAGATACATGGCAATTACTGGTTTGACAATGTTATCTCTAGGAACATTACCATTCCTTTTCCTAACTAGTCACACTTCTATTTTATACATCACTATTTTCTATGCTGTGCGTATGTTCGGAATCGCAATGGTTATGATGCCTGTTACAACTTCTGGTATGAACGTCCTACCATTCAAGCAAATTTCTGACGGTACTGCTGTAAACAATACTTTCCGTCAAGTTGTTAGTTCAATCGGTACTGCTATTTTAGTATCTGTATTAAGTACAACTACTAAAGACAACATGCCTGCTAAGTCCTTACTTCACGCAACACCTTTAGCTTATCGTGATAAGGCTATTGACGCTGTTTTAAGTGGTTATACAGCCGCATTCTTAGTAGCTGCAATCTTCGCAATCGTTGCTTTAGCTCTAGCATTCTTCCTTAAGAAAGGAAATCGTGCTCGTGAAGCTGCTATGTTAGGAGGTAAAAAATAATGAGTATTATTTTACTAATTATTGCTTTAATATTCTTCTTTATTTGTTCCGTAATTCCATTTAATAAATATCACGGAATCATTGCCTTCTTTTTCTTAGTAATTGCTACTTTGAGTGGTGTCTCAATTGTTGCTAATGATACTTACCACTATGGTATGAAAGTGAAGACTACTACTACTCGTTACCAATTAGTTTCAGCTTCAGATAAGATGAACGTGCTTTTATATCAACCACTTGGAAATGAATCTGAAAAAGTTTATCTTTACAAGACTTCTTCCAAGCAAAAGATCAAACCTATAAAAACTAAAGACTCTAGTGCTAAGTACGTTATTACAAGTGATAAGCCAAATGTAACAATTACTGAAAAACGCTATGTTTACAAAGATGGCGTATCTAAATTCTTCTTTGGCATTCTTCACAATAATAATGAATTGAAGCATCGCTATTACACTTTCAATATCAATCGTGATTGGAATGTATTAACAGCTAAGCAAGCTAAAGAATTAGATAAGTTGGTTAAAAAGAATCAAGCTGCATTGAAGTCTCAAGTAGAAACTGAAGTTAAGGCTAAAGTTGCTGCTGCAATGCAAGCCAACCCACAAATGTCAGCTGAACAACAAAAAGAATTAATCCAACAAGCTCAAAATGAGGCTACTCAAGCTGCGATGCAAAAATTAATTCAATCTGTAAAAGAAAAATAATCAAGCATATAAAATAACCCACGATAAGTCTAATTTCTACTTAGATTTATCGTGGGTTTTATCTTATAGTAAATGCTTAACAACATTTTCTAAACCATGAACAATTCCATCTTCTTCATTTGATAGAGTGGTATATGTCGCAATTGATTTAACTTTATCGTTAGCATTTCCCATCGCTACCGAAGTACCAACTGTTTCGAACATCTTAATGTCATTTTCTCCATCGCCAAATGCTAATAACTCTTCTTTCTTTAAGTTATCTCTTTGTCTGATGTACTCAATTCCAAAACTCTTAACCGCAACTTCATTAGTAATTTCAAAGTAATTATAATTAGAATGATTTGCACTAACGCCATCTAATTTCATTCCTCTAATTATATCTACGACTTTATCGAAGTTTTCCATATTTGTTCCAACAATCATAATTTTATAAATAGGTTCAGTGTAGTCAATTTCATCATATTTCTTCAATGTTGGTTTGATATTAGTGATACTTGTCTCATATCTTGTACCATCATCTTCTTGTTGAGCATACCATTCATCTTTTGTATACCAACTTACTGACACGCCTTCGTATTTATCTTGAATTTTTTCAATTACTCGCTTGGCAGCTTCTGCTTGTAATGGATTAGAAGAAATTACTTCATTTCCATCTTTATGTGGGAAGAATATCAATCCACCATTAAAAGCAATTTGTTCACCTTTTAAATTTAAATCATCAATCGCAAACTGCATTTCCTTAGGAGCACGTGCAGTTACTAAAGTTAATGGCAAATCTATCTTTTGTAGATATTCTGCTGTTTTGGGATTAATTTGTCCCTTATCATTCAACAATGTTTTATCCATATCTGTAAATATATGCTTTATCATTTTGTCTCATCTTCTTTCACGTACTTTATCTTTATATCTGGTTTAAAATACTTACGATATTTTTCTTCTAATGGCACATCTGTAATTAATACGTCAATATCCTTTAAATTAGCGGACTTATATGGTGAGGAATTATTAGTTACAAACTTATACTTCTGAGCAATCAAAATAACTTTTCTTGATCGTTCAACAACTTTTTTAGCAATCGCTGCATCATAAGAATCCACTACCATAACTCCATCTGGTTGAATCTTAGAAGTTCCGATAAATGCAGCATCAAAAGTAATATTATCTAATTGGGACAATGTTTCCATTGAATATGTATAACGATTCCCCTTATCAATTTTTCCACCTAATAATTCCACTTCTGGCAACTTATTTAACATTAGTCTTACAGCATTATCAATTGAATTGGTCATAATTGTAGTATTAATTTGCCCTAATTGCTCACACATCTGCATCAATGTTGTGGAGGCACCTACAAAATATAAGCCACTTGGATTAAATTCTTCTCTAGCTAATCGAGCCATTTTAGCTTTAATTGGGGACTGAATGTGGGAACGTGTTACAAATCCTGGTACATTATTAAATTTAATTTCCATCAACCCACCATGAATTCGAGCTGCTTGTCCCGTAGATGTCAATCTCAATACATCTCTTCTAGCCGTATCAAATGCAATCCCAAAATGATCAGCTAATTCATGTGTTGTTAATTTATGTTTTTTTGCTAACATCTCTTTAATTTCTTCTAATCTTTGCTCTTGAGAAAGCATTTTCATCACCTCACAAGTTAATTCTAGCATATTTTACTGATTTCAGACGCATTTAATCAGCATATTACAATTTAAATTCAGTATATATCGGCATTTTAAGTTTTAAATACTGATCATTTTTTTATAAATACTAATATAATCAGATTATTAGTTCAGCATTTCATGACAAATGCTGAAAAAAGACGAAATTCATTTGAACTTCGTCTTTTCTCTTATATTGCATCAGTCAACATTTGCCACCATTTTATGAAAATATTAATTCCTTCTACATTATTATCAGATAATGCTTTAGTTTTTAAATTATTTGAACCATCTATAAATCCTAAATTACCAGCAACAGATATTTGATACTCTCCAACTACTTCACCTTGCTTGATTGGTGCTTCTATTGTAGAAGATTTTGGTATTAATTTAATCTGCAATGCCCTTTCTTTAATATTTTTAGGTACCCATAAACTTAAATCATTTCCGATTATTGCTGATACACTGCTTTGTTTTCCATACTTGACTTTAACATCCTGTCTTAACGCTTGATTTGTACTTATAGCCAAGTAATCATAATTATTGTAAATATAATTTAACAAATTCTTGGTTTGATCAAATCTAGCATCATTGTCTTTTGCCCCAGCAATTACTGTTATGATGCGATGACCATCTTTGTTAGTTGTTGATGCAAAACAATAACCTGCTGCATCTGATGTTCCCGTTTTAAGACCATCAACTTCTAAATGTGAATCATCTTGTAGTAATTCATTTGTATTATTAACAGTTGTAATTTCTCCATTATCGTTAAAATCGATCTTAGTTAATTTAGTCGTTTCTAAAATCTCTGGATACTCTTTAATCAACTTTTGCGAAATAATAGCCATATCTCGTACTGAAAATTCGTTCTCTGCATTTTCATCTGTATTAGGATAAATTTCATCGCCCAAATACTTAGCTGTTAGTCCATTCGCACTGTAGATCTTAGCATCTGTAATTCCCAAACTTTTGGCAGTTTCTCTCATTTTATCTATAAATTTTGTCTGTGTTCCTGAAATGGCATTACCAATCAACATTGTTGCAGCATTCGCTGATCCTACCAACATCGCTTGATATAACTGTTTTATAGTATAGCTATGCCCTTCTTTTAAAGGAACATTTGTTAACTCTGTATTATTACTGATATCTACTTCAGTTACAGTAGGAGTTACTTTAGTTTCCCAAGTAATTTTTCCTTCATGAATTGCTTGTAATAATATATAAGCTGTCAAAAGTTTGGACATTGAAGCAACTGGATATGTTTGTTTATCATCTTTGGCATAGATAATTTGTCCCGTTTTTGCATCTATCGCAATTGCAGATTTAGCCTCTAAATCTAGTTGTGGCAAAGTTTGATCAGCCTTGATTAAACTTAATTGTCCTACACCTGTTACTATTATCAAAGAAGTTAAGATACTTATTCCTAATTTTTTTAATTTCTTAAACACTATTTTTTCCTTTCTATACTTACATCCATCGAAATAATAGTATCATTATACAATAAGTTTATTTCAGATTGAATTTTCATACTTTTTTGTACATAATAGTCCCACATTTTTAATTCAAAGTCTAACTTACAAAAGAATTCTTGGAAAAAATCTCAAACTTTAAAAAACGTTAGAAATTACTTAATTCCTAGTGTTTTTTGAATATTGATATTTTAAAATTTATCTGAAAATCTAGTTTTTTCTATCTCTCAATAACATTCATTTTTTTCAATCTTCTATAAATTAGCACTACAACCAAAGCTTTAATTGTATCACCAGGAATAAATACTAAGTTAGATATCAGTGCTTTCATAAATGGCATGTGAGCTATGGCTGTCAACCCTACTGCTCCTAAAACATCTATGAAGATAACACCTACTGTCCAGACAATCAAAAGTTCTAGCCAGAAATTTGCATATGAAAATCTCTTTAGTCCGTAACCTATTAATGCTGCTGCAAATGGGTAAGCATAAATATAGCCAGCGGTTGCTCCAACAAAGACTGCAACTCCACCTCTACCACCTGTCATTAATGGTAATCCAACTGCTACGAGTAGTAAGAAAATAATAACTGATAAAAATCCACGCTTAGAGCCTAAAATAGCCCCAGCTAACATTATTCCCATGTTTTGTAAAACTAATGGAACAGGAATAAATCCCAAAGGAATTGGTGGTACAAATCCTAATACAATAATAATTGCTGTCATCATCGCAATTAATGCTACATTTTTTGTTTTCAATTCTCTTCCTCACTTTCTAATTCAAAACATATAGATATTATACCCTATACTTCGATAATTGTTAACCTATTTTTATATTTAAGTTAACAATAAACACAAAAATAAATCCCAGTAGTTTCCTACTGAGATTAATTCTAAAATGCTCCACCACCAGAGCCACCACCAAATCCACCAGAACTACCACCAGAAAAGCCACCGGATCCGCCTGATGGTGAGGAATAATTTCCCATTCCTCTGGTAAAGCTACTATTAAAATCATTACTAAAATTAGCAATTCCATTATGATAGATGAATGGATAGTAGTAAATAAAATTACTATTTTGCAGTTCTTCACTTGTAAAGTTATCAATTAAGGCTTTAGATACTTTTTTAGATAATCCTAAAGCAACTGCATATGGTAACAATCCTTCCCATAAAACAATGTCACCAACTTCTTTAAGATTAAATCTACCAATATCGTCCATCATACGATAAAAACCTCGCAGCTCTGTCATTCCAGCTGCACCTGTTTTGGTATAAATTGAACCTTTCATTATAAAGTATAGAATTGAGGCCACTAGTAACACTAAGCTTACCCCCATGACCCATAGAGCGGCTGAATTATCAGTGACAATGAGTCCCACAATTAATATTAACAGCAAAATACCAGAAATGATTGCTCTTCTAATCATAGCTGATTTTGCATTATCCGAAACCCATCCTAGTTTGCTAGCCTTAGTTCTAACTGATTTCTGCCAAGCCTTATACGCATTTACAACATTCATATGTTCATGCTTTTTCTTACCGTATTTCTTTATTTGTTTCATACTTACCTGCTTGGTATCACCTATTTTATTAAACAACAATTTTAATATTTCATTATTGGATAACGCTGTTTCATCCAGTAAGGTTAAAAGATAGTCTTTCTTTTTATTTGGGATTGGTTCAATTTTTATTACTCTTTTTACTGATAGCTCTAGTAAATAAGCACTTAACGCCTTGTTATCAGGATCTGTATCTCTAAATAAACTTTGCGCTACCGCAGCTTCATAATTTGGTAGCTCGAACACATGAGGGGCGTTCTTAACTGATAATGGACGGTAAGTCTTCTCCTTTAGTGGCATCAAATTATACAAGATACTTCCAAAAGATCCCACACAGATTACCACAAACATCGCTCCAGCCCAAAGTCTATCTTTTCTTTCCTGCGCTTTACGTTTTCGATTAGCTTCTAAGGCTAGTTGTTTTTCCTGTTTCTGAACCTCAGCCTTATGCTTTTCATTTCGTACGTTAGTATTCTCCGGAGTAAGAGCTACTGGAAATAAAATATGACTTTCTACAAAATTTTTAGCTGGTAATTCTGCCAAACTAAGTGTTACCTGCCCTGATTTCTTATCTACTTTTGTCGTTCCTGTTAACGGTCCATGACTCCAAGCTTGCAAATCAGAGACATCTTGTCCTGGCAATTTAATCGTCACTTTTACATTATTTAACTCTGTTTCCCAGCCATCGCCAATTACTTTAAAATTCAATTCAGCTGTATCTTTCCAATTAATAACAGCATTATTTAATACATATTGATACGTGAAATTTACTTCTTGATTGTCTACATTATGATAGACCTTAAATAAATATCCTTTATCATCGCGTGTTAATTTGTATGTATTATTTCCTGCGCTATCGTTTTGTTGAGCTTCTTGTCCATTAATCCATACTTGAGTTTGACTTATTTGCTGATTACTTTCCAAATTTTGACGATAGTATACGCCATGTGCTTCATCTGGAAAATCATAGCGAATATGTCTTTTAATTATTAATGATCCATTTTTTTGAACATCAACATTAACTGTATAGTCTTTTACATCATAATTTACATCAGCTTGAATATTCTTTATTCCTATTAGCGAGAGGAATATGCAACAAAGAATAAGTACTATGTTCCTTTTCATCATCCCACCTCTTTCTATTTTACATTTTTATTATACCAAATAAGATTTATCTACTAAAATTTCAAAATATCGTCAATTATTTTAACAAATCTTTAGTTATCGTTTACATTTACTTTATAACACTCTGTTAATATAAGAATCGTTGATACAGATAAGTGTTTCTTTTAGAAATGAGCTGATTAAAATTAATGAAAAAAATGTAGAAGTTAAAATTAATGAAAATGATATTGTCCCTGCACAAGTTATAAAAGTTAATAATAAAACAATTACTCTAAAAACCGAAGACAATGAGATTATTACGGTTGATAGACCAAAAAGTACTATCAAAGATAAACTCTTCTTAAAAACTATGATTGATATTTTACGTAGTGGTATTTGGATTCCAGTAAATAAGAAGTTAAAACAATTACTACGTTATGACTGGTTTGATTCTCTAGAAGAATATCAATTTTTATAAAGAAAATTAAATAATTTCTCAATAATAAAAAGATTGCTAAAGATCGTTTTAATAATGATCTCTAGCAATTTTTACTTTTATATTCGATTAATTCCTTTTATCCTATCTTCAGTATTTAACAAGAAAATTACCGTTTTAAACATTCCCTTATTAATTAATCTTCTGAAAATTTTCCCACGCTTAGATAGTGCTTTATCAAAAATATTACTATCAAAACCTTCATACTGTCCTTCACGTACAATATCTTCTAACTTTACTTTAGCTTCTGTATAAGTCAAGCGTCCAGTTCTCACTAAAGGTGCAAAATAGCATTCAATTAAGAAAATTATCCCAGTTATACCAAAACGTATTTTAATTTTCTCGATCGTCGGGTCAGTCTCAAATCTAGATAATATTTCTAACATATACTTACGAAAAAACAATTCATTAGTTAGGTTATATTCATTGAATAGATGCACTGAACTAGATTCATGAACTACATAAAAATTACTATTTGTTTTCACTATCTTGTCTGCCACTGATATTGCATTGAAAATAAATAAGGTATCTTCCCCTACTCGTAATTTATCACTAAAGAATATGTTATTTTCAATTAAAAATGATCGCAAATATATTTTATTCTGTATTCCAGCGCTAATCACATGTCTACCTAACATCGAAATTTCTGCCAAAGCTTTTACTCTGTTACCATCCTTATTTAGATCTATAGTCTCATTTCTATCCGTATCAAAAATTATTACCTCAGCGTTTTGGGCTAACTTTTCTTTCAAATCAACTACATCTACTAAGGCAAGTTCGTCATCACTATCAACAAAAGTTATATAACGTCCTTTACTATATTTAATTCCCGTATTTCTAGCTTTACTTACCCCACCATGTGAATTTTGTATTAATTTTAATGCTAATAGCTGACTCTTTCCATGTAAATTTTTAAAAATTTCCACTGTCTTATCAGTAGACCCATCGTCTATAGCTAGCACCTCTACTAAACTTTCTTGATCCTTAAAAGCCTCCGAAATACTAATAATAAGTCTCTCAATACTACTTTCTACATTATACATTGGTATTACAATCGTAATTAGATAATCTTCCACCCCAATCTTCTCCCCTGAATTTAATTCTAATTTTCCTGATACAGTTTCTTAACGACATCTACATCGCGTGGCTGAATCGTATAATAAGATCCTGCTGGCTGCATAACTGATACTTCATCCGTATGATCTAGTCCTATCGCATGTCCCAATTCATGTTCAGCAGTATTAATAATTCGTTGTTCACTGTAACCATATGTGGCACTTTCTAGATAATAACGATTTAAGTAAACAGTAGCTTTAATAATTCGCTTAGTTTGCTCGTCAGTTGTAGTATCTGTCGTTCCTGCAGTTCCATCATCATTTTCCATTAACTTGCCTACTATGTCTGCGTCTTTCTTATCATTCACAATCTTAAATGTAAATGCACCGGTATTATTCCACTGCTTTATTGCTGACACAAAGGCATTGTATAAAGTACTATCATCAATATCTATATAGACTGTGGCTGTATTGTTAGGCCAACGGTTATTGTCATATTTAACATTATCCGTTTGTACTTTATTCTTCTGTTCTCCACTTTCAAGTGTATAATTGGTCTTTTTTCCTAATAATTCTTCTACTTGATTTACATATGGCATTATCGCCTGTAAATATCGTGGTGTTGTTAAGACTTTTTGTATTCCTACTAGAATTACCGCTATAATTCCTAACCTTACTATTAGTCGAAAAATAGTCTTCACACTATCCCATCCTTAGCTTAATTTACCTGCTATTTTAACATACACTTAGTTATAAATTGTGTATCTTAAGACTTTTTTATAATCCTAAATCGTGTTTATCTGTTACAACCAGAATTGTATCTCCCTTATCAAAAGTCAAATTAGGACCAATATCTGTCTGCAAATCATTATTTCGTCTAATCGCAATTACATTGAGACCATATTTTGAACGTAAATCTAATTCCGCCAATGGTTTATGTAACCATTCATCTTTAACATTTATTTCTATTATTGAAATTTTATCTGAAAGTTCTATGTAATCTAAGAAATTTTTTGCAACTAAATTATGAGCTGTTCGCACCGCACCATCGCGTTCAGGAATTACCACTCGATCAGCTCCAACTTTTTTAAAAATCGTTCTCTGTGTATCATCCGATGCTTTAGCTATTACTAAGGGTACCCCTGCATCTTTAGCTGCTATAATTGCCATGATCGAAGCACTGAGGTTACCTGACATTGAAACAACCACACCATCCATATTATTCAATCCCAGTTTCTCGTATGCCATTTCATTTAATGCATCGATTGAAATAGCCATCGTTACATCATCAGCAATTGCTGTGATCTTATTTTCATTCTTGTCTACTGCTAACACATCGGCTCCTATTTCCATTAATTCATAAGAAACGCTTCGGCCGAATTCTCCTAAACCGAAAACTGCATATGATCTGTCCATTCTTTTACCTACCTTCTTTTTAACCTACTCGAATATTTCCCGGGGCATATTTTAGATTTGCATGATGTTTTCTTCTCATTAATGCTAATAAAATAGAAATTGGACCTACTCTACCTAAATACATGCAAGCAATAATCAAATATTTTGCTGCTGTCGTTAAATGTGGAGTCAAATCGCGACTTATACCCACTGTTCCCAAAGCACTATAAACTTCAAAGACATTATCTGTCATATCTCCAGGTTGGATAAAATACATTATTAATACAGCTAAAACACTTGCTGCAACACTAATTAGTGTGATCGCAATCGCCTTTCTAGTTGTTTGACGTGGAACTTGCCGTTTGAAACAAATTGCTTCTGGCTCACCTTTTATTGTTGCTCTAACTTCAGCTAGTATTACTGCTAATGTAGTTGTTTTAATCCCACCAGCTGTACCAGTTGGAGAACCACCAATAAACATTAAGAATACTGTCAACATTACTGATGGAATGGTTAAGTTTGCTTGAGGAATAGTTACAAAACCAGCTGTTCTAGTAGTCACAGATTGGAATAGTGCCTCTAACATCGCCTGACTATTTTTAACACTACCTAATGTGTTAGGATTACTTCTTTCAAAAAGATAATATAGAATTGCTCCACCAAATATCAAGGCAAATGTTGTTGTCAAAACCATCTTAGTATGTTGTGACAGTGTATTTTTTAATCTTTTTCCTCTACCATTTTTGTAGTAACGGTACTGATTAACAAAACCTTTTATTAATTCATTCCATACTGTAAAACCTAGACCCCCACAAACAATAAGTAGCATTGTTACGATATTCAGCCACCAATTACCTGCATAAGCAATTAAACTATTATCTGCCAATAAGTCAATTCCGGCATTACAAAAAGCAGATACTGAATGAAAAATTGAATACCAACTTCCTGTAAGAAAACCAAAGTGTGGTATGAAATATATAGAATAAGCTATTGCTCCTAATCCTTCTATCATCAATGACTCTTTAATGACTCGAATTACAAAGTTTACAATTCCTTTATTATTATCTAGATTAAAAGCATCAGCCATTAATAGTCTATTTTGTAGTGATATTCGCTTACCAGTTGCAAAAAAGGCTAACGACATCAGCGTTATCGTTCCTAAACCTCCAAGCTGGATTAGCAATAAAATTACGATATGTCCTAGGCTCGACCAATGAGTTGCTGTCGTAACTGTTACTAATCCAGTAATACAGACACTTGTTGTTGCAGTAAATAATGCATCAACAAAATCTGTACTTTCTCCATTCGCACTCATAATAGGCAACATTAAAATCAAGCTACCAATCATTATCGCTAGTAGAAAACTCAAAGTAATAATTTGAATTCGAGACAAGCCCTGCCTCGTTCGCATTTTTCTTCTTCCGTACATATTAATCCCTTATTCTCTATAAAATAAAAATCATAACATTACAATTAATATATCATAATTTCTCAAATTACTAAAAAAGCATACTTAGAAATGATTTCCAAATATGCTTTTACTTTATGCTTCTAATATTACAAATCCGTACTGACCTATTTCGGATTTTTCATCTACAATATTTTGACCTAAAATTAATTTGGCATGTTTAGGTAAGACAAATTTTATTCCATTGTAGCCAAAATTAAATAAAGCAAATAATCTTCTTTTATCTTTTCTTCTGATAAAACTTACATAATCATAACTATCACTAATCTGGCCCCACTCAAAACTGCCTTCACTTAGAATTTTATAGTTTTGCAACCTAAAATTATTCAACACTTTGATAAAACGCATCATCTTATCGTCTTGATCTTCTTGGTTCCAATCCATTCCTGCTAGATTACTTGGAAAATCGTGTCCTGAAAGACCTAGTTCTGTTCCATAAGTAATCGCTGGACTACCCTTTAATAAATACATAAAGGTTAACAAGGAGCGCATCAAAGCCTTATTTTCGCGACAGCGCGTTAAAATTCTCGAAGATGTTAAATCATCCAATGTTCTTAAAGTCACTCGACTTAGCTTGGTATTTTGGGCTAACATTTGTCGACTTAATTGATATTTAAATTCACTAGCGGCGATTTTCTTATCTCTAGCAAAATTCAATAATAAATTACCCAAAGCATCATCTGTCATCGCATCAAAATCACCTAATTGAACTACACTAGTAGTGCTCAATTCTGATTTCCCAACTAGGTAAAAATCAGGTTTCATCTTCTTAAGATTTCGGTTTAATAAATGTACAAATTCTCGACTCAATTTATCAGCATGATCCAATATTAATCCATCAATCTCAAAATGTTCTACCCAGTATTTTATTGCTTGAATTAGATATGTTTGAACTTCTGGATTTTTTAAATTCAATGTTGGATAATGTGGATTTAACTCACTGAATTTATAATTAGCTCTGACAATATTTTTATTATGTGGATCTTGGCTATATTTAGGTGAAAATCCCTTAATATTAAACCAATCTACATATTTCGCATGTTGTCCCTCTTCTAGAATTTCACGCCATTGTCTAGAATTATCACTTAAATAAGCTAAATTCATTTTTAGTACTACTTTCATATTGCGGCGATGTAAGTTGCTGACTAACATCTTGAAGAGATCTTTATTGCCAAACTGGCTATCAATGCTATAAAAATCATTAGTCGTTAATTTAAATGGTCCATCACCTTCAAAAATAGAAGATAGCACAATGCCATTAATGCCTAAATTTTGTAAATAATCTAGTTTACTCAAAATACCAGTTAGATCTCCGCCTAAAATTTGAGTTGTATTGTCTTCATTCTCGGATAACTTAGCTAGATTATCGTTGCCATTAGCAAATCTATCAATTTGAATTTGATACCAGACTGTCTTTGTAACCCAATCTGGAATTTGCGTTACTTGTCGCATATCTCTATTTTCAATGATAAATCCATATGGTGAATTAGCATTTTCTTCCGTAGCTTCACATAAACGCTGGGCGTCATAAAGTCCCACATTACCGTAAGTATCTGTAACTTTAAATACATACTGTGCTTCATTTTTGTTTAATTTTAATGTGACTTCCCAATAATCATGATATCTAGTTGCGAAAGTTTTCTGCATAAAAAAGCTTTCATATCTCCAGCTATCATTATTATTTCCGCTAACTTCACCTACCAAAACCGTTACATCCGCTAAATCATTGTGGGCTGATTGTAATTGAAGGTGTAGTTCATCCTTATTTTCATAATAAGCCATCTCACTTGCTGGTATATGTAATATCGCTGCTTTATTCAACTAACATCCCACCTTTACAATTTCTCTTAGCATTATTATACAACATCGCTTACATTTTAAGAAAAATAAAAAGTATCCGACCCCTAATTAAGTCAGATACTTTTACAATCTATATTCTTATCTTGCAGTTACTGCTACTAAATCGTCACCATGATTTACTTTTGTATTGTCAATTCTATCAACAGAAGCATAGTTCATAGTGTTTGTAACAACAACCATTACTGTAGTGTCGTAGCCAGCTGCTTTGATTGCATCTAAATCAACAGTTCCTAACTTGTCGCCCTTCTTAACTTTTTGGCCTTGTTTTACGAATGATTCGAAATGTTGACCTTTCAAGTTAACTGTATCAATGCCGACATGGATTAATACTTCAGCGCCATTATCTGATTTCAAGCCATAAGCATGCTTAGTTTCATAAGCAACTGTTAATTCACCATCAACTGGAGCATAGATTGTACCATCAGTTGGAACAACTGCAGCACCATTACCCATTGCTAGAGTAGAGAAAACAGGATCGTTTACGTCAGTTAATTTCTTTGATTCACCACTAATTGGAGCTGCAACAACTTCATCGTTTAATTTGCTTTCAGCAGCTACTTGTTCTTCAACTTTTGCTTCTGTTTCAGCAGCTTCAGATGCAGATACAACAGGAGCTTCTTCTTTCATATGACCTTTACCGTAGATAAATGTCAAGATAAATGCTACGGCGAAACTGATTAATTCAGCAACAACGTACATTGGAATTGATTTTGGATAAATGGATAGGAATCCGATAAATCCAGCAGCACCCATTGAAGCTGCGATAATGTGCATTAAGCCTGCAAATGCAGCTGCCACACCAGAACCAATTAAAGCACAGAAGAATGGGAATTTATACTTCAAGTTTACCCCGAATAAAGCTGGTTCAGTAATTCCTAGTAAAGCAGATACACCAGCAGATGAGGATAGACTCTTCATCTTCTTATCTTTTGTTAAGAAGTAAATTGCGAATGTTGCAGCACCTTGAGCAACGTTAGCCATTGATGCAACAACGAAGATAAAGTCACCGGCACCATGTCCGTTAGCAAATGCTGTAACCAATTGTGTTTCGATTGCAGGGAAACTTTGATGTAAACCTGTCATAACAATTGCAGAGTATGTTAAACCAAAAATACCCATACCAACAAAGCTTGTTGTGTCGTATAACCATACAATACCGTTTGTTAACATATCAGATGCAGTCTTTAGAACTGGTCCAATTACTGTAAATGTTAAGAAACCAGTAATCATAACTGAAAGTAATGGTGTGAATGTGAAGTCAACAGCTGCTGGTAACAACTTGTGGAATCTCTTTTCCAAAAAGGCAAGTACCCATACGGCAGCGATTACAGGAATAACCTGATAAGCATAGTTTGTTTGAGCAACATGCATTCCGAAGATGTCCCAGTATTTAGCAGTCTTACCTAAATCTGGAGAAGTCATAATCATACCAATAGCAGCACCTAAGAAACGGTTAGCACCAAAACGCTTAGAAGCTGAGATTGCAACTAGAATTGGCATGAAGATAAATGGAGCAGCAGACATTAATTGAATCATGTCTGATAAGCCCTTAACAACTGGAGATGTTGAAACAATTGACTTAGGTCCGAATAATCCAGGTTGAGTTAAGAAGTTGTTCAAAGCCATCAACAAACCACCAGCAACTAAGGCAGGGATAATTGGTACAAAAATATCTGATAATAGCTTGATAAATGCCATTACTGGGTTAAACTTTTGACCTTGTTCAGCAACTTTCTTTAAATCATCAGTAGATAATTCCTTTAAACCTGTATCTTTAATCAATTCATCATAGACGTTATTTACATCGCCCGGTCCAATGATAACTTGATATTGTCCGTTTGTTTTAAATGTTCCTTTTACATCTGGATCAGCATCGAGAGCAGCTTGGTTTACTTTCTTATCGTCTTTAAGTACCAAACGTAATCTCGTAGCACAGTGAGCGGCAGCGATTAAATTATCTCTACCAACAGCGTCAACTACATTTTTAGCAACTTTTTTGTGATCCATGATCTACACTTCCTTCTCATCTAAATTTACGTTTTCTTGAAAACGCTTAATGATTATTACACTATTTATGATAACGTATTTTTATTATATGTCAATCGTTTATCACAAAAAATATTTTATTTCTTTTAAAAATCCCTTTAAAACGCTGATGAAATCTATATTTTCTCTACTTAATTAAATTTTATGAATATCGTTTAGCAATTTTGGCTTAAAAATGCTCAAAAATCTCTATTTCAGATAAAAATCCAATATTTCATGACAATTTCAGTGATTTATTCCTTATTTAATCGCTTTTTTACATGCTATAATAATACTTGTAGTTATGTTATACGATTGACAGTTTTTTCAATATTAAATATAATAACAGATAAGAATACGTTTACAATAATAGGAGGAATTATTATGGAATGGACACGTGAATCACGTTATAAAAAATATTCTGAATGGGATGCGGAAACTTTACTGAAGTTACAGGCACAAGCAACAGCTTCAAAATACCAAATGTCTTATCATATTCGCCCTCAATCAGGCTTATTAAATGATCCTAACGGTTTTTCTTACTTTAATGATGAGTACCATGTTTTCTATCAATCTTATCCATTTGGTGCAGTTCATGGTTTGAAATCTTGGGTTCATTTAACTTCTCCAGACTTAGTTCACTGGAAAAACCTCGGATTAGCAATCAATGCTGATACTAAATACGATAGTCATGGTGCTTACTCTGGTTCAGCACGTGTTATCGATGATAAATTATTCTTAATGTATACTGGTAATCATCGTAGTAAAGAATGGGTTCGTTACCCTTATCAAATTGGTGCGATCATGGACAAGGACAACAATATTACTAAACTTGATAAACCTATGATTGAACCTGTAGATCATATAACAGAACATTTTCGTGATCCACAACTACTAAAACATCGCGATGAATACTTTGTTATCTTAGGTGCTCAAGATGCTGAAACAAAGACTGGTAAAATCTCACTCTTCCGTTCAAAAGATTTAAAGAACTGGCAAGACCTAGGTTATCTTGATTTTACTGAAGAAGAAATGGGATACATGGTAGAATGCCCTAATTTAGTCTTTGTTGATGATCAACCTGTACTTATTTTCTGCCCACAAGGTTTAGATAAGAAAGTTGCTGATTATGAAAATATCTATCCTAATATGTATATTGTTGGTTCAGATATTCGTTTAGACAAAGCTAAATTCAATACTAATCAAAAAGCACCTCTAAATCTTGACGATGGTTTTGATGTTTATGCTACACAAGCATTCAATGCACCTAATGGTAAAGCTTATGCTATTTCTTGGATTGGACTTCCTGACATCTCTTATCCAACTGATAGTGAAAACTGGGCTAACTGCTTAAGTCAGGTTAAAGAATTATCTGTAGTTGATGGTGAATTATACCAACGCCCTGTTCCAGCTATGGCATCACTTAGAGAAGAAGGAACTCTTGTTAGAAGTGAAGAAGTATTTGATGGCCAACAAATTGTCCACTCTGCAGCTTCAAAACATTATGAATTAAAACTTGATCTTACAGCTGGTCAAAATGGTAAATTATTCCTAGCAGCTAATAAAGATCTATCCCAAGGAATTGAAATTAAATTCTCTACTGCTGATGATGCTTTCCTTACAGTAGATCGTAGTAAGGCTGGTATTCCTTTCGCAGAAGATTACGGTACAACTAGAACTATTGCTTTGCCAGCTAACAAACAACTTAGCTTAGATATATTCGTTGACGGTTCTGTTTGCGAAATCTTTGTTAATAATGGTAGACATACCTTAACTTCAAGATTTTTTGCTCCTGATGGTAATAATAAGATTGCATTTATTAGTGATAAAAAGCTACAATATACTGGAACCTATTGGAATATGAAAAATATTTAGTTAAGGAGTGAAAGTTATATGCGAGCTAAATTAAGCGATGTTGCTAAAAAGGCTGGCGTTTCTCCTACAACTGTTTCACGTGTTATTAATAATTACGGTTATATTAGTGATAAAACTCGTAATAAAGTACATGAAGCAATGAAGGAGTTAAATTACCAACCTAACTCATTAGCCCGCTCGCTACACGGTAAAAAGACTAATCTAGTTGGCTTAATATTTCCTGGTGTTTCCAATCCATTTTTTGGTGAATTGGTCGAAGAAATAGAAAATAAACTTTTTGAAGATGGTTATAAAGTTATCTTATGTAATGCTGCTTATAATAAAGAAAAAGAACGTTCTTATTTAAGAATGCTCTTAGCCAATCAAGTTGATGGAATTATTGCCGGTGCTCATAATTTAGGTATCGATGAGTATCAAGAATTTGGTTTGCCAATCGTTTCTTTTGATAGAAGTTTATCTGAAAATGTTCCTATTGTTAGTTCGGATAACTATAAAGGTGGAGTTATTGCTACTCAAGAACTTTTTGATGCCGGTTGTCGTCATATATATTTTGTGGGTAATCCTGTTCAAAAAGGAAATCCAACTGACCACCGCCTCTCAGGTTATCGTGACACAATTAAAAAGTTAGGATTAACTTTACATATTCATCCAGTATCTTTTTCAGAAACACCTATGCTTAAGATTATGGCAATTAAACAACTACTTTCCGAACATAAAGCAGATGGAATTGTATGTACCGATGATCTTACTGCATTGCTAGTCATTCAAGCAGCACAAGAACTTGGTATTAATATTCCTGAACAATTAAAGATAACTGGTTTTGATGGTACTAAATTTATCCAACAATATCATCCTGAATTATCAACTGTTGTTCAACCTACTAAAGATATTGCTGCTTTATTGGTTAAACTTCTAGAACGTAGAATTGCTCATCCTGATGAAGATCTAAAACAAAAAAGTTATATTTTACCTATTAGATTCATTAAGTCTAAAACAATTTCAGACAATTAAAAAAGTTCCTATCGAAAACCGGTAGGAACTTTTTACTATACATATATCTATTCTATTATTCATGAGATAAATAAAAAAGCCAGGAATTACTTCCTAGCTCTCATTTGCACGGCGACTTCCTACCCTCGCAAGAGGCGTTCCTCTAACTACTCTCGGCGTTACGAAGCTTAACTTCTGTGTTCGGAATGGGAACAGGTGTATCCTTCGTGCCATCATCACCGCACTATTTACTTGAGATTTTATTCTCTCAAAACTAGATATCATTTACTTCTTTCACCGAAAACTCACGTTTTCTCTACTTGGTTAAGTCCTCGATCGATTAGTAATGGTCCGCTCCATGCCTCACAGCACTTCCACTTCCATCCTATCTACCTGATCATCT
>NZ_JAPSFH010000023.1:0-20081 GCF_026847815.1 Ligilactobacillus sp. UO.C109 | reverse complement strand
GAACTTGTACTCAAGGATTCACTCAAGCTGCTTGATGTGCTTAGGCTTTCGCTTAAGGATGAACTTGTACTCAAGGATTCACTCAATGAACTTGATGTGCTTAAGCTTTCACTCAAGGATGAACTTGTACTCAAGGATTCGCTCAACGAACTTGATGTACTTAAGCTTTCACTTAAGGATGATACTCCACTATAAAGGCGTATATATGCAAGACGTTGTCTTTTTTTTGTATATTCAATTTTGAAAACATTTCCGCAAAGTTCAGACGGACCTCGATGTGTTGATGAATAAAATTTATTAGTAATAACTTCTATAAGGTTATCAATCCCTATATTACTTTTTGCACTTCCGTGATAAACAGGGAACAGGGAACAATTCTGAAATCTTATGCTTTCCTCTTGTTCGAGTTCCCATGCTTCTAATGATTTACCGGACATATATTTCTCTAAAAGGTCATCGTTTCCCTCTATTACCGTATCCCATTGTTCAGATTCGGTAAAGTTCGTCACACACATATTAGGATACAGTTCTACCTTCTGTTTGATTACAATTTCGGCAGAAAGTTTCTCTTTAATATCCTGATAAACCGTTGATAAATCAATTCCATTTTGGTCAATCTTATTGATAAAAAAGATTGTGGGAATCCCCATTTTCCTAAGTGCATGAAATAATATACGAGTTTGTGCTTGTACGCCATCTTTTGCAGAAATCAGTAGAATTGCCCCATCTAAAACTGATAATGAACGATATACTTCTGCTAAGAAATCCATATGTCCTGGCGTGTCTATGATGTTCACCTTCGTATTTTCCCACTGAAAAGAGGTTATTCCTGTCTGAATTGTAATTCCTCTCTGACGTTCTAAAAGCGTATTATCCGTCCTCGTTGTACCTTTGTCCACGCTTCCTAATTCTGTAATCGCTCCACTGTTATATAATAAGCTTTCTGTTAAGGTAGTTTTTCCTGCATCAACATGAGCTAAAACTCCAATATTAATAATTTTCATGTGATTTTCCTCCATTCAAAAACCCAAAAGGGCATAAAAATCCCAGTGATAAATACTTTTATCACTGGGATTTTTATGCATAACCATAGGTATACAAAGCATACAGATATTCTCTGGATACTTTAGAATCACATGATAAAGGTATTCTTAAACTGGGTACAAAAAACTAAGCCCTCCTAAAAAAGGACATCTAATTATTTGTTCTCGCTATCAAATTGACAGTTTATTTAAGAATACCTTGCCGCATATTTATTAACTCCTTTTAAATAGTCACTTAAATAATAGCACGTAAGAGCATATTTGTAAAGGAATCTCCAATTTTTTATCAAAGCTCATTCATAAGTAGTAAATTAGTAGTAAATTGAGTGGTTTTGACCTTGATAAAGTGTGATAAGTCCAGTTTTTATGCGGATAACTAGATTTTTATGCTATTTTTAATTTAAAATTAATATAATTTTAATTTGATTAAAACATTTCACTTTTTACTCTCTCCTTGTTCAAAAACTGTCAACAGATTGAATACACCCAATATAGTGATATAATAATATTTGTAATGTATTCAGAAAATTATAGTCAAAAAAGAAATGGAGAATATTTATGATTTTTGGTTATGCTCGAGTTTCAACTCCCCAACAAAGCCTCGATGAACAAATCGAAAAATTGAGGCGTGCAGGTGCTGAGAAAATCTACTATGAAAAATTTACTGGTCGAACTAATAAACGACCTGAATTTCAAAAATTAAAGAAACGACTGTTACCAGGAGATGAATTAATTGTAACTAGGTTAGATCGTCTCGGACGCAAAACAAGCGAAACAACTAAATTCCTGGATGAATGTTTCAAACGTGATATAACAGTCAATGTTCTTAATATGGGACGTTTAGACGATTCTGCCGGTGGCAAATTGATGCGCAATGTAGTCCTAGCCTTCGCAGAATTTGAGCGTGATATGATTGTTACGAGAACCCAGGAAGGCAAGAAATACGCTAAATTGCATAATAAAAATTATCGTGAAGGACGTCCTAAACGGGTTATAACACCGAAATATAGAATGATATATGAGTATAAGACTTCTGGCCACTCATATACAGAAACTGCTAAGGCATTTGAAATTTCAAAATCCACTATTCAAAGGATAGTAAAGCAAGTGGAAAGTGAAGAACAGTAAAAGGAGTGATAGAATGACAAAACTTGATAAATTAATGGAAGATAATCAATTAACAGCAAGCCCCCTATTTTCAAATCAAGGAATCATGCCTGAATTGATAGATAGAGCCATGAAAGATAGTAATTTGAGTTATACATCTAAGGGGATATTGCTTGATTTAGTTAGATTTAATCAATCTGGAGCTACTAGCAACAAATTTGATCCAGATATACTCTATGCTATTAACAACAGCAAACTTGATGATAAGGAGCTTATAAAAAATGCCCTATCGGAATTGGAGAAGGGCGGCTACTTAACTCCCCTATCTAGTAAGTAACAATGTTATATCACAAAATAACACAGTTACAATATGTTATATAATGTATTATGCTTAATATCAGCAATTTATACATTAAAACATTTCACATCTTATTACATTTGATATAACTCGGTATAACGATAAAATAAGTTGAAATATTATGCTTATATATTTCATTCGTTATATAATGAAAATAACTCGTTATAATAATGTTATATGTATGCATTGATATATAGGTAATATAAATCTAACAGGGGTAATATTATGGAATATACTAGAAAGAAAATTGCAGAAGAAGCACAAGTTTCACCACAAAAGGTTTTTAGATACATAAAAGCTCATAATGTTGAGCCAACAAAAAGAGTAGGTCGCACTGATTATTTCTCAGAAGATGATGCTCATGAAATGCTGACGTTTTTTGCAGAAGAAAAGAAAGAGAGAGAAGTTAATCAAACTTCATCCGACGACTCTATCAGTAAAGATGAGTATATAACGACATTAAAGGCCCAAGTACAAGATTTACAAAAAAGACTTGATTCAAAAGAAGATGAGGTCTCCGAGTTACATAGGCTGCTGTCACAAGAGCAGCAATTAGCTAGAACGGAACAATCTAAGCGTTTAGAGCTTGAAGCAACTAACACAAAGCTCATAGAAGCGAATACAGACGTTCTAAATGAGAAAGATACAAAGATACAGGAACTAGAGAAAAAACTCTTAGAAGAGAAAAATAAGGGCTTCTGGTCGAGATTATTTGGAAGGTAAATATATGGCAATAAGTAAAATTGATTTTGATAAGTTAAAAAAAGGCTTTGAATTGTACGATAATTATTTCAAGAACTATGAGTATACTTATTTGTATAGAGTAGGAAATGAAGATAAAACATTGGTTGTCAGGTTTAGTAAAGCTAATTTCCAACATCTAACAGGCCTTTCGTATTACAGGGGTCCTAAGAAATTTTATGAAGATCTAGCAGACAATAGAATTGATATAAATAATTTAAATTACGATAAAAATGGATTTTCAAGGTTAAAGTTATCTGTCATTGAAAATCTAGAGATGCTTATAGGTGATATGGCCAGAGTATCAGAATCTGGTAAATTTAGACATCTGAGTTATGATAGTCTAATTAGGTCTAACAAGGCTATTTTAGCTATTGCTTGTAAGGGTCTTAAATCATTTAGTATTCCAATATCGTTACTGGCTTTGAGACAGGAGAAAATACATATTACAGCTTATAACGTTTTAGAAATTAAACGACAAAACTTAATTACAAAGAAAATTGAAAAATTAAAATAAAAAAAGCGCTGGTATGTCTTACCAACGCTTTTTAGTTACGCTCACAAGTTTTTCCGTTGCTTGCCAACCGGATAATCTAAGATGATTATCATAAAATCACAGGTTTTTCCGTTGCCTGCCAACCGGGTAGCACTTATGTCTACCAATTTCGTAACTTTCTACACTTATATAATAACATTTTATTGTTATTTTGTATATTTTTATGACTAAAGCATTCTCTAAAATTAACATTATTTATTTTGCCGATTATACATAAATCGTATGATAGTATACACTCCAACCATACAGACTGTTGCAATGATAATATCTATTATAACTTCAACGATTGTATCTGACGGTAAGTACCACATTAAAAAGGCATCACAAATAATATATCCAACTAAATAATAAATATCTTCTAAACTCATAATAATCACGTGCTTTCAAAGTATATTTCGAGTAAATTATATCGTGTCAACCAATATTATAATAGTCCTTTTTCTAAAGAAACTAGTAAATAAAAAGTCTAAATAAATATTGTACCTGCATTTATTAAAAGTACTGATATTACAATATATTGATTTATTAAACAACGAGTTAAAACTGTATTTAATAACGAGTTTATTTGAAATAGCTAGCTGAAACTATATTTAATGGCTAGTAGTGCATCTGAGTACTAGCCATTATGTATGTAAATATTGTCTGTATTTTTGTCTATTCTTTATCTTTTTCTTTTATATCTTTTTATCTTTTTCTTTTAGGCGAAAAAAAAGCTTATTAAATCAAGGTTTTTAGGACTGAACTACAGACAATTTTTGCAGTTACTACAGACAACTTTTGCAGTTACTACAGACAACTTTTGCAGTTACTACAGACAACTTTTGCAGTTACTACAGACAACTTTTGCAAACTACAGACAAATTAGTTATATATGTCTGTAGTATTGTGTGGTATTATATTGAATGTAAGATAAATTAGCGTATATAACAATAATACATAAACTACAGACAACTTTTGCAAACTACAGACAAATTATTTTAGTTGTCTATTTTAAGAATAAATAAGACTTAATTGCAGACAAAAATTGTCGTTTTTAATAAAAAGGATGGAAACATAGATGGACTTACAAAATAAAAAAGTCGTCCAAAGTAATACTTTAATTAAGGCTATTGCTAAAATGGATGCACTACCTTTAAAACTGTTTGAACTGGCAGTAGCTAATGTAGACACAAAAGAAAAAGATCCAGAAGTCGAGCTTGAAAAAGACTTGATTAGGACATTTTTGCCGAGAACTAATGCTTTACGACACGATTATCTACAGACAATTATGACAAACTTAATGGATAAAAGTACATTTACAGTAAAGTACACTAAAGAGAACGGAAAGAAAAAGACAGAAATCTTTGCACCATTTTCAAAAATTGAGTTCAGTGAAGATGAATCAACGGTTAAATTATCATTTTCTAATAAAATAATGCCGTATATAACGGAGTTGAAGAAGAACTTTACACAGTACAGAATTGAAGATTTAAGGCACTTTACGTCATCTAATACAATCACTATATACAAGGTATTGATGATGTACTATAACCAATATACTAACTATATAGCTAATGGGAAAAGAACTAAAGAAGAGCTAGAGAGTTTTTTAAATCCAGTTATTGACGTTTCTGAGTTAAAAGCACTGACAGTACAAGGTAAAAAGAGCTATGATCGTTTCTCAGACTTAAAAAAGCGAGTAATTGAACCAGCAATAAAAGAAATTAACGAGCATACTGAATTTAACATTACATACGATACTATTAGGGTCGGCAGAAAGATAGCAAAGATTCAGTTCCATATATCCAATAATTCAACAGAAAAGCTAATAGGGGAACTTACAGCTGAGAAGAAATTATCGCTATCAGACGTCCAAAATTCGCCATATACAGCGTTATTACTTGGAGCAATGATAGTAAATTTCGCAGATGCAAATAATGAATCGCTGATGATGAGCTTAGGGGAAAATGTATATCCTAAGTATGATGTATTCGTAAATAAACACTCATTAGATGACCTACAAAAACATTTGAAGTACGTTAAGGATCATATGAACTCCAAGCCAAATGAACTAGATAAGTATCTAATAAAGGCTCTAGACGACTTTGAAAAGAATAAGGGTAAATATGCCAAAAGAGATAAGAGTAAGCTCAAACAGAAAGAAAAATTACCTGATTGGGCTAAGGATGATACTGCTCAAAAAAATATCCTGACAGAGAAAGGAATACAAAGAAGTAAAGAGATAGATGAACTACTTGAGAAGATTAATAAAGATACTAGTGACTAAAAACTACCTTTGCCATTAAAAATATGTGATAATACTCCTATCAAATTAAAGATAGGGGTATTTTTATGAAATCAATATTTGAACTAACAGTTATATTTCTAGATAGAACTGACTATTCATTACTCCCATAAAAACACCTCAAATTTTAATACGTAGTTTTTTATATAGTCTATAATAACATAAAATATATAAAAAGGTATATAATAGATAACAATATATAGTTAACGTACTTTTTTATATTTTAAAGTGCTATAAACGTTGATATAAAGGTATTTCTTTCCTCCCTAATGTAATAGAATGTATACATATAAATGTATCTTTTTAAGGCGCATGCAAATAAAAAAATAAAATAAAATAAAAAAACTTATAAAGCTCATCAACTTAATTACTAAAATAATTTCTCTATTTTTTAACTAGACTAAACTTGCAGTTCTAGCAAATTGTGGTTCAGCAAGACATTGGGTCGCTCCGCTTATGCTAAAACTCAAGATAATCTACAACCATGCTATTTAAAGCAAAAAAAACAGCGACTCTCAAAGAGAACCGCTGAAATGACTATCTTCCGTTGGTAACCAACTATCAGAACTTAATCATTAAGCCAACTAACCAAGCGTTCAATAGCCTTTTTAATTGCAATTTTACCAGTTCTAATAACTGCGAGAGCTACTAGCTTAGCAAAACGTTTTACGTGCTTGTTAGGCACGATAATGAGTATAATAACGAACTTCACGGAGGATTCCTCCTTTCGTGTCGCTAAGGTTAGTCAAACCTTGCTGAACACAAATAGCATTATAACAAAAAAAATGTTATAATAAGTGTGTAATGAGTATAAATAGCGCTGAACACAGAAGACTAGAATTAGTCACTCTAGTTATTGAACATCGGTGTTAGCTTGGGCGGTTTGGATACCGCCTTTTTTCGTGCTGTCAGATGCATTCTAAGCATGACTTCAAGTCCAAATAAGGCAGTAACTCATTAAATTAGTAAAGATCACGCCTTAGAAACCTTGATTTAATAGCTTTTCTAGCTGATTTATGGTACAATTAAACTTGTAGTAATTAATGATCTACTCTGAAATTACTACATCATAACCACGTAAAAAAAGATAGAGTCGATTAATTTAATCGGCTCTATTTGCTATCTAAAATCAATTTTAAGGCATTTTAAATCATTCTGAGTGTAATTTATTCAAAGGCTGTAAAACGTCAAATAACCCCCTTAATTTTGGTTTGAAGTTATATACAGAAAAAAGATAAAAAAAGCCATAGGTACCTTTGTACGGTTTTTTATTTATATTAATTTTATATTTTTTAAAATACTATAAATTATTCTTAATCATTATTATTATTATTTAGATAAGCTTTAGAGATAATTTTAGTTACATTTTCCCCATTAACATTCCATCTTTGAGCATAATTTTTGAAAAATTGTAATTCATCACGTAATGATTTATTTTCTTCTTCTAAGGTTTTTATTTTTGCCGAACTAATATTATTTTTGATTTTCGATTTTTAAATTTAATTTTGAGCCAAAAAAATTTCTTAAATTCAATTTTTCTTTTTCAAAAAAATTAAACAAAGAAAAAAATCTTCAACCCCACTTAACGAATTTTGAGAATAAAATTTTTGCATCTTCTAAACTGGAGTACAGAGTTAAAGAGCATAAGAGAAAATGGTCCCACAGGTGCGTGGGAGCCGATAGTATCGGCGTTTTCTTAGGGACTTAATTTTCTCGTGTGTAACACACTATACTAACTAATACAACACAGTTGTAACACAACTTGTAGCACACTTATATCACGTGCCACATTTGTATCACTTTTCAAAAACTAAAATTTATTTTTTGTGGGACAAACGTCTTACAATTATTTTTCTTCCAGTTTCCTTTTTTCTTACGAAAAAAACTGGAAGAAAAATTTTCTCTGCTATATAAATATTATAAAAATAAAAAAAGAGCTTAAAAAACTAAGCTCCTCAAAAAACATTAAAAAAATTTGGTCGTCACAAATATGATGGCTATTTTTTATAGCATTTTAAAAATGTTTAACAAATGTTTTACGTAAAATAAGCGTAAAACAAAGTGTAAATTAGTTGTAAAACAAGTGTTAAATAGCTGTGTAACAAGCGAGAAAATTTGGTCATTGAGAGAATGCCGACACTGTCGGCTCATCCGCCTACGGATGACCATTCTCACTTATGCTCTTTAGCTTAGTTGTACAGAATGCAGAGCTTCGTTTTACAACTTAGCTAAATGATTTTGTAGTTTTGCTTCTTTCGTTTCGTTTTTCAAAAAATAAAAAAGAGCTTATTTTCGAGCTCTTAAAAATTATTCTATCCAGTTCACATAATTTTTTACTTCGTTATTCCAGAGAAAAATAATTTTTTCTGTTTCAGCAGCAGAAGTATTTTCTCCTTGAACTACCTGTGATTAAAATTACAGGTAGTTCAAGATAGGAAAGATGAAATCAGTCAACTGCCCCAGTCTAAAGACATGGGGCTTGTAGCTCACGACCTTACGGTCAGTGGTAATAGCGCAACTTCGTTGCTCCCACACTATACGTGGCTACATTTGGGTGGTTGACAACACCCTAGATTACCAACATGTCAGTCGGTAACGTTAGTTAATTCAAATTTAGGATTTTCAATTCCAGAAATATATTGCTTACCTAATTCGTACAAGTTCATAGCTCCAACACGGTCATCATTAGTTTTAAACCCACAGAAAACACAGTCATATCTATGTATTCTATGATTACGATTTTCTTTTCTAATTTGACCGCATTTAGGGCATCTTTGGCTAGTGTATTTAGCTGATACAATCAAGACTTGGCTTTGGCTTTTACGTGCTTTATAAGCTAATTTAGTTTGTAAATCATAAAAAGCCCATGAATGTAATTCTCTAGTTTGATTCTTGTTAGAATTAGTTTTTTCAAAAGTAACTCCAGATAAATCTTCCAAAACGAACAAGCTATTTTGACCGTAAGTGTCAACAAGTGTCTTAGATAGGCAATGGTTAACATCACTTATCCAACGGTTCTCTTTTTGACTTAGTCTTTTTAGTTTTCGCTTGGCAGATTTAGTTCCTTTACTTTGGAGTTGACTACGTAAATAGGCATACTTTCTACGTTTATAAGCAATAGCTTTACCATTTTTAAAACTGGTTTTACCTTTTTCGTCATAGCTAGTAACAATTTGTCTTAATCCACGATCAAGACCGATAATGTGTTGATTATGTTCTTTTTCCCAGTCATCAGTTTCAATGGTAACTGGAATGTGTAAAAACCAATGTTTTTTAAGCTGAACTAACTTAGCTGTACCTAGTTTGTAATTAGGATCAAAAAAGTTTAAATAATTGCCATTAAAAGCAACTTTTATTCTTTGTCCTAAGACATTCATAGATATTTTTGAGCCTTGTTCAACAAAAGAATAGTTGATATTACGTACATAATCAGCTTGTGGACGTGAGAATTTAACTGCTTTATGTAGCCAAGATAAATCACGCTTTTCATGGTACCATTCACCAGTATTTTGGTCTTGATAACGATAAGGACGTTGTTTTAATTGAGTTTCAACAGTCTTGTAACGAGTTTCAACGGTACGGTAGGTAGACTGAACCATGGCTGAATTAATTTCTTTAGATTCAGCACGTAAATAGTGATACATCTCTTTGTTGAATTTTTTACGATTTACCTTACAATCATTATCAAAACACCACTGACTAACAAGGTTACATAAACGTTGATATTCCTTAGTTACGGCTTTAAATTGAGCAACTTGTTCTTGATTAGGATATAAACGTACTTTAGCTGTAATTACTGTTTTCATTTGATTTCACCACCTTTTATCCATATCTTTATTATAACATATCGGATAAAAGAAAGACACAAAATAGCTCCAAAAGGAGCTATTACTAGGACTTATATCCCCTCACTAAAGTAAGGGGGTTTACGCCCATTTGTCAGTGAAAAAGCTCAAGCTAGTAGTCAAGCTGCAGCTCAAAAAGCTAGTGAAAGCCAAGCGCAAGCCAAAAGTGAGGCTAGTTTGAAAGAACAATCAGATAACGATGCCAAAGTCGGTCAACTGAAGAAAGATATTGCTGAATTATCAGATGGCTTTACTCCTGAATATCATATTCCATCCTTACCATCAGAAGAAGTACAGAGATTAAAAGCCAATTTTACTAGAGAACGTTATAATCAATTATTATCAGAACTAGAGCAAATGAAAAAAGAGAAAAAAATAAGCTTTACAGATTATAGCGATATAAGGTTTAGACTAAATCAAATTAATGGCGAATTAAAGGATCAAGGAAAATAAAAAAGGCTATAAACGTTGATTACATAGCGTTTATAGCCTTTTAATCTAATGTTTTTTCTTTTCATAGTAGTATAATAAAGGAATTTCTACCAATTCTATTATTACTGCAAGAGCAAAAATCCAAGTGTGTCCTGATTGGAGATAGTAATTAACAGAAAGTGCAACAACTACCAAAAAACCAAAAAAAGTTTTAATCCAAAAGTATTTCATAGAGTTATCTTCTCTTTAGTTTATAACGTAATAGGACACAGTATTCAAAGACATGGAAGCACCTGATTTATAAACGATTTTTACTCTTTTACCTTGATAATATGCTTGAGTTATAGCATTTTTAAAGTTAGGATTTTGGAATCCACCTAAACCAATAACGGTACCTAAAATAGGATTTTTCGCACCGATAATACCTCCAAGTATAGAACTAGCAAGATTAACATTATTGATATTATTAAAAATCTGACGGACATCACTTTTTGACAGGATTTGAGAGGATGTATATGCAACTGAACGTTCAGTTCTTGGTAAGATATCTACGCCAACTAAAGTTTCAGTAGATGAGATATCCATACTAGAAGCAATAGTTATTGCTTGATTGTAAGTATATCCATTATCTAAAAGCGTATTAACTACTACTTCTTTATTAGTTGAATAGGTATCAGCTTTTACCGAAGTAGTGGCAAAAGATACACAAATAAACGCTAAAAATGCAACAACAAAACTAACGAATTTTGTACTTACTTTCATTTTCTTACTCCTTTCTAAAGCGACTATTAAATGTTATATTGTAACCGCTTGTATTATAACAAAAGAAACCATTCTTATAAAATAAAAGCTATTAAATCAAGGTTTCTAAGGCGTGTTTACAACGGTTTTAATGGTTTATTATCCAGATTCAACTTGAACGCTTGCTTAGAATGCGTCTGACAAACAAAAAAGAGCGGTTTTTATCCCGCTCCCAATTAACGACGTCGTACTACTTCTGAGTTGGTTAGACTCTTTGTACAATGTGTAATTATTTTCCTAAGACTAATTATAACACAATAACTGGTATGTTAGAATTATTTATGTGCAATGCTAAGGCTGGTAACCTTAAGACGCACAGAGAGGAGGTATCCTCTTTTGAAAATCTTTGTAGTTATTTTCCTCGTGCCTAATAAGCACGTTAAAAAGTTAATTAAAAAGGCTATTAAATGTCTGCTTAATTGGTTAGAAGATTAATTTCTGAAAGCTAGTTACCGGCAGGAGATGGTTGTTTCAGCGGTTCTCTTTTGAGAGTCGCTGTTTTTTTTATGCTTTAAATTGCATGGTTGTAGATTAACTAGAGTTCTAGCAAAAGCGTAGCGACCCAATATCTTGCTGAACCACAATTTGCTAGAACTGCAATTTTAATCTAGTTAAAAAATAGAGAAATTATTTTAGTAATTAAGTTGATGAGCTTTATAAGTTTTTTTTATTTTTTTTATTTGCGCACGCCTTAAAAAGATACATTTATATGTATACATTCTATTACATTAGGGAAAAAGAGATGCCTGTTACATCAACGATTAAGCAGACATTACAGACATCAATTGACTGGCTAGAATTTACGATTTTTCAGTTGAGCTATGAAGATGTTATTGAACGTATTTTACAGTTAAAAATAGAAGATTTCGCAGATCTAAGTAAAGGGAAATTTGGCTATAATGCGCAGACCAAGTGGGGCAATGGAAACCTGTTTGTTCTGTTTAACCAAGTTGATGATGAACCATGTATTAATCATATGGGTGTACATGTGATATTATCTGGGACTGGATGTAGAGCGTATGAAAGTCAGAAATCATTGTATACATTGATTAATGTCTTGGTAGCTCTAGAGAATCAAGCAAAACTCAGTCGCATAGACTTGGCCATTGATGACTTTAAGGACGAATTAATTAAGTTTAGTCGTATCAGAAAAGCAGCATTAAGGTCTGAATTTACGTCACGCTGGAATAAGTGGGACGAATTGAACAGCCGAAGTACTGGGGACGGTAAGCTACTAGGTCAAACAATGTATTTTGGCTCTCAAACATCTGATATTTTTTGCCGGATATACGACAAAGCACTGGAGCAAAAACGCAAAGTAAAGGATAAAGATAAGGAAATTCCGGAAAAGTGGACCAGGTTGGAAATTGTTTATCGGAAAGAAAGAGCTAAGATGTTAGCTCTACATATGATTGAGTGTAGTAATGTGGGGTTAGTGATAAGGCGTACATTGCAGCAGTACATAAGGTTTGTTCAACGTCCTAAAAACTCTAAAGATAGTAATAAATCACGCTGGAAAACGGCAAAATGGTGGGAAAGATTACTCGAGAATGTGGAGCCATTAAAGCTCACTGTTAAGAGACAAGATAAAACAGTTGATGAAATGATTAAATGGCTTGATAAGCAGATAGGACCTACTTTAGCAACTGTTGTAACTGCATTAGACGGAGAGATTAACTGGCTGTATAAGCTGATTTCAAATGGTAATACAAGGCTTAAAAACAAGCACCAACAGGCTATTTTCCAGTATCAACAAGAGAGAGAAAAGAAACAAAGAAAGCATAAGGGGGACGAGAATGGTTAGATGTTACAACCTATTAGCAGAAATAGGGAAAGAAGATAGATTCACTGCCAAAGAGATTGAATTTCTAGCGAATAAGGGTGTGAGAGCTTGCATTATTGAGCTTACTCAAGGTGTTAGCTGGGTAAACCTGCATGAACTCGAGTTAAAACACGCCTGTCAGCACGCTAATATGCTATATCATTTCAAACATAAGGCAGATTTCAAAAATAAAGATGAAGCTATAAAAGAAGCATGGCACTTTGGCGAATACCTACATAGTACTAAGTTAAATGATGAGACTGCTCTAGTGTTAGATGTATCTAGTATGGTGATTGATGATGATACGATAGAGAATATCAGGACATTTCGAAGTGTAATAAAAGAGT
Organism: Ligilactobacillus sp. UO.C109; assembly: GCF_026847815.1. NCBI lineage: Bacteria > Bacillati > Bacillota > Bacilli > Lactobacillales > Lactobacillaceae > Ligilactobacillus > Ligilactobacillus sp. UO.C109. The sequence goes on along the minus strand of NZ_JAPSFH010000023.1, from coordinate 6,745 downwards.
TCGGATATAAGAGAACTGGGTTGCAATTCAGAACTGAAAGTCTGCTGACAAGCTTTGATAACTGCGATTATGACAACCTATGGGCTATTAATTACTATGCCTGTAATGCAGGTATTGACGGCGTTGGAACATGGCGTTTTACAAACGACTGGCATGGGCTAAACGTGAAGATGTCATATGATTTTCTCGGCTACTATACTGAGATACTAGGCAATCAGGGTATTCAGCTAGATTTGAGTAATACCTACACTGTACGCCCTGGCGATACACTTTGGCTTGTGGCCTACCAGCATGGAATCAGCGTTGAAGAACTGCTTAAAATCAATGGATTAACGTATGATAGCTCCTTGAGAGTTGGTCAGAAGCTGCAAGTAGCGTAAAGACTAAAGTTACACCACGAATTAAAGGCAATGCATCAAGTGAGGGAGTTGGCTCGCGCACAGGGACGTGGAACCCTGTGGAACCACGAGTACGAGACAACGACTGAACGCAGATGCATTGCCTTTTATGTGTATTGTATAACTACAGTTATTATTTTGAACTGTTTCTAATTAAAGTTAAATTTTTATTTTTCTAAATTTATGAAAGTAGTTTTTATACCTTTTTGAATATTAAAAGTTAAGGATTTAACTACTATTTTACCGATTATTTTTTGTGACTTACTTGCAATAAGGTTAATTGGTAGTAAGTATTCCTTCTTATTTAAGAATCCCTTTGTTATTTTACAAAAATCTCCATGAATCATTACTTTTGTAAATAAAATATTAGATACATGTCTTTCGGATAAATAGATTACAATTAAGCTTAATTGCCAACTAATATTGAAAGTATGTAGTACCATATATAGAACTATTATAGAAAATAGGAATAGAATTACTCTAAAAATTCCAATACTGTTTTTATTTTTTAATAGGTCTTCCGAAATTTCAGGGAAATGTTTTTGAATTATGAAATTTTTATTTTTTAAGGAAGTTAATGGAAATAAAAAGTTTTGTGAATAGCTTTTACCTTGATTCTCATTAGAGAGAATTGCTGATATATTAATTGTTTTAAAAAATCTCATATTTAGTGAACTTTTTATTTCAATACCTTTGATATTATCTTTGTGTATTTTATTTATATCCCGAATAATAAATCCGTTTTTTATAATGAATTCATTATCGTTTTCCTTTAAAGTAAAATTTCCATACTTAAAATATTGAACTAATATAGAAAGTGTCATAAGTATGACAATAGATACTAGATTTACTACAAGAGAATTTGAAATATAATCTTTTGCAGATTTATGTATATTTAAAAATTCTAGTAAATCAGATAAAAATAAATAAATTAAGATATAGTTTGAAGATAATATAGATGTTTTAAAAATAGTTGAAAAACTTATTTTTTCAGTTAAATCCCGTATTTGAGATTTTTGAGCATATAATTGGTCTTTTTTGATCGAATTCTGTGAAAGAAAAGCAAGTAAAATATTTAATACTCTAGGCGATATGGCAGAAAAGGTAATCTCATTTTCTTCTTCTTCTGAGCCAGAAAAGAAAATAGTTAAGCCTTTTGTATTAAATAACTTATGATAAAAATTATTTTCAATACGAGTGTTAGAAATAATTAAACTGACATTATCTGTAGATATATGTAATGTACGAATAATAATAGTACCGTAATGAATATAAAGATTGTTATCCTTAACTACGAAATAAGTTGTGAAATATCCTAATATTATGCGAAAAATTGACAATATATATCCTATAATTAATATTCCTAATGCTAGTTTGAAATTTTTAAAAATAAGAAGTAGTACTTTAAAAAAAGGGTAACTCCAAATACTCGCAACTAGTAAGCTTGTGAATTCTAATAGAAAATATTTTTTAGATTGTCTGTACTTCATAAAGATAGTCACTTTTAGTTAAATTTATAGTTTCAGTTACCCCTTCTAAAGATATATCACGAGCTAAAGTACGAAATTTTACTTCTTTTAAACCAAATATATGCATAAAAATATTTTGCTGTTCTAATATGATATATACCTTTTTTATAGGAATAGAACAACTAGTTTTAAAGAATTTTCCTTTATCTAGATGAACAGTTTCTTTTGTAATGGTAACTTTTGCAGTTTTATAGTAATTATAGTTGGATATAACTTCCAATATAAAAACTACAATAGCAAAAATAGAAAATCCTGAAATAGTATAACTATTGTAGAAATTGAAACGATATAACAAATAGCTGCTTATAAGATAAATGATTAAATCGCCAAAGAAGACCAGAAAATTTTTGTAAATTATATATTTACGATTAACAGTTAGTATCATTTGGATTTAAATCGTTCCTTTGCTAATTTATCTTGCTTTTTTTTACGTAATTCTTCCTTAGACGTATATGCCATAAGAAAGAAGATAATGGCAATAGTAAAATAACCTAAAACTCCAATATAAGAAATTTTATGACTTAAAGCGGAATATATACCAAATATAGTTACTAAGATTGGTAATACAGCAATTGAATAACGCCATTTAATATGAGGGGTTATAGCATGTTGAATAATCATTCCAATAATAATATATGTTAATGGGTTGGATAATAGTTGATTCAAAATTATTCCTCCAGTTGTTTTTTATGTTTAGAATATAGAACTTCAGCAATTGAAGATGTTAAAATGTCTTCGTCTACTAAGAATTCAAGGTACTCTTTAAATTCGGATTTTTGCTTCATATTTGAGTTGAGTTTCTTTTTAATTTTTTGTATTCTCTTTCTCAATAGAAAATACGATAATCCAGTTTTTACTGAAAGCTTTGATAATTTAAAGTCAACATTTACCATTTGTTTTATAAATTGTAGCTCTTCTTCGGTTAATGTTTCGTACCATTTTTTCAAGTAATTACACCTTCTTTTGAATAAAGTTAAGAAAAATAAAAATTATACGAAATTTATACACAACACATAAAACAATTAACCTTAATATAAGCCACTTTTCTCAGTGAAACATGAATTTTTATAAATGTCAACCGTAAATATATTATAAAAAGTGATATAAAATATAAATGAACTGATAGAAAGTACAGTATGACAGGAGGTAGAGAAAATGTCAGCTTTAGCAAAACTTATTGCAAAATTTGGTTACAAAAAGATTATGCAACTAATCGGTGAAGGATGGACAGTTAACCAAATCGAAAAAATGTTTAAATAAATTGAGAATGCCCCCTTTTATCATCTTTATATAAGCTTGATAAAGGGGGTTTTAGAATAAAAAATACCATTACAATTCAAACTTACAATGGAGAGCAGATCAAACCTACAATTGGACCTATAAAAATATTTACCCCGTAACCTAATGCAGATCCGGTAGTTTCTAGTAGTTTTAATGAGAGTGAATTTGCATTCTACAAACTGCATAACTCATATGTAAATCGCTCCTTTTTAGGTGGCACAAATGTGAGGCATTTTCGCTCTTTCCGGCAACCACTTCCAAGTAAAGTATAACACACTATACTTTATATTCATAAAGTGTGTGCTCTGCGAGGCTGTCGGCAGTGCCGACCAAAACCATAAAACCTTTAAGACCTTTCTTTTTTTTACGAGAAAAAAGAAACAAAAAAACCTGCCCTCTGCCACCTCAGCAAAGGGGGGTTTTGCTCTCGTGCTCGTTTAAAAATCAGCAAGGGACAGGTAGTATTTTTTGAGAAGATCACTCAAAAAATCTCCACCTTTAAACCCAAACCCTTGCCAATTTTTATTTTGTCCGTTTTGTCTAGCTTACCGAAAGCCAGACTCAGCAAGAATAAAATTTTTATTGTCTTTCGGTTTTCTAGTGTAACGGACAAAACCACTCAAAATAAAAAAGATACAAGAGAGGTCTCTCGTATCTTTTATTCAGCAATCGCGCCCTTTAATGGAACAAAAAGATTTGAATTCCTGTTATAAAAAAAGGATCAATTTTGAACTCTCTCCCAAAGTTGATCCCTTAACGATTTAGAAATCCCTTTGAGAATGTTTATATACATTCAAGGTAACCAGCCAACTAATGACAATGATTCCTGAAAAAAGTAATAACAAATTACTATACAGATAAGTTGACTGATCAACTTCCATAGGTAACAACCTTTGATCAAGTAAGGGTATGGATAATAAACCACCTACAATTGCAATACCTGTTCCCTCTGATAAAAAGCTGGTAAAGTTAAGCAAACTCATTCCAGCACCAGCTTCCTGCTGTTTCAAGCTACTTGAAACAATTGTTGATATAACTGTTTTGGTGAACGAAAGCCCACCTAAAACAAATACGATTATAATTGTCATGAACCATGATGTTGTTTCTAAAAGAAAGGAAGCAGTTAAAAAGCTAACAGAAATAAATGTAACTCCGATGTTTAACACGTATAAAGGACCTCTTCTATCAACAAGTATCCCACCAATGTAGCCGAAAATAATGACACTCATTGTTCCAGGGGAAATAATTACACTTCCGATTTCGGCAGTACTTAGCTGGTGAACATCTTTCATCATATAAGGAACCATAGAGACAAACCCTGCTACTGTTCCAAATATAATTCCCCCACAAAGAACTCCAATCATAAAAGGTATATTTTTCCCTAATCCGGGATCAACAAAAGGATCTGTTACTTTCCTGATATGTTTTACAAATATCAGGAATGACAGCACGCTAACGATAAGAAAAGAAATGCTATATGATGTTGTAAACAACATAAAAAATACAATGCCTACAGACATTAGTATAATTCCTTTGATATCAAAATGACCTTTTATCCTTACTTCTTTCTTTAATAATTTCATAAGAAACGGAACAGTGATAATTGTTATCATAGGAATGAGTAGAAGATAGGACCAATGAATATAATGGGCTATCATTCCACCAATCGCTGGACCGACTCCTTCTCCCATGGCTACTATCGATCCAATAAGACCAAATGCTTTACCCCTATTTTCCTTTGGAATATAGCGCGCAACTACAACCATTACGAGTGCTGGAAATGCAGCTGCACCAGCCCCTTGAATAAAACGAGCCATAATAAGTAAGGAAAAGAAAGAATGGCCAACAAACCCAATTACCGACCCGAAACAATTTATTATAATTCCAAATAGGAGTAACCTTTTGATGCCTAATTGATCAGATAGCTTTCCATATACAGCTGTTCCAATGGAAAAGGTTAACATAAAGGCTGTGTTCACCCAGTTTGTACTCGCAGGTGGTTTATTAAAATCATTTGCAATATCAGGTAATGAGACGTTCAAAACCATTTCATTTAATACGCTAAAAAAAGATAAAATGCAAAGCCAAATTAAAATTTGGTTGTGTCGTAAATTCGATTGTGAATAGGATGTATTCACATTTCACCCTCCAATAATGAGGGCAGACGTAGTTTATAGGGTTAATGATACGCTTCCCTCTTTTAATTGAACCCTGTTACATTAATTACACTTCATAATTAATTCCTCCTAAACTTGATTAAAACATTTTACCACATATAAACTAAGTTTTAAAAAATATTTCATCTTATTTAACAAGAAACCATATTTATATAACAACATAAAATACACTAAGTTATTTTATTGAACATATATCGTACTTTATCTATCCGACTATTTGGACGACGGGGCTGGCAAACAGGTTCACCGGTAGTAACATGGTACCCTTTTAACTCTGTTAAACAAACACTACGTCCATTTGTAAAGGAAGTTAAATCACTACGATATTCTTGAATACACCGAGCAGGGATTTCTCCACTAAGAATGACCTCATTATTTTTCAATTGAGTGTCTACGATGTTCGCACAATATTTAGGAGCATCGTTGTATGCTCGTGAAAGATATTCCTGTGGCGCATAAATTTTAAAACTAAGATATGGCTCTAACAATTCTGTTCCAGCTTTTTTTAAGACTTGTTCCAATACAATAGGAGCAAGCATCCGAAAATCTGCTGGGGTACTAACAGGGCTATAGTATAAGCCATACTTAAAACAGATTTTACAATCCGTCACATTCCAACCATATAATCCTTGTTCGCAACCATAGCGTATCCCTTCCATAACTGCATTTTGAAATGATTGATTTAAGTATCCAAGAGAAACCGAGCTCTCATACTGCATTCCACTTCCCAACGGAAGCGGTGATACAGATAAACCAATGGAAGCCCAGAAAGGATTTGGCGGCACTTCGATGTGAATGGTATATTCTGCATTTTTTAACGGTCTCTCCATATAAATGACTGTAGGCTCTTTTAGTTCTATCTCCACATGATACTTTTCTTGCAACAGTGCACTAATCACTTCCATTTGTACTTTCCCTAAGAAAGAAAGTATAATTTCATGTGTCGTAGAATCCACGTAATATCGTAGAAGCGGATCACTATCTGAGATTTCCAAAAGGGCATCAAGCAACATTTCTCTCTGTTCAGGTTTACTCGGTTCAACAGTTGTTTGTAGTAGAGGGTGCGGATTTTCAATCTTTTTTCTCTGTGGCAATAGTTTTGTATCTCCAATAACACTATTTAACTTCAAAAACTCATTTGGCAAAATAACAATTTCTCCAGAATAAGCTCTATCAATCTTACATAATTCACCATTTATTGAAGTATACATTTCTGTAACTTTTATTTTTTCTTTTTCTGATTCTGATACTCTAACCGAATCTCGTAAATGTAGTACTCCACTATAAAGGCGTATATATGCAAGACGTTGTCTTTTTTTTGTATATTCAATTTTGAAAACATTTCCGCAAAGTTCAGACG
>NZ_JAPSFH010000022.1:0-1059 GCF_026847815.1 Ligilactobacillus sp. UO.C109 | reverse complement strand
CAGGAAACCTTAGTCATACGGTGGACCAGATTCTCACTGATCTTTCGCTACTCATACCGGCATTCTCACTTCTAAGCACTCCACCAGTCCTTACGGTCTAGCTTCGCCGTCCTTAGAACGCTCTCCTACCATGTACCTTACGGTACATCCACGATTTCGGTAATGTGTTTAGCTCCTTACGGTCTAGCTTCGCCGTCCTTAGAACGCTCTCCTACCATGTACCTTACGGTACATCCACGATTTCGGTAATGTGTTTAGCCCCGTTACATTTTCGGCGCAGGATCACTCGACTAGTGAGCTATTACGCACTCTTTAAATGGTGGCTGCTTCTAAGCCAACATCCTAGTTGTCTATGCAATTCCACATCCTTTTCCACTTAACACATATTTTGGGACCTTAATCGGTGGTCTGGGCTGTTTCCCTTTCGACTACGGATCTTATCACTCGCAGTCTGACTCCCGGATATAAATCTGTGGCATTCGGAGTTTATCTGAATTCAGTAACCCAAGACGGGCCCCTAGTCCAAACAGTGCTCTACCTCCACGATTCTCAACTCCGAGGCTAGCCCTAAAGCTATTTCGGAGAGAACCAGCTATCTCCAAGTTCGTTTGGAATTTCACCTCTACCCACACCTCATCCCAGCATTTTTCAACATACACGGGTTCGGTCCTCCAGTGCGTTTTACCGCACCTTCAACCTGGACATGGGTAGGTCACCTGGTTTCGGGTCTACGTCAACGTACTATCTCGCCCTATTCAGACTCGCTTTCGCTACGGCTCCGGACTTTCCTCCTTAACCTCGCACGCTAACGTAACTCGCCGGTTCATTCTACAAAAGGCACGCCATCACTCATTAACGAGCTCTGACTACTTGTAGGCATATGGTTTCAGGAACTATTTCACTCCCCTCCCGGGGTGCTTTTCACCTTTCCCTCACGGTACTGGTTCACTATCGGTCACTAGGTAGTATTTAGCCTTGGGAGATGGTCCTCCCGGATTCCGACGGAGTTTCACGTGTTCCGCCGTACTCAGGATCCTGAACTGAGGAAACGAAGTTTCG
>NZ_JAPSFH010000021.1:0-20688 GCF_026847815.1 Ligilactobacillus sp. UO.C109 | reverse complement strand
ATCCAACGAAGCTGACTGATGACGAAAAGAAAGAAGTCGCAGACAAGGTCACAGAAGCCAATAAAGACCAGTTCCCAGCAGGGACTCAGGTAACTATTGGTAATGATGGTACGGCTACGATCACCTACCCAGACCAGTCAGTCGACACTATCGAAGGTAATAAGCTGGTTGAAGTCTGTGACCTTGTCTGCGACTTCTTTCTTTTCGTCATCAGTCAGCTTCGTTGGATCATCAACCTTGGTCTTGGCTGGAACCGTTGGCGTGTATTGATCCGCATCATTTGGCGTCACGTTGTAAGTTACCGTGACCGGCTCGGATTCCGATGTATCACCATAAACTACCTTAGCTTGACCGGTCTTGTCGTTCCCAACTTCACTGGTATCTGGCGCGGTCGCCCAAACGACCTTCGCTCCATCTGGCAAACTTACCGCTTGTCCCTTGGCATCCTTCAGGGTCACCGCGCTGCTATCAAGACTGTCACCTTCTTTTACTTTTTGACCGTGAGTCAAGGTGACCGCTTGTCCAGCCGCAACGGTGTATTTCTTTACATAAACATAAGCATCGTGGCGCGTCACTGAGTACGTCCCCGTGACGTCACTGGTACCAACTTGGTCATAACCTTTTGGCACCGTGTAGGTAAAGCTGTAATTGTCCCCAATGTTGCCATGAATGGTCTGAACTTTATCAGCATCAAGTTCTGGCCCATCGGACGGTGCGTAGGAACTGTTGTTAACGCCCGTCACATCGATGAAGTGCAGCCGCATTTCGCTGCCTTTGGGATCGTTGTTCTTGGCGTAGTAGTAAATATAGCTGTCACCGACCTGACCAATTCGGTTGGTGTAAGTATAGAATTTACCATCCGGGGCACCAAAACTCATATGATCGTTGTAGCTCTCACGCCCCAAGACCTTGCTGGCATTCGTCACCGGACTCCCCTTATAGTACGCAGTCGCCCTCACGGTCCCATCGGTATGAATCACCGTTTGCTTAATTACGACACTATCCGACAAAGCTAAATCATAAGTTTGCCCAACTTTATATGGCGCAATCGTACCGTCTTCATAAGGTAAGCCCAGGAACTTAGGTGAGGATACCAAATGATACCCGTCAACCGTTGGAGCATCACCATTAACTTTGAAGCCTTGATAACCAAAGCCACTAATTTCCATTGGTTGAACAATGTCTTTTCCAGTTGCTTGGTCCACGTATCTAACCTTGGTCGAAGTTTCCTGTGGGATCGCACTTGCCCAGAAACCGATTGACTTCGTTTTGGCCGCCTCATCATTTTGATCTAAAGTATTAGAGCCGTACGTAGGGTCCAATAAGCCCCCATCAAAGACTGGCAACAGCCCATAGCCTTCTTTAAGGCCATTTAACTTAACTGTGAAGGAGTCACCACCGTAGTTTTGGAAAATTAAATCATGGGTACTGCCACCGGTCCCAGTATATTGCTCTTTGGTGCTATCCCCGGGCTTAGTCGTCGTCGTGGAAGTGTTTTGCGTATAAGTGTGAATCGTGTAGCTGTACAGATTTTTATCACTTGGATCTTGGCTCCGAGCTAACAGGATTACCCGGTGATAGCTTTCACTAAAATCAACGTACGCCGCAAAGAAATACCTGTCGGGCTTGCTGGTAATGATCCCCGTCTTTGACCCAAAAATCGTATCCAGCGTATGACCAGGATAATCTTGGCCAAAGATCCCCTTGGCCACCGTCTTATTAACCCATGTCTTGCCATCTCTGGTTCCCGTCGCACTTACGTGGAGCCCGTAATCGTATAGCAACGGTTGTTCCACTTTGGTATACGTCTGCGTCGTTGGTGGCAACGTCGTGTCAGTCCCACTATTTTTTAACCTAGCTAAATTGGTCAACAGCATTGCCGCTTTGGTCGCTGGAAGCGTAGTTTCATCCACCGTCACGGTTTGATCACTTGAAGCCGGTGCACCAGCCGCACTGGTGTTTGAAGTCTGGTTAGCCGATACCGTCCCCACTTGGCTGGCCTGTGAGGAGGTCGCATTACCCGAGTTTGCCGACTCTGAGCTCTGACTGGCCGCAGGCGCCGGCACTTGGGTCGCCGGGGCTGCTTGACTGGCATTCGCAACAGAGCTGGTCGGACTGGCGGCCTGACTGTTGCTGTCCTGTGATCCACTTGCTACCCCAGTCGCTGACGAACCAGCACTAGGCGTCATGTTGGTGACACTTTTAGTCTGTTTGACCGATGTCGGCACTTGGGTCGCCGGGGTTGCTTGACTGGCGTTCGCAACAGAGCTGGTCGGTGATCCACTTGCTACCCCAGTCGCTGACGAACCAGACGCGCCCGAGCCAACGATTGTGGCCGCGTGGGCAACCGGCGCTTGACTGACCAGATTATAACCAAAAATCGTAAATCCTAACAGAACGGAAGCCACTCCGATATTCAGCTTTCTTATGCTAAACCGTTGCTTCTTGCGTAACGTTTGGAATTCCTTATTCATTCGTCTAATCTCCTTCCTTTTGAGTAAGCCATCCAAATTGACTTATCATTATCATTATACACCCGTTTTGTTATATTTAATAGTTCATAGTTCGCTCAAAAGTAAGCACGGCATATGACGTGTACCCCCCCCCCCGGGGGTATTTTTATGACTAAAATTAGTATTAACACTAAGATTAAAGCCGTTGAGGAGTATGCCAATGGAACAGCTAGCCTAACTGCTATAAGGAGCAAATACGGAATCTCTAAACTAGAATTTCAAATTTGCGTGGGAATTTATGCAAAATTTGGTAAACAGGCACTGCTCGATCCACCTAAAGTGACTGGGGATTTCCGGCTGAATCTGGTAAAGTGGAAACAAGAAAATTTGGCGTCAATTTCTGAAACTTGTATTCACTTTGCCTTTCGATCGCCCGGTTCAATATTTAAATGAGAAGCGCTTTATAATAAGCAAGGCCCGCAAGCTTTATTAGAATTACACTGCGGAAGGAAACCTAAAAATGGTCACACAACACGACAAGGATCGAGACCAACAACTACTTCAACTCCAAAAACAGAATCAAGCTCTACAAAGAGAAAACTTATTATTAAAGATACAACTCGACGCCTCAAAAAAATTGACAGCCTTGAGAAAGCATCCAAAAAAGAACTTGCGCAAGTAATTAATGAACTCAAGGCTAAATACCTGTTAAAGGACTTGATTGATGTGCTCCCAATTTCGATGTCGACTTACCAATACTGGCAGAAACAGTTTAAGTACCCTAACGAAGATGAACTTGAGCTTAAAGCGGTAATCAAAGGACTGTTTAACTACTATGAAGCCGAGTATGGAGTGCGACGACTTAGCGCCCAAGTGCGCGCTTATTATCAGCTAATCGGTAAAACAGCTCCTAATCACAAGCGAATCCAACGCCTCATGCATGAGATGAATCTTAAATGTACTCAAGGAAGTCAAACAAATGAATACTGTCTGCTTTCACCTTATTTCTCACCTCCAAATTCTTTTTGAATTACTTCTTCTAGCGTTCCATTCTTCGCATATTCGGCAGCATCAATTTGCTTGAAGTGCTTACCTAACACCGATTCCTTTAAGCCTTCGTCAAAGCCAAAAATATAATTAGTTGCAATCAGATAAATAATCCGTGTTGGAGCTAATCCATAAACCTTAGGTTTATTTTCGCTCTCTTCTGGCTATTAGATGAGGGCGTTTTTCTTGTCCTCAAACAGTAATTTTAGAAAGGATCTGAAACAAATGTCAGAAGAAATTCTTCAAGCCCCAGAAGCTATCAAAAAGCTGCGCATGGGGCGACCTAATCCAAATTACCGCCCATTAATTTTTGTGGCCGCACCTTTTAGCGAAGTAGTCAAAGGTGATAGAGAGGTTCTAACTCAAGTGCAGGATTATTGCCGTTATATCCACGAAGTTGGCGGGATTCCAATTTGCCCTCAGCTCTACTTTCCGCAATTTGTTAACCTCCACCACTATCATGATTTTCAAGTGATGAATTTTCTTTGCCTAGTGCTCTTAGCTAAGTGCGAAGAAGTCTGGTCCTTTGGCGTGCCGACTCGTGACATGAAGTTCTTCATCAAGAAAGCTTTTGCTAAAGATATCCCCGTTCGCTATTTCAATGAAGATATGGAGGCTTGGTAAAAATGAAATTTACTCTTTCAGTTGCAACAGTTAGCGGCATTGCCAGCAACACCCATTATCAAAGTGTCCAAGAAATTAATTCTGCTTCAGATTTGCAAACGGCAGTTAAAAATGACCATGTTTGCGGGCTTTTTAAAAATGGACAACGCTCGCTAGCTAATTTTCTTCAAGCTGACTGCTTGGTAATGGATTGTGATAATGACCACACCGAAGACCTAGGTGGCTGGATTAAACCCAGCGATCTATCAAATTACTTTGAAGACGTGGCTTACGCGATTACCTTTTCCCGTAACCACATGAAGGAAAAACATGGCAAAGCGGCTCGGCCAAAGTTTCACGTGTATTTTCCAATCCACCCCATCAAAGATGCCAAAACTTATGCCGAGCTCAAGCATGAGATCCAGCGCTATTTTCCTTATTTTGATGCTAATGCTTTAGATGCGGCTCGGTTTGTTTTTGGCACGCCTGCTACTAAAGTTGATTGGCATGAAGGCAGCTTAACGGTAGATCAGTTCATGATGAGCAAACGTTTCTTTGATCAAGCAGCTAACCAAATCCCAGAAGGCAAGCGCAATGCCACCCTTTCTCATTTTGCTGGCCGAGTCATTATGCGGCTAGGTGCAACTGACCAGGCCTACCAAGCCTTTCTTGATGAAGCCGATAAGTGTGATCCACCATTACCTGATCAGGAACTCAACGCAATCTGGCACAGCGCTTTGAAGTTTGGCAAGAAGATGGCCGCCCAGCCTGGCTATGTGCCACCAGCTGAGTACAATCAGCCCGATGATACTCTACAACCCAGTGATTACTCTGATACCGGCGAAACTTACGTCTTTGTTGATAACTGTAAGCAGCGAGTTTGTTACACCAGCCAATCGGGCTTCATGTGGTTTGATGGCAAGATTTGGCAGGAGTCAGAACCCTTAGCGTTAGGTGAAGTTCAACGCTTCACTGACAGGCAATTAAATGATGCTCAAATCCGCATTGAGCAAGCAAAGAAAGTCATCAATCAAAATGGGGTCAGTTTGCTGGTTAAAAACCTCGGGCGAGCTAAAGCCATTAAAGAATTAAACGATACCCAACTTCAAACCTTAAATGACTATGAACAAGCTATCCAATACCAAAAGTTTATCTTAAAAGAACGAAGTGTGCGCGGAATTAGTGGTGTATTAATTAACTCCCGGCCACTACTTAATAAAGAATTGAACGAGTTTGACGCGGATCCATTCTTGTTGAATACACCTGTTGGTCCATTCAATCTCAAAAAAGGAATGCGGGGCAAGCAAGATATTATGGCCAGTGAGTTGATTACTAAATCTACAAGTTGCGCTCCTAGTCCTCAAGGAATGGATATCTGGCAAGAAGCCCTGAATACTTTCTTTTGTAATGACCAGGACTTAATTAATTACGTTCAAGAAATTGTCGGCTTAGTTGCCATCGGTCAAGTTTACCTTGAAGCCCTAATTATCGCTTACGGGGACGGTCGCAATGGTAAATCCACTTTTTGGAACACCATCGCTGGCGTTCTTGGTAGCTATACCGGCCATTTGTCATCAGATGCCTTAACCGTTGGCGTTCGGCGTAACGTCAAACCAGAAATGGCTGAGGTAAAGGGCAAGCGTCTTATTATCTCGGCTGAACTTGAAGAAGGCAAGCGCCTCAATACCTCCACCATTAAACAACTGTGCTCAACTGACGAAATCTATGCCGAGAAGAAATATATGAAGCCATTTTCTTTTACGCCGAGCCACACAATTGTCCTCTATACCAACTACCTACCACACGTTGGTGGTAATGACGATGGTATCTGGCGACGCTTAATCGTTATCCCATTCAAGGCAAAGATCACTGGTCGATCCGATATTAAGAACTATACAGCCTATTTAACCGAACAAGCTGGGCCGGCAGTTTTGCAATGGATCATTGAAGGCGCCGAGCGCATTATCCAGCAAAACTACCAATTAAGCACACCACAAATTGTCCAGCAAGCCATTCAAGATTATCACGCTGATAACGACTGGCTCGGACACTTCATTTCTGAAAAGTGTGTGGTTGGTCATGACTATACGCAAAAGTCAGGAGAACTCTATCAAAAATACCGTGAATACTGTCAGGGCATTGGAGAATACACCAGAAGCACATCTGACTTTTACACGGCTCTAGAAAATACTGGCTTTAAACGTCATCGCAAAAATAGCGGGGTTCTGGTTTATGGCTTATGTCTGACTGGAAAAAGTGCGATTGAAATTGCCCGCGAATTAACCAAGGAAGGCCTTAAAAATGGAATTGGTCGGACCAAGTGGCATTCGTCTGGGATTATCAAAATTCTCCGCAACGAAAAATACATTGGTGATGCCCTCTTGCAAAAGACTTATACGGTGGATTTCCTAACCAAGAAGCGGGTCAAGAACGATGGCCAAGTACCGCAATATTATGTAGAAAACAACCACCCAGCAATTATCTCGCGGGCTACCTTCTACCAAGTTCAGAAGATTTTGGACATGCGCCGAGAGGGCTTCACAACAGAAGGAGGCCATCACCATGGTTATACTAACGCCTACTGCTTTTCTTCGATTGTCTTTTGCAGTCGCTGCAAGGATATCTACACCCGGTGCGTTTGGTATCGACCTAGGATTGGCGAAGTCGAAAAGGTCAACGTTTGGCGCTGTTACTCCCGCCTTCACTGGAACCATAAAGGAAAACGCTGCATGGGACGGACAATTACTGAAGCAGACCTTGAAGAAGCTAGCTTAAAGGCCATGAACGAATTAATCCAGCAACACCAACTCGCCGATAAGCAAATCGCAGCCAATATTCTTAAAGTCACTAAGGGAACCACTGGCCCCAGTCTTGATGACCTTGACCAACAATTAGAAGACCAGCAGTTACTACTCTTGAGCATGAGTACCCACAATAAGAATGTCGAGCAATTAACCGAGCAAGTCCAAGCCTTACGGAAGCAACGTGAGCAACTCATCCAACAGGAAATCGACCACGATATCAAACGCTCCAATCTCAAAAACATCCAATCCTTCTTCCAGACCTACCAGGGCGGCCTCACCAAATTTGATGAGAAACTAGTTCGCCTCCTGATAGAAAAAATCACCATCTTCAAAAGCAAAATTGAATTTACTTTCAAGGATGGTGAAGTGATTACAATTAAAGCATAGCCGTTTAATCTCGCACTCAGTCAATTTTTTAGTTTTGTGGGAACCTATCACCACTAACTATGGAAACAGGTCAACGTGGCTTGTGGGAACATATCAACTTTATTCAATCACCCTGTTTGTGTAAACCTATCACCCCGAAATTAAGCCAATTTTGAAGGTCGTCTGTGGGAGCATATCACCACTTAAGAGAAGCCTATTAAATCAAGGTTTCTAACTTGGTAACAAAAAAGTGTATCTATCTGTGGGAACTGATCACAAATAGATACACATTTCGTAATTTTATAAATGCCTTAACAGTGCCGTTTTTGGCACCCTACTTTTTCCGCTCAAGGACTGTCACGCTCTCAACATGCGTTGTTTGTGGGAACTGATCTACTGGTTGAATAGGCTTTGTAACTTGATATCCTAGTTCCATGAATTCTTGAATATCACGTACTAGAGTTGCTGGATTACAACTTACATAAACGACTTTTTTAGGTTCCATCGCCACTGCGCTTTGTATCAAGCTAGAAGTTAGTCCTTTTCTTGGAGGATCAACCATTATTACATCTGGCTTAATTCCTTGCTTTTGCCATTTTTCCATCCATACTTCAGCTTCTCCAACTTCAAAGTCCAAGTTATCTAAATCATTTAGACTAGCATTATGCTTAGCATCTTCAATAGCTTCAGGGACAATTTCTACACCGTATACCTTTTTAGCAAACTTAGCCATATTTAATGAGATTGTTCCAATTCCACAATATGCATCAATAACAGTTTCTTTTCCTGTTAATTCTGCGTCTTCAATCGCTAATTGATACAATTTTTCAGTTTGTTGTGGATTAACTTGGTAGAAAGATTGTGCTGAAATATCAAATTTCAAGCCATTCAAAGTATCTTGAATCGTATCTTTTCCAGCTAATTTTATAGTTTTCTTTCCTAAAATAACATTTGTCTTATCTGGATTTACATTCAGCATTACGCTCTTTACATCTGGACATTGTTGTTGAATTAAAAATGCAATTTGATCAAGATTTGGAATTTTTCTTACTCGACTAACTAGAACTACCATCGCTTCATGAGAATAATATCCTCTTCTAACTAAAATATGACGTATCATTCCAGTATGCTTTTCTTCGTTATAAGCAGTAATCTTGCTCATGCGTAAAATGTCTCTTACTTTTAGCAAAATTTCGTCTATTCTCTTATCTTGAATAAGGAAATGTTCCATTGCTACAAAATCATGACTATTACGTTTGAAAAATCCAATTTCCAACTTACCATTAACTTCTCTTACTGGAACTTGTGCTTTATTTCTGTAATAGTAAGGTGTTTCCATCCCTAAAGTATTTGCTACTTCTAAATTATCCAAATGTACCTTCTGCAACAAATCAGTTACCAATTTACGTTTAAACTTCAATTGTGCAGGATAGCTTAAGTTTTGCAGTGGAGCGATTCCTGTTTGAAGATATATTTTATCTTCATTTTCTACTCTATCCGGACTCTTTTCAATAAAATCTATCACTTTAGCAAAGCCATAATTCTTAGTAACTTTAACCACATGTGCCTTAATTTTTTCTTGGGGTAATGCACCTTCGATAAATAAAGGATAACCATTTACCTTAGCCACACCCATTCCTTGATAAGTTAAGTCTTCAATTGTTAAAATTAAATCTTCATTTTTACTAACAGGTAATTTTTTCTTCATTATCTTCCTTTCCCTAAAAAAAGAGGGCAAAAAGAATTAACTCTTCTGCCCTCTTCTTTAGACTTCATTGGCTTATTAGTTTACTCTTCTTTTTCACCAATTATTCCATCGCCATTTAAATCTTTTTTAGTTACTTCTTCAATATCTTTAACTAATTGCTTAGTATCTTCACTAGCAGTGATTGCACCTTTTGGAATTTCATCAGTATTAGCAAAAAATTCAATATGTTGCTTCAAAGCTGTAAATTTTATTGGTGCATCGCCACCATATTCACCGTCGATATTAATCATAATTCTAGTATCAACTGGCTTAACAACTAATTTCTTTGTTTTTATATATAAAACACGCTTATCATTAACATGCTTACCACCATTTAAGACCATTGTTATCAAGTGGAGCATTTCAACAAGATTACTTGTCTTTACTACGATAACTGTGAATTTACCATCATCTAGTGAAGCATCCGGTACAATCTGTTCAAAACCACCGATTGAGTTGGTCAATGCTACTAAAAACATTGAAGCTTCACCATCAAATACCCCATCATCATATTCAAGATGCATAGGTACATTCTTCATTTGTGGTAATAATTCTGCGCCTTTTGCTAAGTATGCTAAATATCCAAATAAGGATTTTAGCTCTGATGGAACACTGTATGTTAATTCAGTTAGTAATCCACCACCAGCAATATTCACAAAATAATTATCATTTGCCATACCTATATCCATCTTAACTGTTTTACCAGCAGCAATTACTTTTGCAGCTTCAACTGGACTTTCTCTAGGTATTTTTAAAGCACGAGCGTAGTCATTAGTTGTACCAGCAGGAATAATTCCTAACTGTGGACGTTTCTTTAGCCCTGCAATTCCGTTCACAACTTCATTTATCGTACCATCGCCACCAGCAGCAACAATCAAGCTAAATCCTGCTTTTGCTGCACGTTCAGCTTCATTTCTAGCAGAATTTTCTTCAGCTGTTGTAGCAAATGCACTTGTTTCATAACCAGCATTCTCAAGGATATCCAAAATTTCTACTAAATCACCTTTTAATGCTTCACGACCAGAAGTTGGATTATAAATAATGCGACATCTTTTTTGCATGCTTTTTTCCCCGCCTAAGAGTCTGAAACCTCTTATCTTTCCTTCAAACTAGCCATTAATAATTTGTTAACCATCTTAGGGTTAGCCATACCACGAGTCTTCTTCATAATTTGACCTACTAAGAAACCAATAGCACGATCCTTACCATTCTTAAAGTCTTCGATAGATTGTTCGTTGTTATCAAGAACTTCATCAATGATAGGTTGTAACTTAGCTGGATCTGATAATTGAACCATACCTTTAGATTCAACCCAAGCTTTAGGTTCAGTATCATTTGTAATGATTTCTTTGAATACTTTCTTAGCAATCTTAGAAGAAATTGTTTCATCTTTAATTAATTTAATCATTGTTGCCAAATGTTCTGGAGTTAAAGCAGTATCACTTAATTCTACTTGCTTAGAATTCAAGTAAGCATTAACTTCACCCATCAACCAGTTAGCTGCTAATTTAGGATCGGCTCCTGCAGCTACAGTTGCGTCATAGAAGTCTGACATTTCTTTAGTTTGAGTAAGGACACCTGCGTCATAAGCTGGAATACCCCAATCTTGTGTATATCTTTCACGACGCTTATCTGGCATTTCTGGAATAGATGCACGAACTTCTTCAATCCAATCATCACTAATATGAATTGGTGGTAGATCTGGTTCTGGGAAGTAACGGTAGTCGTTAGCTTCTTCCTTAGAACGCATTAAAATAGTTTCACCACTTGGTTCATCAAAACGACGTGTTTCTTGTTCTACTTCTCCACCAGATATCAGTAAACGTTCTTGACGCTTAACTTCATATTGAATACCTTTGCGTACATGTTCAAATGAGTTAAGGTTCTTCATTTCAGTACGAACACCAAGTTTGTCAGATCCGATTGGTGCGATTGAAACGTTAACGTCAGCACGCATGGAACCTTCTTCCATTTTCACGTCTGAAATACCTGTAAATTGGATAACTTGACGTAATTTTGTTAAGTATGCATAAGCTTCATCAGCACTAGAAATATCAGGTTCTGCAACAATTTCAATCAAAGGTGTACCTTGACGATTCAAGTCAACGTAAGAATAACCGTCTGGATTGTGTGTGTTTTTACCAGCGTCTTCTTCAACGTGCATTTCACGGATACCAATCTTTTTCTTGGTACCATCTTCAAGTTCGATTTCTAACCAACCATTAGTACCAATTGGTGTACGAGCTTGTGTAATTTGGTAAGCTTTAGGGTTATCAGGATAGAAGTAATTCTTTCTGTCAAAACCAACATCTTGTGTGATATCACAATGAAGTGCTAATGCAGCACGCATTCCAAATTCTAAAGCACCCTTATTTATTTCAGGTAAGACACCTGGATAACCCCAATCAATGACATTGGTATTTGTATTTTGTTCAGCACCATATTGAACAGGAGAAGGTGAATATGCCTTAGAATTTGTTTGCATTTCAATATGGACTTCTAAACCTACAGTCGTCTCAAAATTCATTAGTTTTGACCTCCTAACATTGGTATTGCTTTATGAAAATCAGTTGATTGTTCAAATGCATATCCTGCACGATACATTGTATTTTCTGCAAAACGTGGTGCAATTAGTTGTAAACCAATTGGCAATCCATTAGAGAATCCTGCAGGTAAGGACATACCTGGAAGTCCTGCTAAGTTAACTGGAATTGTCAAAATATCATTCATATACATTGTTACTGGATCGTTGATTTCTTCACCAATTCCGTATGCAGTAGTTGGAGATGTTGGAGCTAAAATCAAGTCATAATCTTTATAAACATTTTCAAAGTCTTGGCAAATCAAAGTTCTAACTTGTGCAGCCTTCTTGAAAAATGCATCATATGAACCAGCAGAAAGAGAGAATGTTCCTAACATGATACGACGCTTAACTTCATCGCCAAATCCTTCAGAACGTGAACGTACATATACATCTTCCAAGTTCTTTACATCTTTAGCACGGAATCCATAACGAATACCATCATATCTTTGAAGGTTAGAAGATGCTTCAGATGAAGCAATAATGTAGTAAACTGGAACACCATATTTACTATGAGGTAGAGATACTTCATCTACTGTTGCCCCTAAGCTTTCAAAAGTCTTTACAGCATCCTTAACTGCCTTAGCAACGTCTTCGTCTACACCTTCACCAAAGTATTCTTTAGGAACAGCAATTCTCATACCCTTAACACCATCTTCAATTCCCTTAGTAAAATCAGGAACTTCACGACTGGAGCTAGTAAAGTCATGAGCATCATGTCCACTAATTGCGTTTAACACTAAAGCATTGTCTTTAACTGTACGTGTCAAAGGTCCAATTTGATCTAAACTAGATGCAAAAGCAATCAAACCATAACGAGATACACGACCATATGTTGGTTTTACCCCAACAATTCCGTTAAATGCAGCTGGTTGACGAATTGAACCACCAGTATCAGAACCTAAAGATGCTAGAACTTGACCAGATGCAACTGCTGCTGCAGAACCACCAGAAGAACCACCAGGAACTTTTGTAGTATCCCAGACATTCTTAGTAATTTTGAAAGCTGAATTTTCTGTAGAACTACCCATCGCAAATTCATCCATATTCAACTTACCAACTGTAATCATGCCAGCATCATTAAGTTTGTCCATTACAGTTGCGTTGTAAATTGGTTCAAAATTTTCTAATATTTTAGAAGCAGCTGTTGTTGTTAAATCTTTAGTTACGATATTATCTTTAATACCGATACCAATACCATCTAAAATAGAATCAGCTTTAACGCCTCGTTCATCAATTTTACGAGCTTTTTCTAATGCTCTTTCCTCATCTAATTTCAAGAAGGCTTCAATTTCTTTATCAACCTTTTTAATGTTATCAAATGTTGACTTAGTTAATTCTTCAACACTATATTTCTTATTTACTAAATCATCGTGAATACTTGCTAAATCATTCTTAAAGTAATCCATTACTATTCCTCACTTTCGTCAATAATTGCTGGAACTTTAATATATCCATCTTGGCTTTGAGGAACATTTTTCATTAATAAATCACGATCTGTTCCTTTTACTGCAACGTCTTCACGTAAAGTATTTATTGCATCTGTTACGTGTGTTGTTACAGGAACATCTGTTGTATCTACTTCACTAAGTTGTTGAACCATGTTAATAATTTCATCCATTTGTCCAGTAAACTTAGCTAACTCTTCATCTTTAAAAGCAAGCTTTGCTAGCCCTGCAACGTGCTTTACTTCTTCAGATCCAATTGCCATTGTTCATCCCTCTTTCATCACTTATCTATTACTTTAATAATTTTATTACTACTTATAGTTTGTTAATAAGTTTCCTAATTGATATTCTAGCATAATCATTTAAAAATATAAAAGAGACTACTGCAAAAAATAGTCTCACTTTATATATTAATTAGTAACTTCCAAATACATGGGTATAATATCCGCCATTGCCACCTGTTGTTGAAACAAAACTTTGTGTTTCACCATCACTACCATTGATCTTAATATCTACTGGAATACCACTTGGTAAGTATGACTTGGCAGCTTGTGCTACATACTGAGTAAAGCTAGTTATCTCGGTTTCACTATAAAATTGAGTTGTAATTGTTATGTGTAAACCTTGCAAAGTCTTATCTTTATATTGACCTTGTCCCGTTACATTAGAAATATTAGGGAAGAAATTCTTAACTTCTTTTTGGAAATTATCAAATGATGTTGAATCATTGTCATTAGGAAGTTTGTTATCTTCAGTCGCTGGAAGAACGTAACTCTTAATGTTTGTTTCTGTCCAACTTCCGATATCTGTCCCACTCTTACTTACAGTATAGGAGTAGAAATAACCACCTACTAAACTATCATTAGGAGCTTGAGCAAACATCGCAATCACAATTGGCACATTGTTTCCGACTTTTTGACGAACTCGTGCAAGAACTTTCTTAGCAGCTATCTTACCTTCTTCAATTCTCTTTTCTTTAGAAATTGTTGTTGAATAAGTAGCACCATATTGTTCTTTTTGGTAGTAATCCTTTTGATTCATACCAATCCCAATTGTCATACCGGCTAATTCCAATTTACCATTATTTTGCTTCATGTAATCTTGTTCTTCTATTTGTTGAACATAAATTGGGTTTCGCTTATTTGCTTCTTTCTTACCATTGTCGCTAGGATTCAAACCTTCTGGATTAGAACTAGATTTTCTCCCTAACCAATCTTGAATAGTAGCCTTATTTAAATATTGTCCTTCTTGGAAAATGTAACTCTTAGTAGAGAAATGATCCTTAGAAATTGTTGTTAGACCTGCTTCAAAACTCTTCAAATTCAATAGATTATCTGAATTTTGAGAAATCCCTACCCCTCTAGACTTACTTGTCTTATATTCTCCATCTTCAATAATTCCTTGATAATCACTACTATTGTTTTCACCAGTTGTCTGATAACCACTTTTAGATGACTCTGTAGTTGCTGTTGTAGTATTAGAATTACCACCAAGTTTTCCACAAGAAGCCATTAAAGCAGCTGATAGACATAAACTGATAATTATACCAAACTTTTTCAAGATTCTTCCTCCATCTGCTGAATAAATTCTGCTTCATTCATTACTCTAACATTTAATTCTTGAGCTTTTGTCAATTTGCTACCAGCATCATGACCTGCAATAAGTAAATCAGTTTTCTTAGACACACTTCCTGTAACTTTTGCACCATGTGCTTCAAGCCATGATTTAGCTTCGGATCTCTTCAAAGTATCCAAAGTGCCAGTTAGAACAACACGTAAACCATTGAAACTACTATCGGTGCTGCTTTCAAGCTGTTCTTCACGAGTTTTCCCTAAGAATTCCATGTTTACCCCAGCTTGTCGCAATTCATCTAATAATTCTATCACGTGTTCATCTGCAAAATACATTTCAACACTATCACCTATAATTTTTCCTAATGAATCAATCGTTGAAATTTCATCACTTTTTGCTTTAGCTAAGTTATCCATTGACTTATAATTTTCAGCTAATATTCTAGCTACTTTAGCACCAACATGGCGGATTCCTAGTCCAAAAATTAAACGTTCAATAGAATTATTACGACTATTATTGATTGCTGTCAATAGGTTATTCGCAGATTTTTCCTTAAACTTATCTAAAGTTATCAGCTGTTCAAAAGTTAAGCTATAAATTCCGGCAACATCTTTAATCATTTCACGGTTGTAAAGCTGTTCAATTATTCTAGGTCCTAATCCTCTAATATCCATCGCATTTCTTGAAGCAAAATGTGTTAAGCTTTCTTTTACCAAAGCTGGACATTGTGGATTGATACATCTTAGAGCTACCTCATCATCTAAATGAACTAAATTAGCACTACATTCTGGACATTCTGTTGGAATTTGATACTCTACTGAATCTTCTGTTCTTTTAGCTAAAACTACTTCAGAAATTTCAGGAATAATATCTCCAGCTTTATGAAGTTTCACCGTATCGCCTATACGAATATCTTTTTCTCTTAAATAATCAGGGTTATGTAGCGAAGCTCTTGCCACAGTTGTTCCTGCTAACGTTACTGGTTCCATAACAGCAGTTGGGGTTACCACTCCAGTTCTTCCGACTGTCCACTCAATATCTAAAACTTTTGTTTCCTGTTCATCTGGTGGAAACTTATAAGCTATTGCCCATCTAGGAACTTTAACTGTGTTTCCAACTTGAGACTGAACTGCAAAGGATTCTGCTTTTAGAACTATTCCATCAATATCGTATGGAAGGTTGGCTCTTTGATCAGTAGCCTCATCAATATAAGCAAATATTTCTTCCTTTGTTTTAACTTGTTTAGATTCATTATTAACTTTGAAACCCCAGCTCTCTAATTTGTTTAAGGCTTCAGTTTGAGTTTTTATCCCCAACTTTTCGGGTTCCATTAAATAATAAATAAAAGTACTCAAGTTTCGACTAGCTGTTATTTTTGTATCTAATTGACGCAAAGATCCTGCTGCTGCATTACGTGGGTTAGCAAAAACAGCTTGCCCTTCTGCTTCACGTTTAGTATTCAATTCCACAAAAGATTTCTTAGGCATGTAGCATTCTCCACGAACTTCAATTGACACAGGTTCATTTAATTCCATAGGGATTGCCTTGATAGTTTTGAGATTTTCAGTAATATCTTCACCGATTACCCCATTACCACGAGTTGATCCTTTGATAAATTTACCATTCTCATAAGTTAGGGAAATGGCCAAACCATCAATCTTTAACTCACAACTATAATCCAACTTCTGCTCTACACTATTTTCTAAACGCTCTAAAAATTCTATTAATTCCTCTTTAGAAAATACATCGCCTAATGACAACATTGGAATATCATGATTTACTTTAGTAAAGCCACTTAGAACTTTACCACCTACTCTTTGACTAGGAGAGTCCGCAGTTACTAAATCAGGATTGGCCTGTTCGAGCTCTAATAAACGTTGATAATGTTTGTCATACACGCTATCTTCAACAGATGGAGTATCCAACACATAATATTCATTACTCCAGCGATTTAACTTATCACGAAGCTCTTTTAATTCCATCTCTATATCTTTTTGTGACATATGGGCACCACCTTCCTTATATCTTTGTAATTGGTGCGAATGCTGCTAATAATCGTTTAATACCTTTACCTTCAAAAGCAATATCTAGTTCTGTATCTTCGCCATCGCCTGAGACCTTGACAATAGTTCCTGTTCCCCAAGCTTTGTGAGAAATCTTATCTCCTATATTCCAGCTTTGTTTGTCAGCACCAGTTTCTTTAGGGCGTTCAACAGTTCCTGCTGGCATACGATATTTAGGCTTCTTACTAAATGGTACTTCTCTAGATCTAGTTCTCTTGGATGTTAATGTTGTACTTGCTACCGTTTGATTATCTGATTGGATTAATTCTTCATCAATTTCTTCAATAAAACGAGAAGCTGGATTATTTTGACTCTTACCATACAACATACGAGAAATCGAGTTAGTTAAATAAAGTTCTTCTTCAGCACGAGTTATCCCTACATAGGCCAATCTACGTTCTTCTTCAAGTTCATTTTCGTCCATAACTGCTCTAGAAAGTGGGAAAATACCTTCTTCTAATCCCATCAAAAATACAACTGGGAATTCTAGCCCTTTTGCTGCATGTAATGTCATTAATGTGACTTCATCTGGTTCTTCTTCTACACTATCTTGATCTGAAACTAAAGCTAAATCAGCTAAGAAATCAACAAATGGATCACTTTCTTCATCTTCAGGTTCCCAATCTTGATCAAATTGCTTAGTAACCGTTAAAAATTCTTCCAAGTTTTCTAAACGATTACGGTTTTCTAAAGTATCTTCTCTTTGTAAGTTAGCTTTATAACCCGTTACATCTAGAATTCTTTCTGTAACTTCAGTAACATTATGTGCCTTTTGATATTCATGTAACTGTTCTATCATCTCAGCAAACTTTTCTAATTCATTACTTGCCTTGGCAGATACCCCTGCTAAAGCAGCACTCTTGGAAGCTTCTAACATTGACATACCATGAATTTGAGAGAATGTTCTTAATTTTCCAACAGTTACTGAGCCGATACTACGTTTTGGTTCATTTACTATTCTTTCAAAACTCATAGAATCAGCTGGATTAGTTACTAAACGTAAATAAGCTAAAGTGTCCATTATTTCCTTGCGATCATAGAATTTATGCGCTCCAACTAATTTATATGGTATATTGGTTTTCACGAAAGTTTCTTCGATTATACGTGACTGTGCATTAGTACGATATAAAATAGCAAAATCTCCATAATGACGTCCATTATTTCTAATTTGTTCTTGAATTTTTTTAACTACATAATAAGCTTCTTCATTAGCGTTATTTGCACGATAATAATGGATCTTGTCACCTTGCTTATTATCTGTCCATAAAGTCTTATCTTTACGATTTACGTTATTCTCAATCACATTATTAGCAGCTGCTAAAATATTTTTTGTAGAACGATAATTTTGTTCCAATTTAATTACTGTTGCATCTGGGTAATCTTCTTCAAAGTTCATGATATTTTCCATGTTTGCACCACGCCAACCATAAATACTTTGATCTGCATCACCTACAACACATAAATTGCGATATTTACGAGCTAACTTATTAACTAATTCATATTGAGCTTCGTTAGTATCTTGATATTCATCAACATGAATATAGTGGAATTTACGTTGATAAAATTCCAATGTTTCTGGTGATTCGTTGAATAATCTAATAGTTTGCATGATTAAATCATCAAAATCCATTGCTTGGTTATTTGCAAGCTGATTTTGATATTCAAAATATGCTTTACTTACAATTTCTTCAAATGGTCCATTAGCTTGTTGGGCATAATCTTTAGGATCTAATAGGTCATTTTTGGCATTTGAAATTACACTTAAGATTGCACGTGGATCATATTTTTTAGTATCAATATTTAAATCATTAAGAACCTGTTTCATTAAAGTTCTTTGCTCACTTGTACTTGCAATTGTAAATGATCTATTAAAGCCTATTTTTTCTGCGTCTCTCCGTAAAATTCGTACACATAAAGCATGGAATGTAGATACCCATATATCTTCTGCACCTTCACCCATTAAATTATTTACACGTTCTCTCATTTCACGAGCTGCTTTGTTTGTAAAGGTGATAGCTAGTATGTTCCAAGGATTTACGCCTTTTTCTTCAATTAAGTATGCTACACGGTGAGTTAACACACGAGTCTTCCCACTACCAGCTCCTGCCATTATTAATAATGGTCCTTCTGTACATAAAACTGCTTCTGATTGTTTATCATTCATTCCTGACAAAAACATATTGTCGGTCACAGTACTCATCCTTTCAGAAAAATGTCAATTCTTATTATAACTAAAATCCAATTATTAATCATTAAAAAGAGCGATAACTTTATAATTATTTATCGCTCCATTAACTATTATTCTTTTGATAAATCGTCCCAAATACCAGTCGATTCTATTTGTTGTTTTATTTCCATTTCATTTTCAGCTAATACTATAATATAGCCTTCTGGTTGTGGTCTCATTGATTCTGGGTATCTAAAGAATGTATAATACCAATTATTTTTTAGTACCCATTGTGTACGAATATCATCAATATTTTCTTCTTCAATCATTACCATGCCTGCAGGTTGAACTAATTTAATATCAACTAATGGCATCTTCACCAAAGTTCTAAGATGTTGCTCAAACATCGAAACATTAGTTGCTTTATCAAAGACGTAGCCAGAATTGTGTAAAGCTGGCACAATTCTTTTTACATACAAAGAACCACTTTCAGTTAGATAGAAAGCTACTTCTAAAGCACCTACATATTTTAAACCACTGACAATTTCACCTGCTAAACGTTTTACTTCCTCTTCTACATCAGGTTGGATATTAGCTGGTACAATTGCCTCATTAAGACGATTTTCTTTATATCTAGTTTCAATTACAGGAAAATATGCTAAATTTCCATCATAATCACGTGTCATTATAACTGATAGTTCTTTATTATAAGGTATCCACGATTCTAAGATATAAGTCCCCATATCAATAATGTCTGCACATTTGGCAATATCTGTTTGCTTACGAATTATTTGTTGACGTTTAGGACCAAATCCTTTTTGAATAGGTTTTAATACACAAGGATATCCAATTGAACTAATAGCTTGGTAAACGTCCTCTAAGCTAACAATTGTTGCATAAGGGGCAATATTTATATTCATTTGTTCAAAGAAAGCACGTTCCAACAATCTATCTTGTGCAATTTCTAAAGTTTCAGAACCTTGTGGAACTTTAGTGAATTTTTGTAGATATGCAATAACTTCAGAAGATATATGTTCTGATTCATACATTACTAAATCACAACGCTCAGCAAAATCTTGTAACTTAGCCTTATCGCTAAAATCACCCACAATCTTAACATCTGCATCTGCTAAAGTAGGACTTCCTTCGTTAGTAGCATAAACAATCACTTTAAATCCTAGTCTTTTAGCTGTTTGAGCCAATCTAATTCCATTAGAACTGTCACCAATAATCCCCAGAGTATCACCTGGAAAAAGCACTTCATTTCCCATAAAAATTCCCTACTTTCGAACTAAATTTATCTTTTTTTATCTCAATTTTTATGTACATATTCATCTTATCATAACTTGAGGAAATAAGTATTTATTTTTGTTTATTTCTAAATATATTAGATTAATTAGTATCTAAAACAATACTTATTACCAATAATTCTAATCCCTTTGTTTCTAAAGTAAAGTAGCTTATACCTTTAATCTGTAAAATAAAAATCAAATGCCAATATTTAGAAGATTTTTTTGAAATAAAAAAACGTTATTCAACAAACTAATGTTAAATAACGTTAATTATCATAAATATCAGCAACTTGTTATGCCGGCTGCAGGATTCGAACCTGTGACCCTCGGTTTACGATACCGATGCTCTACCAACTGAGCTAAGCCGGCATAAGTTTATTAGGATGACCCGTACGGGATTTGAACCCATGTTACCGCCGTGAAAGGGCGGTGTCTTAACCACTTGACCAACGGGCCATAACTCCGGCAGGCGGACTCGAACCGTCGACACCCTGATTAACAGTCAGATGCTCTACCAACTGAGCTATGCCGGAATAACGCACGGC
>NZ_JAPSFH010000020.1:0-204 GCF_026847815.1 Ligilactobacillus sp. UO.C109 | reverse complement strand
TAATCCGTTGGATTTCCTGCTACTTCCTCATAATTCTCTGGTACTTCTGGGGTAACCTTTACAGTTTCTCCTGTCTTGCCAGATATGCTACCTTGCTTGACTTCTTGTCCACCGTTGTCATCATCCACATATACTACTTTGCCTTTTTGTTTATTTGCTTCATATATTACAGTTTCTGTGTAATCTTTAGTATCAAATGTTACT
>NZ_JAPSFH010000019.1:0-317 GCF_026847815.1 Ligilactobacillus sp. UO.C109 | reverse complement strand
AAACATCTAAATACAATTATATATTTCTCAAAATATCAAAAAAGTATGCATCAAGTATGCACACTTTTAATAGTTAGAAATTAACAAAGGAAGTATATTGATTAGCAGTTTCTTTACGTTGTTCATCAGTAATTGAAGTATATATGTTTAAAGTAGTTTGAATATCAGAATGTCCTAGTTGAGCTTACAGCTGTTTAACTGCCATACCACCTTGAGCAGCTAAAGTTGCATAAGTGTGTCTTAAACCATGAACTGTTATATGGGGTAAGTTGCTACCTTTTATAATTTTGTTCATAGGACTAATGATAGTAGTAGGT
>NZ_JAPSFH010000003.1:0-148704 GCF_026847815.1 Ligilactobacillus sp. UO.C109 | reverse complement strand
TTTACCTCCAAAATTAAATTGAAAGTAAAAAGAAGATGTTAGCAACACACAGCTTTTAATGACTTCAGTGTATTGGTCAATATGAACATACGTTCTGTTTAAATCCGTTACCTTGATGACAGGAAAATTATTAACAAATATTTTTATTGATGTTATAATCTACTGTTAGATGTATTAGAAGGTATAATATAATCTAACTACAAGAATAGAGACAGGGAGTAGGGAATAAATATGAAGTATGCAAAAATTTTCCTTATAGTTATTTCTGCTGTTTGGACTATCATTAACTTATATAAGGCAATAACATCACCAAATGTTGTAAATCTTACGTCTTTTTTAGGTATAATTCCAATATTCTCTGCTTTATATTCAGAGATTGATTGGATTTATATTAGGTGTAATAAAATTAAAGCCTATTTTTTCTTAAAAACAGTAAAATTTACTCCCAAAAGTTCAAGATATATTGATGATGGAATATCAATTACAAAATTAGAAAAAAGTATAAGAAAACTTTTAAAAGACTATAGTTACAAAATTAACGAAGCTTTTATAAAAATAACTGATGAGGATTTATATATTCCTGTAATAAGTGTTGAAGGATTAAATGTTAAATTAACAATAAATATTCATCAAGAATCTTCTGGATGGCGGTTAACACTAAAAAGCGAATATCAGATTGCTTATAGGGATGTGAATAAATGTTGGAATGCGTTTTTGAAGATACGTGACGAGCTATTTTCAGAATTTGCAAAAACATCTAATTCAAAAGATCGTTATGATGTAACAATTAATACTGATAATTCTAAAAAATATAATCCGTTTTACCGTTTAACAATAAAAAATGTGGGTAAGCCAAAAGTTCAAAGCTTTAACTTAAAGTTTACGGATGAAAATTTATCGATTACAACTAATATGCATAAGATATATGGTTCTTCAAAGTATCGGCAAGATATTGAAAAAATGATAAAGGAATATGTCCCGTTATCTAAGATTTTATAGAATTTTGATTTTAATTAGTGTTGCAATAGCAAATTCTAGCATTGGAAACTCTTTCTCAATATCACCTAGTGATGTAAAAGAAAGAATTGTTCCGGATTGAGTAAGCATAATAGTTCGAGATTTTCCTAAAATATCTAATGTTCCTATTATTTTAGTAGCTTCATCGTTTTCCAATGCTTCAATGGCCTCATCATTAACATCAACTTCATCACCCGAAAAAGATTTACTTGAAACACCTTCATCAGTACTATTAAAACTTACCCCTTTAGTTTGAGGCATCATATTTGAGATTTCCTTCAAATTAAATGTTAAGGGAGAATAGCTAATATTCAAATTTTCATTTTTTTCTAGTTCCTTTAAAAATTTTTTGGTGATAGGAGTGTTAGTGCTTAAAAATAAAAGATTATCACTACTTGAATAAAAAATATCAAATTCAAATGCTTTTTGATAATTATCATATTGTTGATACTCATCAGCTTCAGAATTATATACCAAGATCTCATCATCGATTGTCCTAGTATAATTACCAATGAATTTTTTGAATACTTTTCCTTCTACAGTCAATGTGTCCGTGGTTGTTTTTATAGAACCTATGGTGATATTGGCTTTTTTTATATTGGTAGTTCCTTCTGGTATCTCAAAACGACTTGCATTTCTTACAGAAATTGATGTAGCAGCCATTATTATAACCTCCTGTATAATTTTTCACATTAATATTTAAAAAATTAAAATATCTTTGAGATTAGCTTTTAGTGACATCAAATCGGTTGGTCATAATTAATGGTAGTGTTTAGCACCGTATACTTGATATATATATATATATATATCATTTCTCATTATGTAACCTTGCCAAATCAACTAATTCTGAAACGAATTGATGATCGTAACTATCTATACCTGTAGATTATCAGATGCTTTACGTTTCTTATATTACTTAAATAAATCCCACAAACTTTTTGATGTACGATGATATACTTTATTGTAAATTTTACGTTTAGGATGTAACCATCCTGCAGTACGAGTTCCATAACCAGGGATTAATTTTTTCTTTAATCTTCTTTTATACTTAGCAGTAGTAGCTGCTTTGAAAGATTTTTTTAACGATGGTTTTCTAATATATCCTCTCATATTAACTACCTCAAAGCTTTCCTGTACCCAGCATTAATTGCATCTTGTTCAGAGTTAAAATATACAGCGTTGGCAGAATTCATATTATATCCGTGTTGGCCAGGGACGTGGTAAATATGACTATTAACATTACCTACAATCTTACCAGTATCAGCAGTATTCATATCAGTATTTTGAAAATTACTATCATTCCCGTTATTATCATAATTAGTATCGCTACTTTGATTTTCTTGAGCAGAAGCTAATGACTCTGAACTAGCTTTTGCAATGCTTTCAGATTCACTAGCTCTACTTTGACTTTCAGCTATAGATGCACTTTCAGATGAAGCTTTGCTTTCGGATGCTTTTCTTTTAGATTCAGAAGCTTTTTTCTTGCTTTCAGCTTTTCTTTTTGATTCCTCTTTAGCCTTTTTTATAGATTCAGCTTTCTTTTTGGATGATTCTTTGGCTTTCTTAGCTTTTAATGAACTAGATTTATAAGACTCTGAACTAGTTTTAGAGCTTGAATTAGAGTTTGAACAAGCACCTAATAAACTCATAAATAGTAGGGTAGTAGTAATGAATTTCATTTTTTTCTTTTTCATATAAGATCTCCTCCTGAATTTTATCTTTCGGATTAGCTTTTAGTGACTTCAAACCATAGATCAAATATTTCAATCTAAAACACTATCAAAAGTATTAATCACCTCCTTAAATCATGATCAATCCCACAGTTAACTCAATTCATTCATAATAATCTGTTGTACACTATCCTCAAATGACATTGTGAGTTAGATAACCTTAATTAACCAGACGATTAAAACAATGATAATTGCTACTGAGAAAATACCACCTTGAATATTAATGTTTAAATTGTATTTGCTGTTTTCTGTTGTTTTAGAATAATCGAACTTACCTAATAGTACTTTTTTCCAATCCACAGTTATTCACTCCTTTATTTAAATGATAACCACACCAACAATTTTAAAATCAGCACTTTTCTTAAGTTTAATATCAGCATATTTTTTATTCAATGAAATTAGGCGACAATTCTTTCTGTTATCATCAAATACAATTTTTTTAACATAAGAGTCACCGTTTAATTCAGCAATAACAAATTGGTTATTTCTTACTTCTTCAGTATCATATATCTTATTAACATAAATAATTTGACCGTCGGAGAAAGTAGGGGTCATGGAATCTCCATTTACACGTAAGGCAAAATCATGTGCAGGTGGCACATTATTAACCATAACTTCTTCATGCTGCTCATCAGTCAACCATTCACCAGTCCCAGCAGATACAGAACCAAGAACGTCAACATAATGTGTATTATCATTTTCATTAATAGGATGGATTTTAGATTGTCTCATTTGGTCTTTAAGTCTATTGTCTGCATAATCAACGACCTTCTTTTTATTCTCAGTGTTCAGTTTTTTGTATTTAGCTAATAAGCTTAATTTCAAACCACCTTCATTATTATCATTAGCAATTTTAAAACGTAAATCTATATCAGATTTTAATACGTTAAAATAATCAGCTATTTTTTGTAAATTGCCCATCGTAGGTAAAGATGTACCTTTAACGTATCCAGTGATCGTACTTTTAGGAATATTTAAATCTCTATGTAAATCTATTTGCTTTTTATTATTTAAATGAAGTAATTCATTTAATTTGCTGGAGAAATATAGTTTATTTTTATCACTCTGTGGACTACTTTTTACCATATTAAGTCACCTCCAAAGATTATTATATAAGAATAACAACACGTTTGCTACAAAAGTACGAAAAAAATCAACTTTTTTTATAAAAACACTTTACAAAGTATGAAAAAAGCATATATACATGTAAGGTTGATAAAGACCTCAGTAATTAAAGAAAGGAGAGAGTTATGAATGAGATAATAAAAATAGCCTTAGCTATCTACTTCACATCAGATATATTCTTAAATCTATATAAGAAATATCTAGAAGTCGAAAAACTAAGACTAGAAAACAAAATCAGAACTAAGATATAAACGAAAACATTAAAGTCCTGGTTAACCACAATGAAAGGGGCTTGCCCCCCTTGATTTGTGACACCCCCATCATAACATAATAACGATTATGAATACAGTATTATTATATTTAATCTTAGCAGTTGTAATTATTAGCAAAATAATTGATTTTTATCTTGATAACAAAATTAAGGGATTAAAAAAGAATAAGAACAACTAAAAAATAGCTAGGTGAATTAAAAAAATAAGGTAACAAAAAATGGATAGACAATTTAATGAGTTTGAAATCAAAAATAAGAAAATTTTTGTTGACGAAAAAGAGAGTTAAAGCAGTTAAGAATTTTGAAATGAAAAAAGGTAAGGGGAATCTCATTGAAATATCCCTTACCTTTGATTCAGTACTAAATATGAATAATAAACTATACGTGATGTTATTGTTGTGGATTTTATAGCTTATGCCAACTTTAAAGTCAGTGAGTACAAAAGAAAATCAGATGTTGTATTTTCTATAATTACAATACTTATTGTAGTTTTAATTAATGAAATAATTTAGAGTCAATAAAAGACCTATAAGTATAAGAAGTAGCTCGATAGAACCATGGTTAGATAAAAAATATATTCTGGCTAAGTGAAAAAAACTTGAATATTGTTTAGTGTTCATTCGATAATATCTACTTCTTGGAGGAATACCAATTAGTGATGTTATCTTTTCATATTGTTTATCAAAAGTTGAAGAAAAAGCAAACCATAATTCTTGCAAACTATCGTTATACTCACCGTTAAACATCCATAAAGCATATTTTTTTAAAGATGGATAATAGTAACCATTTGATTTTTGTAAGATAGAGTATATTTTTTTACCTAGTTCTTTGATTTCTTGGTCTGAAAGTGTTTTATCATAAAATTTATCTTCTATTAATTCAAATATTTCATGATAAGTATGTTCGAATATTATTCTAGCAGTTGCTTGTTTTTCGGTTTTAGTAGCATAAAGTCCACCAACTATAGCACTTAAAAAAACCTACAAGAGCAGTTATTAAAGTCGATATAAGATTATTCATGAAATCACACCTCCTTTCACTAGAAGATAAACAAATTATATCAAAGATAAAATAGAAAGAGAGATGATTAAAGTACTGACGGATTTATTTAAAGAAGATTAGGTTAGAAAAAGGATTGACTTAGTAAGAAATTGCTGACAAGACTAAATATATCAGTAATCTATTTTTGATTGAATATTGTGTACCTCCAAAATTATTTTTAAGTAATATAATGAAATTACCAAAAATTATTGAAATTTTAGAGAAGTGAGATATAATGAAATTGTTATATGTAATAGGGTTTAATTACGAAAGTATAAAATAGATAAGGAGTTGAAAATAGTATGAAATTGAATGAATTGGTAAAAATCGAAAGTGGAATTAATTCAGTTCGCGTAAAGAATCAAAATTATACGTTATATACCATAGAAGATGTCAATTATGACTTGGGGCATGGTGAGGATTATCAACACGATAAGGCTAGTGGTAAAAGTATTACAGCAAGGGGAGATATCGTGATAAATACTGTAAGTAATCTAGCAAGTGTTGTTCATTCTAGAAATGCTGGTAAGATGCTTAATCAAATTTTTCTTCGTTTAAATATCCTTGATGAGAATACATTAGACCCTTGGTATTTATGCTATCTATTAAATAAGTCCGAATACATTAGGTACCAAGAAGCAGCCATTATGGATGGATCTGTTATTAGAAAATTAACTAAAGCGAACCTTGAAGATTTAGAGATTAATCTGCCGGAAATAGCTGACCAAAAGAAGATGGGGGAAGCTTACAAAGAGATTATGAAAAAGTATACATTAGCTATGGAGAAAGCGGAGTTAGAAAGAGATCTGTACTTACAGATGTTAGGGGAAAAAGATTTAAACAACAGAGAGGCGGTTTAATATGGATAAGGATTTAGAAGAAAGATTAGCAGCTAAAGATAGCTATATCACTATTCATGACTTTTATGTGTTAATGGCATTTTATCAATCAATTTCACAAAAAGTTTTACGAAAATTTGATAAAGATGGCAGCATTTTAGAAGTACAGAAAAAATATGAGAAAAGTAAAGAAACTGTCCAAGATGCCCAATTCGTAATAGCGCCACAAGATACATATTATCATCATTACCAAATGTATAAGGCCAATAAATTTGAATATGTTGAACTCGTAAAATCCCTATATAATATAGAAGAAAAAAATCCAAAATTAAAAAATATCTTCCAAGATGTTAGGGGAAGTACTTCAAGTTTGCCGAGTGAAACTGCTTTTGAAAAGATAGATTCACGTAATGAAGTAAGTTTTGAAGAAAATTTAGAGATAATTAAACGAAGCAGTGGTGCTAAAGATAATTACGATTATACTTCGAAAAATATCCGTAAGTTGATTACTAAGTTAGTTGGAAGTAAAAAAGAAGGAGTATCAATTTATGATCCAGCTTTAGGAACTGCAAGTTTATTATTAGGCATAAATCAAGTTACACTCGAAGAGAATAGATATTATGGTCAAGATATCAGTACTCAAGCGATAAAGACAGCCATTATGAACGCAATAGTTAATGATATAGCTGAGGATAAATTTGAATTTAAGAATGAAAATACATTGGCTAATAACTGGGAATTTGGCAAGGTTGATATAGTAGTGTCTGATCCACCTATAAATATGAAATGGAATGTTGATAGAAATTTAAGTCAAGATAGACGTTACCGAGATTATGGTGAGATGCCTAATAAAGCTGATTGGGGATTCATTTTAGATGGAATAGATAAATTATCAGACAATGGCATGATGGTTGTGTCAGTTGTTCAAGGTACTTTGTTTAGAGGAGCCAAAGAATACAATATTAGACGTAAACTTCTAGAAGATGGAAAGATTAGGGCGGTAATTCAGTTGCCAGGGAATACGAAACTTTCGACAACAATCGCTACTTGTTTGCTAGTATTTAGAAAATCATCAGAAGATAAAGATGTCTTCTTTATTAATGCAAGCCAAGAGTATGAGAAGAAAGGCTTGGAAAATATTCTAACAGAAGCCAATGTCGATAAAATTGTAGATACTTTCAATGAAAAGAAAGAAGTACAGAGATTCTCTCATATGGCTAGCTATGAAGAAATTGAGAAAAATGATTTTAATTTATCAGTAGCACGTTATGTAAATCAGTATAAATTTAAAGAGAAATTGGATTATCAAGAAGAAATAAAGAATCTTGAAAAGTTAGATGAAAAACTAAGTCAAACTGATGCTGCATTGAAGAATTTGATGGGAGATTTAGGTTTGGTGGAGATTGATGATTAAGAATAGAGAGGTAGTTAGGAAATGAAAAAAGCATTGAAAATATTGAACGGTGTATTAGATGTTGTAGTTACTTTAATGTTAGTTTTATTTGTGTTTAACCAAATTAAGTTCATGATGACAGGAGATAAGAGTGTACTAGATGTACGTGCACTTTTAGAAACAATATTAACAATTGCCTTTATTGGTTATCTTAGATTAACAGATATCAAGTACGACATCAAGAGACTAAATAAGAAGATAGATAATTTAGAACATAAAACAGATAAAAATGCTTAGTTTAGAAAAATCAAGAACTAAAATAGATCTCAAAAATATTAGTAAGTAAATTCTTGAATTTGCCAATTTAGATATAGAAGAAATTAGAAAATTGGTCCTGTGTCTAAAATGGAAAGATATGAACTTTTTAGTCTGATTTTTATTGTATTTCATAGCAAGTATACTATGCAGGAATTTTTTTATTATATAGATGGTATAATAATATCACTTACTATGATAAGTACTTTTATGAATAATTATGAATTGAAGGGATAAAAATGAAAAAAGTTTCTAAACCAGTTGTATATAAAATGAAATATTCTCGAGAAGATGCCCAAAATTTAGATTACAAAATAAAAAATGATGTCACAGTAAAAGAAGAAAATCAGAAGTATCTTATTGATTATCCAACTGTTTATGTAATAACTTCTAAGAAAAATAACTATTATACAGTTTATGTTGGTGAAACTAATAATATAAAAAGAAGAACGCTTGAACATATTGATATAGATCCTGAAATTAGAGAAGATTGGGATCAATTAAAAAAATTAAAAGATGCTGAAATGTACATAATAGGTCATGAGCATTTTAATAAGTCACTAACTTTGGATATAGAAAATAGACTAATGCAATATATGTCTAGTGTAGAAAAAGTAGGGAAATTAAACAACAGAAGAGAAAATTCACAAAATATATATTATACTTCTGATGAAATGAAGGAAATTTTTAATAAGATTTGGAAACAATTGCATAAGAAAGATGAAATGCTATTTCCATCGCAAAAATTAATTGAAGATTCTGCTTTATTTAAAGCATCTCCTTTTAATAAATTAACAAAAAATCAATTACATGCTAAGGATAAAATACTTTTAAGTATAGATGAAGCTTTGGATAAAAAAAAGAATAATCAACTAATCAAAGTGATAGGTAACGCAGGTGCTGGGAAGACAGTGTTGATGAGTAATATTTTTTATGAACTTGCTAAGAAGCGAAATATTACAATTGTATTAATGGTTAATCACTTACAACAGGAGAAAATATATCGGCAAATAGCAAAAAAATTAGATTTAACTGATAATGCGAAAGTTTTGAAAGTAACTACCTTTTTGAATCAAACTAATATTGATGAACCTATAGATGTGGCATTTGTAGATGAGGCTCATTTACTATTAACCCAAAGAAGTCAAGCATATTATGGTCATGGTACTAATGAATTAATAGATATTATTAAGCGTGCAAGAGTAACGTTAGCAGTTTATGATGAAAAACAAGTTTTACAGACAACACAAATTGTAGAAGATGACGATAGAATAAAATTAGAAAAATTTGATACAAAATCTATTTTCCTTAATGAGCAAATGAGAATTAGAGCATCCGAAAAGACCATACGATGGATTAGAGACTTTATAGATAAAGGGGAGATTAATACTGTTCCAAGGGATGAAACCTATGACCTTCAGTTATTTGATACACCTCAAGAAATGGGAAAAGCTATTGTTGAAAAAAATACTAACGACAGAGAGAATGGCTTAAGTAGAATGGTAGCTACTTTTGATTGGGATTATTCTAGTACAAAAAAAGAACATGGTTACTGGGAAGTATCTGAAGGTACATGGCATATGCCGTGGAATCTGCAATTAAAACCTTCTAGAGATCAAAGGAATTCTAGCAGTGTAAATTATAATGAGTTATCTTGGCCTGAACAACCACATACTATAGATGAGATAGGTTCCACTTATACAGTTCAAGGTATGGATTTAAATTATGTTGGCGTTGAAATAGGTCCATCTGTAAAGTATCGAGATGGAAGAGTAATTTTTGATCCATCTGCTAGTTCAAATAAAAAAGCTATTAACAACAGGACTATGCATAGTGGAGAAAAGAAAAAATTTGGTGAAAAATTACTAAAAAATGAACTTAATGTTTTGTTAACAAGAGGCGTACATGGATTATATATTCATGCTGTCGATGATGAACTACAGAAGGCTTTAAAAAATGCATTTAAGAGGAGAAATTAATTTTAATGGAATATACAGAAGTTATTGAAATGATAGATAAATTTCGTGACGCTAGAGGATGGGGAAAATATCATAATCTTAAAGATTTAGCAATATCTGTTAATTTGGAGGCTAGTGAGATATTAGAAATTTTTCAATGGAAAAACGAACAAGGTTCTTTATCTGAAGAAGATAAGATAAAATTGAAAGAAGAAATTGCAGATACATTAATTTATTTATTTTATATGGTAGATAAATTGGAGATGAATCCATATGAAGAGATTCAAAAGAAAGTAGAAATTAATAAAAAGAGACATTGGAAGCAAGATGAATAGATTCATATTAACGTTATTACAAAATTTGAAAAGTAGATTGATGAAAAAACTAACCATATCATTATTAGCATTAATAACAATTCTTTCCTGTGGAGCTACTACTGTCAGTGCAGCAAGGTTTCGCACTTATCGCTATCATACACCACGTGTGAGAAGAGTGCCGAGATACCGAATACGCAAGTCGGAGTATTCTTATAGCCACAAGATTAGCTCAGATCATAGCAGCTATAGTCATCATGATAATATGTCGAGCTATCGTAGTAGCAGCTACTCTAATACAGGGTCGATTGCAACATTTACTGGATCGCAGACAAATGATATTTTGAATAATCAGATTTCCAAGAAAAAATATCGCAATGACTATTATCGTCAAAGTATTATTACAAATCCTTGGATCTGGGCGATGTTAATCAACCATCATGCTAGATATCGTCACAATGAAGAATATACTAGGGGCTATAATGAAGGTTTTGAAGCTAGTCAGCAAGATAAAGAAGAGGGGACGACTGAGCATCAAACATTATCTAGCGATGAAAGTGCACAACATACTAGATATTATCTTCGTGGATATAAAGAAGGGTATCGTGACGGAATGAATAGGTAATTATTTGAAAGAAGAAACTAATTTCATGTAGTACAGACTAAGGTTTTAAAAACTATTAGACAACAAGGGAGATTAACATGGAAGATTTAGCAGGATGTGTAGGTTGTATTTTTTATATTATTTTAGGATTATTTGGTCTAGCTTTATTATTCTTTAGTTTAGTTCAATTGTCGTTTTAGGTTGAAGGCTGGTTCTTAGAAATGGGAATCGGTCTTTTTTATATATGAAAAATAAAAAATTATATTCAGTAAATAGGAAATTGAAATGTATAGAAAGCTATTTAATTAAATATAATTTTTTAATTATGAATAATACTGTATAATATTGATTTTATTAATGATTTTATAATATAATCAACCTAGTAATTATATGTACTGAATGGGGGAGAATACTATGGCTGAAAGAATTATACAAACAGCAGATTTATCTTATATACAAAGAAGTTTAAATGTTTTAAGTGATGAAATAGATACTGTTTCAGCAAATGTAGGTACAGTTAATAATAATATAATATCCGTAAATGAAGATTTACAAGAGCTTAAGAGAGAATTTAATAGATTTGTGCAACAAATGGAATTACACCATAATGAAGAAGTTGCTCAAACTAAACTTGTCGAAATACGTCAAGCTATTGCTAAAAAGTTTGGACACTATGATGAAGTTAGAAGAACAACTACTGGTATCTTACAAGCCAGTGATGTTCAACTTGTGAAAAAAGATGTTATTTCAAATGTTTCAGAAGAAATAATGTTGAAAACACCAGGGTATTGGTTAGCACCTTGTTTGGTTGCTTTATCTGCATGGATTTCAGATGATAGAGATTTAGCAGATAGGGCTATTAAAGAAGCCTTAAAGAGAGATGCTGAAAAAACAGCATTGCTCTTTACACTTATTTGTCGTCGTGCTGGTAGGAAAGAAGCAAGTTTAAAGTGGGCAAGTGTATATCTATCAACACAAAATGAATCTTCACTTGATAGACACGCCGTCATTATTATTGATGCTTTTACAAATGGATTACTTGGACGTGATAGTGAGGGGATCATTTATAACAAGGTTAATGAATGGATTAGAAAGTTAAAAAACACACCGGGATTTGAAGAAAGTCAAATTGCACAATGGTCTGATGCTTTAAAATTATATATACCTGATAAAGATTACGACTATCCAGCTTTAAAAAAATATACCTCTGACTGGAATGGACTTAAAGATTCTTTAAATGACGCGTACTTACATGAAAATATCTTGGATTATTTTACGAAGATTTATGCAACACCAAGATTCTTGGGAGATACAGTTAAAAAACTGGATGAATCTATGTTTTCTCTAGTATCTAATTTTGATGATGATGAGCTTGACATGAAAAAAGAAGAGCGACTTACAGAACTTATTATCAAATACAAAGGTGACGAAGATAAAGCTCAAAGTATGATGAATACTGAAAATACAGCATATAATGAGAAAAGAAATTTTGCACAGCTTTTGACGGATGCAGCGATGAAGAATAAGTCTGTAAATAGTGATATTGCAACTCAACAATATGCAATTGCGCTATCTAAAGATTGGATTGAGTCTTCATATAATGACCTTGTTGCTAAGAACAGATTAAAAGTACCACAAAATATATCTTTTTCTGTAAATAGTTACAGTGGTGAAACGACAGATGGTTCAAATGAAGTTGAACAAATTGAAGCATATAAAAAAGTTATGCATGATGAGATGAATGATAAGATTGAGAAAATCCAACCCGACAAAGTAGGTGTTGTGGTCGGAATTGTTATCATGGTTATCGGTGTATTATTGCTAGCTCCTATGTTATTAATAGGATTGATTGCAATTATTGCTGGTGGTTTTTGGGCATATAATACTAATAAGAAAAATAAAAACATTGATCAAAAGAAAGATGATGTCAGAAAGCAATACGAAAAAGCTATTGAAAATGGACAAATTATTATACGTCAGATCATGGCAGAAGTAGTTGACTACCGAAGAGAATTATCAAGAGTTGACAGTAATAGTTCAAAGGTTGTTGAATTTTTAGAACAACTTTCACCAGAAGAATACATTCGAAGTACAGCAGATACAGGCAGACGTGTAAAGGTGGTTGATTAAAATGTCAAATGAATTTTTAACAGTAAATCCTTTTAAGAAAATTCAAGATGAAACAGAAAATAAGAAGAAAGATAATTTATTTACACCCAAGATAGCTGAAGATACAGATAAATTAGAATACGAGACAGGTTTTCCGGATTGG
This sequence comes from Ligilactobacillus sp. UO.C109, assembly GCF_026847815.1. NCBI lineage: Bacteria > Bacillati > Bacillota > Bacilli > Lactobacillales > Lactobacillaceae > Ligilactobacillus > Ligilactobacillus sp. UO.C109. Next base: position 135,825 of record NZ_JAPSFH010000003.1, on the reverse strand, counting down.
ACAATTTTACCTCCTAACCAGGTTATAACTAGAAAAGGGGTTAAGTAGTATGGATGCACCAATAATTTATAAGCAATGGGTAGAAACGCTGGATATTATTGCCAGTGGGGATAGTGACAAGGGCAAAGAAGCATTAGATGCTATGAAGAATGGTACTCTTCAGTGGCAGACAGGTGTAGCAGACAGATTCTTAAAGGTCCTAGTAGACACTATTAATATACGTATTTCAAAATTAAATGACACAGTATCTAAAAATTTAGGATATGCTAAAAATGAGAATGATGTAGTTTCTGCATTGCTTTTTGCTCGAAAAGAATACCAATTTTTAGAAGATATAGTTTCAATACCTGCAATTCCTGATAAGCAAAAAAATGAATTAATTGAAATGATTAGAAATAATGGTAAGACGATGCAGTCTTCTCTAGAAGATAGTGCAAAAAATGATACTAGTGGAAAATTGTTAAATATTATAAAAAATAATAGGGTTGTGAAGAGTACAAATGAGTGAAAGAAAAGAATGTAAAGAATTAATGGAGCGATATGCCATTGCAAGAATTCCTTTTATTGCAATTAATACGATTGAAAGTTCACGAGCTTTAAAGATGTTAGAGGAAATTGCTAAAGATCTAGGGTTACACTTCTTTGCGCATACTTTATCAAAAGGTGTTTATGATATTACGACTGGTCAAACTCTCAGCACCGACAAGTCTTTCTATAGTGCTTTAGACTTTATAGGTGAGGAAATGAAGAAAAGACATAATCTGACAATGATCCTTACAGAGATACCTGATATATCAACAAATACAGATAGTGCAAAGCAATTATTAGACTTGGTAACTTTGGCAAATGAATCTGGTGGTTCTATAATTGTGTTTGAAACACAAAAAGTGTGGGATCAACTACAAAGACAAGGAATGACACTTAAACTAGATCTCCCTAATGAAGATGAGCTCTATCAAACAATTTCTAATTATATTTCAGATTACCGTAATGAAATAGATATTGAATGGGATGATAACGATATAAGAGAAGCAGCAACATTATTATCTGGGGTTACGGAAGTTGAAACAGAAAATGTTATTGCATCATTAATTGCTAAAAAGAAGATTGTTAAAGATGATATGGACGAAATACGTTCTGCAAAGAATCGACTTTTTTCTGATATATCTGGTCTTGAGAAAATAGATGTAGATGACAGTGTTGCTTCTGTTGGAGGACTTAGCGGTTTAAGAGCATGGTTAGAATCAAAGAAAAAACTGTTAACTCCTGAAAAACATGAAGAAATGCGTCGTAGAGGATTACGTTCCCCAAGAGGAGTACTACTTGTTGGTGTTCCGGGATGTGGGAAATCGTTATCTGCTAAAGCAATATCTGCTAGTTGGAAGCTTCCATTATACAGATTAGATTTTGCCACAGTACAGGGTAGTTATGTAGGTCAAAGTGAACAACAACTAAAAGATGCGCTTACTACGGCTGATCAAGTAGCACCATGTGTATTATGGATTGATGAAATTGAAAAGGGATTATCAGGAGCTAGCTCAAGTAATGACGGTGGAGTCTCAACACGTATGGTTGGACAATTTTTATTTTGGCTTCAAGAAAGTAAAAAGCAAGTCTTTGTTGTAGCAACTGCTAATGACGTAAGTAAATTACCATCGGAACTTTTAAGAAGAGGACGTTTTGATGAATTATTCTTTGTTGATTTACCTACAGAAGAGGAAAGAAAAGATATTTTATCAATCTATATGCGTAAATACTTACAGCTTGATTTTGATGGAGAATTTGCTGATAAGATAGTCGAAATGACAGCAGGATTTACAGGTGCTGATCTTGAATCGGCAGTTAGAGAGTTAGCGTATAACAATTTAGCTGATGGTACAGAAATAACAGGTCAAGCGATTATTGATGTTTTTGAAAATGTAGTTCCATTGTCTCAAACAAGTCCAGAGAAAATTAGCGCAATTAGAGAATGGGGAAAATCAAGAGCTGTGCCAGCATCTGGTCGACCTATTGGTGATGGTGTTGATTTAAGTGATAATAATATTCAAAGAACAAGGAAGGTACTTGTATAATGCCAAGACCACTTTTAAATTCATCTAAAGTAAAAGAAAATAGTCTTTTTTCTAGTAAGAGTTCTACACAGAATAGGCAACGATTTGAATCTCCAAATGAATCTTTTTTACGTAATAAAAGATCAGCTGAGTACATGGAATCTATCAGTAAATTAGATAATGGTGGGGCAGAAATTTCTAATAGAGAAATCTCTAATATTATTAATACAGTAAAATCAGAGCTTCCAGATGTTGAGATGAGTTCCCTTTTAGAAGGAATTGTAGCTAAATGCTATTTGGGAGATACATATGAGGTTCATACTTTAGATTTTACGTTATCAATTGTAACCCACTATAAAAGAGATGAGAGACTTCCAGCAAATTTAGAGAAAGCACGGATTTTAGCAATGAATAGCCAATATCAATTTGTTGAAGTTTATAGTGATAAATGTTGTTGTGTAGACTCTATGGGGACAGTTTCAGTTGTAAAAATGTAGAGTAACTTTAGTTTTGAGAGTTATATAATAACAAAACAAAATCCGTCCAATGAACAAAATTCATTGAACGGATTTGTTTTATATTAACCTATTCAGCTTCTCCGGTATGCTCTTGATTAACGTCAACATGACGAACGGAATAACCAAGATAGAAGAGTAAACCTATTCCGAGCCAGATAAAGTAACTAATCCAAGCTGGTAGGGTGATGTTTATCATTAAAACAACACACACAATGATTGATAGGATCGGTAGGACATTTCCAAACGGAACCTTAAATGGTCGTGGTAAATCTGGCTGCTGTTTACGTAATAAAATTACGATTAAAGAGATTAGACTGAAGACTGCCAGAGAACCGACATTAGCAATTAAAGCTAAGTTTCTCATATCCATAAATCCAGCAAGAATAGCTGCTAAAAGTCCATTTAACCATAGCGCACGGTTAGGACTGTGACTCTTAGAATTTAAGTGAGCTAGCTGCTTAGGTAAGAAACCACCACGACTCATGGACATTGTAATATTAGCTCCTGCATAAACAAAGGCAAGTACTACGGCCATGATGCCTAAAATAGCACCGGCAGAAACAATTTGGGCAGTTAAAGTATGTCCCTTTTCTAAAAGTACAAAAGCCATGGCTTCAGCAACATTGAGTTCCTTGTAAGGAACAACCCCGGTCATTACTAGACTAACTGCTACGTACAAAGCAGTTGAAACTACAAGTGAAATGATGATAGCACGAGGCAGATTATGTTGAACATTTTTAGCATCTTCTGCAGAAGTAGCGAGAGCATCAAAACCAAGAAAGGTGAAGAAAACAGTTGATGCTCCAACCATGATACCACTACCACCATATGGGAAGAAAGGATGCCAGTGAGTTGGACGTATGTGTTTAACACTAACAATAATAAATAGGAAAATTACAGTTAGTTTAATAATAACTAAAATGTTATTAAGTAGCTTACTTTCACTAGTTCCTTTTGTTAACACTAGGGTAATGAATAGAATCATGATAATCGCTGGTAAGTTCATAATACCGCCTGCTGATGGTGCAGCTAGAAAAGCTTTAGGTAGATGTACACCAAATTCTGCTAAGAATGAGTGGACATAACCTGTCCATCCATTTGCAACTGTAGCTGTTGTAGTAATATAAACTCCTAATAGTGTCCAGCCAGCAAAGAAAGCCATAACTTGCCCGATGGTAACCCAGGCATAAATGTAGGCACTTCCAGAGTTAGGGATTGAAGTTGAAAGTTCAGAATAACATAGCCCAATCAAACCACTAGCAATAGCAGCTACTAAGAAAGAAAAGATAACTGCCGGACCAGCAGTAGTAGCGGCTACAATACCAGTCAAAACCAAAATTCCAGTTCCAATCATCGCACCGATTCCCAGAATGGAAAGATCAAAAAGACCTAAAGAACGTTCGTCTTCCGACTTAATGCTGGCGTTTTTTAATACTTTATTAACGTCAATTTTATTTTTCATAGATTAGGTCGCCTCCTTTCCAAGTTAAAGGAGCAAATGTTAACCTTTATAAGGTGTGAATGGAAGGTCTAAACTATCTGCAACAGCTTTAGAAGTAAGGTTACCTTGATGTGTATTAATTCCTGTAAATATTGTGTTATCGTCAGCAGCAGCTTTATCAATACCTTTATTAGCAATTTCAATAGCATAGCGTACTGTTGCACTAGAAAGTGCTTCTGTAGCTGTCTTTGGAACAGCACCAGGCATATTAGCAACTGTATAATGAATAACGTCATGTGTTACATAGATTGGATCTTCATGAGTAGTTGCTCTTACTGTTGTTTCGAAGATACCACCTTGGTCGATAGGAATATCAACGATAACAGAACCTGGTTTCATATTCTTAATCATTTCTTCTGTAACTAATTTTGGTGCTTTAGCACCAGGAATTAGAACCGCACCGATTACTAAATCAGCTTCTTCAACAGCTTTCTTGATGTTAGCAGTATTTGACATTAAAGTTTGAATCTTTCCATCAAAGATATTGTCAATTTCAGCCAAGCGTTGAGCGTTAATATCAAGAATTGTAACTTGTGCCCCCATACCAACGGCAATTTTAGCAGCGTTGAAACCTACAGTACCACCACCGATTATAGTAACTTTACCGCGATGTACACCGGAAACACCACTTAATAGAATACCTTTACCGCCATGTACTTGTTCTAAGAAATGAGATCCAACTTGAATTGACATACGACCAGCAATTTCACTCATAGGGAAGAGAAGTGGTAAACCGCCACCTCTACCAACCATTGTTTCGTATGCTACCCCTGTAACCTTCTTTTCAATTAAGGCTTCTGTTAATGGTTTATCTGCAGCCAGATGAAGATAAGTATAGATGATTTGACCTGGTTTGAAGTATTGGTATTCACTTTCCAAAGGTTCTTTAACTTTGATGACCATTTCTGTATCCCATGCTTCTTCTGCTGAACCCATTGTTGCACCAGCAGCGATATATTCTTCATCTGGGAAACCAGAGCCAACGCCAGCTCCTTTTTCAACAATTACTGAATGGCCTGCATGAACTAAGCTTGCTACAGCACTTGGAGTAGCACCAACACGTTCTTCTTGTTTTTTGATTTCTTTAGGTACACCGATTAACATAATAGGATACTCCTTTCCAAATAATGAATAAAAATTCAAATAATTTCTCATTTTTCGTTGATAGCGCTTTCAACCTAATGCAAGAATAACACTTAAAAAGATAAATATCAACCCCTAAACCTAAAGTTTGTGAAATTTAATTCCCCTTTAATTAGCGGATTTTGGGAGTTTTTTCACAAAGTTGATCTTATATTGTTATTTATAAAACAACATTAGAACGATTGTTAGAAATGATTAATTATACATTAAATGTATAATTAATAAATGATTAGACTGGTTGATGTGAGAGTAGATATATCAAGTAATTTATGGAAAATTTATATTAGGTTATTGAAATTGGGAAAAATAAAAAAGGACTGAATTTAATAATCTTAGTCCTTTTTAATAATTAAATAGTTTCACCATTAATTTTAAAGGTTATTTCAGGAAATTCCTTATCTGCATCTTTACCTTCTAAAAATTCTAGTGCTTCACGTCTAATTTTACTTAAGTTAACACCCTGAGCTTTAGCAGCAAAGACACAACCACAGTAGCATTGGCGATAAACATCGTATTCATGACACATTTCAACTGAACGTTGATAACCACCATTTTTCTTGAAATCACTAGGAAGATAGTGGGTAGTATATAAACTTTGAACCTCTAGGCCTACTTGATTAATGACTTGAGAGTTTTTATGCGGACTAATTGTTAGTGCACTTCCAAAGTAGTCAAAGTCTAATTCTACAGCTTTTTGTGCCACTTTATCTAGTCGATAATCGTAACAAACACGACAACGTGCACCACCTTCGACTTCTTTTTCAAGTCCACGAACTTTTTCAAAATATTCCTGTGGTTCATAAGGGGCAGATATGAACTTAACATTATTTCCAGTGTTTTCATTGAAATCATGAATAAATTTTTGTTGAACATATTTTCTACGTTGATATTCAGCACGTGGATGAATATTAGAATTAGCATAGTAAACAGTAACATCAGCAAATTTTGTTAAGTACTCAAGCGTGTATGTACTACATGGTGCACAACAACTGTGTAAAAGAATACGTGGGCGAGTGTCAGCTTCTTCCCATTTCTTAACCATTTTTTGCATGACCTTATCGTAATTGATCTTTTGATTTTTATTCATTTTAGCAAGAATTTCTTCTACATCTATCAATTGACTCATCTCGATTCTATAACGAACTCAAATACTATAATACCATTAAAATCGTAGATTGAACTAATTTTCTTGACGTAAATTAGCATAATATTTATCAATGTAAGCTTTATAACTAACAGCCATAATAATATTGTGTAGCATACGCTGATATTCGGTATGCTCATTGCCTATTTCATCTAAGTCAGTTTTCAAACCAAAGACATACGGAAGAATATTTTCTAATTCTTCTACAAAATAATTATAGGCAACTTTAGTTGAATATGTTCGTCTTTGTAGTTCGATTGCTGCTTTTAAATCGCTAAGTTGCATTACATTTTTAGCAACAGCAATAAAAAATAATTCAGCAATTTGATCAGCTGCATAACGCTTTTTAACAGGTCGGCGAATTATCTTATGTTTAACATAATTACTAATCATCGAACTAGTTAGCTTTACATCGCCCAAAATTTCAAGCCTTTCGCTGATGTATGCAGTAGTTTGGTCTAAATACAATTCAACTTCAGGTAAATCGTCATATCGTGGTAGTTTAAAATTTTGGATACTTTGGCTTATTTTAAATTCTCTATTCATAAATTGATACCTCGCTAGCCTAAGTATATAGGTAAAGTAACATTTTATCAATGTAAAACTTATTATAAGTTTTTTAAAAACCGTTGACAATGTTTTTTATATTTTATAAGCTTAATGAAAATTCTATAAATAAGGAATGGTTGGAATTATGAAGAAAATAATTACAGATTCAGCAGCAAATTTAAATGTAACTGCATTAAATGGTATTGAACATCAGAGTGTAGATTTAACTTTAGTTTGTGGGGATAAAGTATTTTTAGATGGTGCTAATTTTGATCAAGCTGAATTCGATAAGTTTATCGAAAACAGTTCAACAGAAATAAAATCTTCTTGTCCTAGTGTTGAAAGTTACTTGGCAGCAATAGGGGATGCTGATGAAGTATATATTTTTACAATTTCAAGTGTGCTTTCGGGTTCGTATAATACTGCACAAACAGCTAAAAAAATGATTCTAGAGGAAGATCCAAATAGAAAAATACACGTCTTTGATACAAAAGCAGCAGGTCCAGCAGAACGTATGGCAGCTGTTAAAGCTAGTGAATTACTAAATGAAGGGGGAGACTTTTCTGAAGTAGTAACACAAGTTCAAGCTTATATTGACCATTTGAAAATCTTCTTTAGCTTACAGTCATTAACGAATTTAGCAAATAATGGTCGAATAAATAAAACTGTTGCGAAACTTGCAGGAGTCTTAAAAATTAATGTGCTAGGTTGGGCGAACGAAGAAGGAAAGATTGAACAATTAGGAAAAGCACGTGGAGCTAAACGTGCATATCAATCTTTGGTAGATACATTAGTTAAGCATAATTTTAATAGTAAAAAAGTGGTAATTGATCACGCAAACAATGAAAAAGGTGCATTAGCTTTGAAGGGCTTAATTCAAGCAAAGTATCCTGATTGTCAGATAGAAATTGGAATTTGTACAGCACTATGTAGCTTTTATGCAGAAAAAGGTGGTTTAATGGTTGGCTGTACTGTGAATGGTGAAAAGTAGGTTTAGTGGAAGTGATTTTTGTTATTCTCTGAATTTGAATACGCTATAATGAATATAGGTAAAAATAACGAGGTTACGTTATCATCAGCAGTAAAAGAGAGAGTTACAAATTTGGATGGTTAATAAAAGGAAGGTGTTTTAAATGAAGAAAGTAAACATCAAAGAAACCAAAGAAGTCATTCATGAGTTGTACAACAGTCTTATGGATAGACCTCAAAAACCAAGTGGATTGTTAGATATTACAGATGTTTTGCTACAAGTATATAAGAAATTAGATACTGTTAGATATCCAGAATATTTGATTAATAAGTTAGTAAATTATATATATTCAGTTGGATTTGATCAAAAAATTCGTTTTATGGGTAGAGATGGAGAGCTATTAAGGAAATTAGCTGATGAATCTAAGAAGGCAGGTCTAAATAGTAGATACAGAGCAGATTATTCAGCTAAATCCCAGTTTTATAGTTTATCTGAGGAAATTCCTAGAAGATAATGGTGTCAGACGAAAAAGATGCGTTAAAAATCCGTGCTTAAAATTTAAAAGATACTAATTTTTAAAAATATTATTATCAGAATCTGGCTATAATGATGTAGAGTTAAATTTTCAGGCTCAAGATTTAATCAAGGTCTGGAATAAAAGTTTAGAGTAGCATACTAAAAGCCCCTAGCTCAATATTACGAGCTAGAGGCTTTTTAAATCTGTTAATGACTATTTATTAACAGCATCTTTCAAGCCTTTACCTGGTTTGAATGCAGGAACTTTAGATGCTGGAATTTCGATTTCCTTACCTGTTTGTGGGTTACGACCCTTGCGAGCTGCACGTTCACGTACTTCGAAGTTACCAAAGCCGATGATTTGTACTTTCTTACCATCTACTAAAGCTTCTTTAACTGTTTCTGTGAATGCTGAAACAGCTGCTTCTGCTTCTTTCTTAGTTGTACCCATCTTTTCTGCGATAGCTTCTACTAATTCGTTCTTGTTCATTAATAATCACTCCCAATAAATATAGGTATTAGGGCTATAAAACCTTAATCTTCTGCAATTGTACTATATTCAAATGTGTTTTTGCAAGGGCTTTATAAAAAAATTACAAGAATCTAGAAATTAAAAAGTAAAAATTAAGTAAATTTTATCAATTAGCTTTTATATAGGGCTTTTTTATCACATTAATATGAACAAATTATGAAGTTAAATTTTATTTATAATGAACAAATGATTAAAGAATAATTGTTTATCAATTAAAAATATGTTAATATAAAAAATAACTTTTAGAAGAAGGAGATGAAGTGCATGGAAAAGTTGCTAGGTGAAAAACGCCGCTACAAGCTTTATAAAGCTAAATCTAAGTGGGTGGTGTCAGCGATTATTACTATTTCTGGAGTTACATTTTTAGTGACAAGTCCAGTTTCTAACGCTCAAGCCGATACCGTTACTGGTAGTGAAAGTGTAAAAACAGAAGCTACTCAGGCATCAAGTTTGAGTGTGCAGAATAATGCGACAGCTCAAACAACTGTTACAACCAATAGTAATAGTTCTAACAATGTTTCTAATGTTCAAACTGATACCGTAAAAGAAGCAGCAACGAGCAATGTTGATTCAGTAGCTAGTCAAAATCAAGCTACAACAGCTCAACAGGCTAAAACTACTGCTGATACTGCTGATCAGACAGTACCACCAACAACCTATAAAGACCATGTCAAAGGAAATGTTCAAACTGCATGGGATAATGGCTATAAAGGACAAGGTATGGTGGTTGCTGTTATTGATTCTGGTACTGATACAAACCATAAAGATTTCTCTAAAGCTCCTGAATCTCCAGCAATTTCTAAGGAAGATGCTGACAAGAAGATTAGCGAGCTAGGCTACGGGAAATATGCTTCAGAGAAATTCCCATTCGTATATAATTATGCGAGTCGTGACAACAACTGGGTTAAAGATGATGGCCCAGATGCATCAGAACACGGTCAACACGTTGCTGGTATCATTGGTGCTGACGGCCAACCAAATGGCAATGAACGCTATGCAGTAGGGGTAGCACCTGAAACACAGTTAATGATGATGCGAGTATTTAATGATCAATTTGCTGATGAAAATACTGATGATATTGCTCAAGCAATTTATGACGCAGTTAAATTAGGTGCTAATGTAATTCAAATGTCCTTAGGTCAAGGCGTCGCAGCTGCTAATTTGAATGATGTAGAGCAGAAAGCGGTTGAATATGCAACTCAACATGGTGTATTCGTCTCCATTTCAGCTTCTAACAATGGTAATTCGGCAAGTGTTACTGGTGAAGAAGTTCCTTATAAACCAGGTGGAGCAGATGGAAACTTTGAACCATTCTCTAGTAGTACGGTAGCTAATCCAGGTGCATCGCGCAATGCAATGACAGTTGCAGCTGAAAACTCGGTTGTAGGTGCTGGTGATGACATGGCAGACTTCTCTTCTTGGGGTCCTTTACAAGATTTCACTTTGAAACCAGATGTATCAGCTCCTGGGGTTAGTGTAACTTCAACAGGGAACGATAATCGTTACAATACTATGAGTGGAACTTCTATGGCTGGTCCATTTAACGCTGGGGTTGCAGCTTTAGTAATGCAAAGATTAAAAGCTACTACTAACTTAAATGGAGCAGATTTAGTTCAAGCTACTAAAGCTTTAATCATGAATACAGCTAAACCAATGACGCAACAAGGATATGACACTCCAGTTTCTCCTAGACGGCAAGGTGCTGGTGAAATTGATGCAGGTGCTGCAACAGAATCTCCAGTATATGTTGTGGCAGCAGACGGCACAAGTTCTGTATCTTTGAGAAAAGTTGGAGATTCAACTCAATTCGCACTAACGTTTAAGAACTTATCCGATAAAGATCAAACATATACTTTTGATGATTTTGGTGGTGGATTAACTGAAGTGCGCGATGCCGATACAGGAACTTTCCACGATGTTTATCTGGCAGGAGCACATGTCTATGGAAATAAGACAGTAACCGTTAAAGCTGGACAAAGCGCAACTTATAATTTCACATTATCTTTAACAGGTTTGAAAGAAAATCAATTAGTTGAAGGTTGGTTGAGATTTGTAGGAAATGATGGTCAAAATCAATTAGTAGTTCCATATCTCGCATATTATGGTGATATGACAAGTGAAGATGTATTTGACAAAGCTGCTAATCAAGAAGGCACAGTCTATGGTGGTAACTACTTTGTTAATGAAGATAACTATCCAAGAGGGGTAGCTGATGAAGATTCCTTAAAGGCTTTAGTAAATCTTGAAGGTAATTATAATTGGCAACAAGTTGCTAAATTATACCAAGATGGAAAAGTTGCATTCTCACCAAATGCTGACGGTAAGAGTGACTTATTAAAACCATATGCCTTTGTTAAACAAAATCTAAAGGATCTTAAAGTTGAAGTATTAGATAAGAGTGGAAAAGTTGTTCGTGTAGTTGCAGATGAACAAGGTCTGGATAAGTCTTACTATGAAAGTGGAGTTAATAAAGACGTAACTTTATCAGTTTCAATGCGTAATAATCCAAATACTTTGGCTTGGGATGGAAAAGTATACGATGATAAGACTGGTGAAATGGTAAATGCAGCAGATGGTGAATATACATATCGTTATGTTGCTACTTTGTATAATGATGGTGCAAATAAGGTTCAAACAGCTGATTATCCAGTAGTTATCGACACAACAGCTCCAGTATTATCAAATGTTAAGTATGATGCTACGACACATACTTTAAGCTTTGATTATAAAGATACAGGATCTGGCTTTACAGATTATTCTTATGCAGTAGTTAAAGCCAACGATAAGACATTTGGCTATAAGTTAAATGATGGCAAGAATTCTAAGTTCTTAGATGTAGCTAAAACATCAGGAACATTTAAAGCCGTATTAGATAGTGATACTTTAGCAGCACTAACTGCAGCTAAGAATGCTTTATCAGTTGCAGTTAGCGATGTAGCTGATAATACTTCAACAGTAACCTTACTGGTAAATGGAAATAATGATGCAACAACTAAAGTATCTGTTTGGAATGCAACTAATGGATTAGAACTCGATCAAAGTTCCCCAGATTATCAAGCAGCAACTTCAACTTATAACTTACGTGGAAATGCAACATCTGATTTCTATTACAATGGTGCATTAGTTCAAGTTGATAACAGTGGTAATTTTGTGGTTCCTGTAAGTACAAGTGATACTGCGGTTGTCTTCACATCAGATGCAGCTGGTAAGAATGTAGTATATAAATTGAATACAGCAACTCCAAAGGCTGTTTTTGCATGGCAAGTAAATAATACTGTTAAGGAAAACTTTGGTATTGTTTTAGATACAGTCGTAAGCAACAACAAGGATGATGTAGTCGTACAAGCAGCGGTTACTAAGGGGGATAATGTTGAAGTTTATGCACGCGACTACTTCACAGGTGCAGTATATAAAGCAGATGTAAAAGATGGATTAGCAACTTTCCACGTAAAAGTAACTAACAAGAGTGGTAGAACTGTGTTGACAGGATGGACAGAGGTTTCAGGACCAACATTCAACGATGTTCAACAAACATCAGGTGTATATGTAGGTGTTGACGCATATGCAGGAAATCCGGCACCAGCACCAGCCTTTACAAGTGCTGACCAATTAGGAACAAATGTTGTTCAAGAAAAAGCTGATTCTGCTACAATTGGTAATCCAGGAGATTTGCCAGGACACAGTCTAAAGGATCTAACAACACGTGCAGATGCTAACCCAGATATCCACTTTGACTACTTGAAAGATAATGATTACAACTGGGTAGGAGCGCAAGCTGTTAAAGATGGTGTATATAATCCATCAACACAAGTATTTACTTTAACAGGTAAGGTTGATCCAAATGTTAAATCATTGGTGGTATTGGGAGATAGTTACAATGAAGATGATCCTGTAAATAAGGTTAACTTAAATAGTGATGGAACATTTAGTTTCCAATTCCATACAGCACCAACTTCACAAAGACCTGTTGCTTACATCTATACAAAAGATGATGGTTCAACAACTAGAGGTACAGTGGAGTTAATCTTAGATACAGTTCTTCCAACACTTAGCTTAAATAATGTGGCTAATTTACAACTGGATAGTAATGGTGATTACCAAGTCTACACTAATAATAAAGACTTTAGTGTATCTGGAGAAGCTACTGATAATTTGGACGGATATCGTTTCTTCTTCAATGGAGATAATGATTATCGTGAATTCCACAATTCTGGTGTGAACTTTGTTGCTGAAGCTCATCAAGATGGAAGTACAGTGACTAATCCATATCCAGCATACAAGTTTAGTAAGACATTTAACTTAGCTGATGCAACTGGCGAAACAACACATGTATATACATTGAGTGTAGTTGACTTGACAGGTAATACTGTAACTAGGAAGTTCTATGTTCACTATCAACCAGCTAGTGATACAGTTAAGACTGTAACAACTGATAAAGATGGTGCAACCAAAGTTCTAGTAGATTACAATAACAATACACTACAAGTAAAAGATAGTACTGGTAATTGGGTAAATGCTACTGGAGTCGAAGCTGCCAAGGATTACCGAGTAGTTAATGAATATGGTAATGTGGTATTGTTACTAAATGTTCTTGCAGATAAAGAACAAGACAATAATAAAGTACAAGTTAATGAAGTTACAAATAATAAAGTAGAACAAACAGTAGTAACTAAGACTGTTACAAATAATAAAGTAGAACAAACAGTAGTAACTAAGACTGTTTCAAATAAATCTGTAGCTAAAGTGGGCAAAAAAGCTGCAGAACCAGTAAAAGTATTACCACAAACTGGTGAAAATAACAGTAAATCTACTTCTGTTCTAGGTGCAGTCTTAGCCTCAATCGCAGGATTCTTAGGTGCATTAGGCTTAAGACGTGTTAAAAAAGATTAATAAGTGATAACAAAGTGTCATTTGAGATATGAGTGAATCTCAATGGCACTTTTTTGGTTTGAGTTGAAATAATAGTTAATTGATATAAAAAGTGATATCATAATGATATCAAGAAAGAAGGTGGCGGAATGACACAAGATGAGAAAATGACTTCGTTTTTGTTTAGGTTATCAAAAGATTTAAAACAAAAATTAGAAAAAAGAGCACAGCTTGAAAATAAAAGTGTCAATGCAACTTTGCAAGAAATTGTATCGGTAACTTTAAAAGATCCACCTAAGCAAGTAGAACAGGGTTCACTTGAGCAAAGAAATTTTTTAGGTCACAAAGTAGCTGGTAAAGAAATTGATCAAATTAATGGATTAGTTAGTATTAAAGGTATTTATTATCGGTATTTGATTGAAGGAAATCAATCAGTAAATGAAAATATTGACTACATCGTAATTGAAGCAGTAGGCAATATAATAACTTTAAGACCGCTTACAACATAGGAAAGAGGTAATATCATGTTAGGAATAAAAATTGTTCGACAAAATTGTCAAGGGTTAGTAGAAACGTTAGGAAAATATAGCCGAAGTGTTGAAGCTGGGTTACACTTTTATATTCCTTTTATTCAACGAATTCAATCAGTAGAATTAGCAATGCATCCATTAAGACTAGAAAAATATTCAGTAATAACTCAAGATAATGCGGAGATTGAAGCTAGTGTAACTTTAAATTATCATGTGACAGATGCAAAAAAGTATACTTATGAAAATACTGATTCAGTTGAGTCAATGGCACAATTAGTTAGAGGGCATTTACGTGATATCATTGGTCGAATGGATTTGAATGCAGCGTTAGGATCTACTTCAAAGATTAATGCTGAATTAGCTAGTGCAATTGGTGATTTGACTAATATCTATGGTATTAATGTGGATCGTGTTAATATTGATGAATTGACTCCTTCTGTTGAAATACAAAAAGCAATGGATAAACAATTGACAGCTGATAGGGAAAGAGTAGCAGTAATTGCGAAAGCTGAGGGTGAGGCTAGAAACATTAAATTAACAACAGATGCAAAGAATCAAGCATTAGTTGAGACTGCTCAAGCTGAAGCAGAAGCTACAAAAAAACGTGCAGATGCTGAAAGTTACCGAATTAAAAAAATTCAGGAGGCACTGGAGTCAGTATCAGATAATTACTTTAAAGATCAGAGTATTGTAGCATTTACTAAGCTAGCTCAATCAGATACTAATTTAGTAGTTATGTCAAAAGAAGAAATTTCTGATTTAGGTAATATTCCTGTGATTGAAAAAATGTTAGAAATGAAAAAATAGTATAATTCACCATGGTATAGATGAGATTGGATTAGTTCCAGTTAAGCTAAACTTAAATTTCTAATTTAGGAGGCTTACGAACAATTTTCGAAACAAAACACAACTGCCAAACGAGTTGTAAAGTTGTCTATGAGAGCTTTTGGATTAATTCTAAAAGTTTGTAGACTGGTTGACTCTATTAGGTTGAGTGAAGTGTCTTTCTAATTAGTATCATTTGATATGATTTGTTTAAAAAGACTAGAAAATTATTAATCTTAAGGCAATATATTTGATAAAATGTTAAAAGTTAAATAAAATAATGTTATACATAACTCTATGGAAAGAAGATGATATCATGGCAGAGGAATTACCAAGCTACAAGACAGAATTAATTTCAATCGAAAATTTGGAAAAAGACTACTATGAAATAAAGATTAAAAAACCTAATGATATGAATTGGGTGGCAGGTCAATACATGAGACTAGGCTTACCTACTAAAGAAATTACAGAAAAGAAAAAGTTACGTGCATTATCATTTGCTTCCTTACCTGAAGATGATGTAATCTTGCTAGGTACAAGAACAGGTAAAGAAATCAGTAACTTTAAACAAAATCTTTTAACTGTACAACCAGGTGAAGAAGTAGAAGTTAAGGGTCCATTGGGCCAATTTACACTTCCTGAAGACGGAAATCAAGCTTTAGTATTTTTTGCTGGTGGGGTAGGTGTTACACCTATTAGAGCATTACTTGAAGAACTAGCTAAAGATAAGAGTGAACGTACGATTAAATTTGTATATTCATCTTTGGATTATTATTTCTACAAGGAAGACTTTGCTGAATTTAAGAAATCATTACCAAATGCAGAATTTATTTTTGTTCGCGATGAAAATGATGTAGATAGAGAATTAACAAAGTTGACAAGCGAACTAGCTAATGATGCGTTATATTATGTATCTTCTTCAGAAAAGATTGTAGAAGCTGTAAGTCAATCGTTACAAGATAAAGGAATTGATGCTGAAAACATTAAGCACGATATCTTATACGGATACTAAAATTATATAGATACGCAAAAATCTCTAAATATACAATGTGTATACTTAGAGATTTTTTCTATATTTTTTTAGAAATTGGTAATTTAAATAATAATGGAAAAATAGCAACAACTAAAATTACGATGAAAGGTTCTGTTGCAAAGTTTTGAATCTACTATCAAATAAGGTAGAATAATAGAAAAAGATAGCAGGAGGAATGACGATGAATCATTTTAAAGGAAAACAATTTCAGCAGGATGTGATTATTGTAGCCGTGGGCTACTATCTTCGTTATAACCTTAGCTATCGTGAAGTTCAATCTTATATGATCGTGGCATTAACGTTTCTCATACGACGATTTATCGTTGGGTGCAAGAATATGGCAAACTACTCTTTGAACTACCTGCGATTAAAATCGCAGGAATCGCGTCACGCGATTACATTACATGTACATTAAAAAGCGATACACGCTCCGAACCTAGTTATAATGACTGGAAATACCGCCACTATACTAAAAATAATCTTCACTAATTATCGTACCTGTTTTGACTCGCTCAAGGTATTACGCATAATTTTGTGCTATTAGTTCGGTAGGATTTGTTCCGTTTCCTAAAAACTTCGTTTTTTAAATTATTTCAACTAAGTTATTTGCTTTTAATTTAGGATAATCTCTTAGTTTTGCATGTTTTTCTGGGTATAAACCCCATTCTTTGATATTTAAAGCTGCATTATAATCTCTATCTACCTCTTTACCAGTATATGCTGAAACATATATACGTTTACCATCTTCATTAACTTCTTTTAACTCGTGTTTTGACTCGTATTTAGTCCCATATTCTACTTGGCTCGTTTTATATGGATCCACTTTAATAAGAGTTTTATTTTGCTTGTTTACTAACGACTCTACAATTTTTGATAATTCATAAGGTTTGATTAAAGCTAATCGCTTATTCTTACCTGTATTCTGTGCTTTATTCATTGACAAATTACGTTTTCTCATCTCAAAAGCATCTATTTTTTCGATGATGATAGTATCGTAGTCATCGACTAATTCGTGTACTAATCCTCTATATGTTTCAGTTAGGATATTAGCTTTTTTAGCACTTAGCTTTGCTTGTTTACGATGATACCTTCTCCATAAATCTGTTTTACCATGTTTATTGTATTCATTATCTCTTAGTGACTTTATTTTATCTTTTTTAAATTCTATTTTACCTACTTTTTCTATTACTTTTTTAGGAATAGCTATTACTTTATTTTCAGAAGTCCTAAATACTTCATTTTTAAACATGTTCCAATCTGCACCAACAACTTTATTTTGAAAAATACGTTTCTTCTCACGAGTAAAAGTTATTTGTAGTCTAAATGTATTATCTGGTAATCTTTTAATCTTAGTTAAAGCTATCTCTTCAAAATTAATATTCTTTAAATTCTCAAATACTATTATTTCTCCAAAATCAGCTACATTTAAATAGTGTGGCGAAACCAATTTTGTATTGCCATTAGGTAATTTTTGTGAAGTAATTGTCCTAAACGAGTTATTATTCCGTAGAAAATTCATTGAACCCTTACGATACCATGAACGGTGTTTAGGATTTTTGTGCTTACCGTTTTTATCTTTAGTAATATTCATTCTAAGATTATATTTTTCAACATCTGACATTCGCCCTGCTTGTTCCAATCTCTTACGATACTGAGAAAAATTAGTGAAGATTGTTTTTAAAAATTCATCTGCGGCATGAGAAGATAATCCTAGTTTCTTAGCATTCCAACGTTTTAAGTCGTATTTTTCTTTAATAAACATTGCCTTAATTTTATTATTAAGGTAATTTACTCCTTGTCCAAAAGGTAAAGGTCTACCAATATGTTTACGACCATAGGTCTTATATAGATATTTCAATGTAAATTGATATAACTCATTTTGTATTTTTATTGCTTTTTCATACAATTCTATTTGTTGATAACTTAAAGAAATATGATATTGTCTTGTATATCCAAATTTATTACTCTTCTTTTTAACCATTCATGTAACCTCCTTTCGAGAAATATATGTTATAATTATAATAACATTTAAAGGGTGGTATGTAAATGATTATACATGAAGAGGGATATGTTTATAACTTTAATTTTCATCTAGTTTTTGTTACTAAGTACCGAAGAAAAATATTTGACACTAAAGAAAAAGTAGACACTATGAAAGCTATTTTACAACGACAAGCAACTATTTCAGAAGTAACTATTAGCCAGTTAGAGGTTATGCCAGACTATGTACATATGTTAATTTCTTTTAAGCCCAAATATGCTCCATCTAATATTGTTAAAAATCTTAAAGGAGCGTCAGCTAGAATATGGTTTAAACAATATCCTGAAACTAAACAATTGTTATGGGGTGGACACCTATGGTCTCCTAGCTATTACATGGGTACTCTAGGGGATATGAGTAAAGAAGTCGTAGAAAAATATATTGAATCTCAATATACAGAAGCTATGAGAAGGCAGCTTAAAGGCTACTATGGTAAAAATAGATAAGTTAGTTTAGCGGGCTTGACCCCTGATTGAAATCAGAGGTTTGCGCCCGTTTTCTAATCAAATTTGGAAAAAGAAAAATAAAAAATCCTTTTATTTGATGAGCGTCAATTTTTTTAACGGAAATCTATCCTATACTAAATTCAGTAAAGAGAAAACTATTTTAAACAAACCAAAATTATAGGAGGAATAAATCATGACTGAAAATAAAGCTACTCAAGAAAGAACACCCCAAGAAAGATTGCAAGAAGAACAAGAACACAAGGAACATGTTCATCATACGAAAATTAATGCAGCGGCCATTGCAGATCATCTTTTAGGCAACATGCATACATTACATGTGAAACTGCACCAATATCACTGGTATGTAAAAGGAGCCAATTTCTTTACGTTGCATGAAAAATTTGAAGAGTTGTATAACGAAAATGAAAAATGGTTCGACAAACTTGCGGAGCGTCTAATTACTTCTGGGCATAAACCTGCTTCGACAACGGTTGAATTTGAAAAATATTCGATACTTTCGGAAGATGCAGTTAATAAATACTTTAAAGCAGAAGACATGGTTGAAAATATTATCGAGGATTTCAGAAGCACTCGTGACCTAACTATTCGTGCGATTCGTTTAGCTCAAGACGAGGGTGACGATGCTTTAGAAGATACATTGATTGCTTTTAAAAATGACTTAGACAAGAACATTTGGATGCTGCAAGCGTTCATTGGTAAAGAAGCATTAGAAGATGATGACGCTCTTGATGAGGATGAAGATTAAGGTAAAAGTAGAAGCTGATTTAGGGATTGGAATTCTTTCCAGTCCTTTTTCCATTTTCTTGATGTGCATCAATTTTTTTGTAGTAAGAGACTTATATAATAAAAGTAGCGAATATAAACAAAATAAATAAAGGGGGAGAATGAATTGACTAAACATACCCATCATGAAATTGGCGACCACGCAGCCTGTATCCGCTTGGTTCCAATATTCAATCACTTAGAGGATAGCGCGATGAATTACATTGCTGAAAAAGCCCACACGAAACAGTATCAAAAAGGAGAGTTTCTGTTTCGTTCACAAGAAAAAGAGGATACTTTATATATTATCAATCGTGGGAAAATCCGTATTTATCGATTGGCAGACTCTGGCAAAGAGCAGCTAGTGCGGATCTTGAACCCTGGTGATTTCACCGGAGAATGGACCTTGTTCAACCCGGATGCAGTACACGAGGAATATGCCGAAGCAATCCGAGATACCGTTGTCTGTATGATTCAGCGAAAAGATGTCCAAGATTTTTTGGAACAATACCCAGCTATTTCTTTAAAACTATTGGCGGAAATGTCTAAACGGTTAGAAAGTTCAGAACGTCAAACGACACAAGTAGCCTTGGAGAGTGTCATTACCCGTTTAGTTTTGTTTTTGGCAGAAAATGTGGAACCTGAAATGGGCAACTCTCCCACCATCACCCTGCCGATGGGAAAAAAGGACATTGCTTCCTATTTAGGAACGACACCTGAGACCATCAGTCGCAAATTTGGAGAATTGGAGGACGAGGGATTGATTCAACAACTGTCTGGGAAAAGGATCAAGATTCTGGATTTAGATGATTTATTGCTTTACAGCGAATAATCGGACACACTTTTTTCTACACGTTGGTGTTCTGTCGCTCTTCATTAACAACGGAACAGAACTCAGTGCTTTTGCTTCCATCTGTCCGTTTTTAGCTTTTTTAATGACGATTTGGCGGAAATCCTCTTACTTTAGTGAGGGGATGGATAGCCTAAGCCTAGGACTCGTAGAGTCCTATTTTTTATATGCATTATATTTTTGGTCGTTAACATATCTCTCAACAACATCTTTACTCATGTTACCTAGAGAGCCTAGATAATAGCTAGAAGACCATAAATGACCGCCCCAATATTGTTTTTGTCTAATTTCTGGATGTGTTTGTAAGAATAGGAATGCACTTCTGCCTTTTAGTGCTTTGATTACGTCTACTGCTGATTTTCTCGGTGGAAATGAAATAAGCATATGTACATGGTCTGGCATTACTTCCATTTTTTCAATGACTATTTCATTGTCGTCAGCTACTCTTTGTAGAATATCTTTCATTTCGTTAGATAACTTTTCATTTGTAAAAGTCTTATTTCTGTATTTTGTACACCAAATTAAGTGAAAATGTAAATTATACACATAACGCTTTGTGTATATTGCGTCTTTTATTTTATTAGTCATTGTATAGTCTCCTTTACCTTATAAAATTAACGATTTCTCTTGATACAAGCTAATACATTGATTATAATTATAGTATAAACTTAAAGGAGGTGAAATACAATGAAGAAGATGAGTGATTTAGAGTATCATTATGGATTGAAAATGCGCATTTATCCAAGCACTAACCAAAAGAAGATTATTAAAATTAATGGTAACATTGCTAGAACTATTTATAATAAAATGGTTGCTATTGACCAAGAATTATATAAGTTGAAACAAGTTAAGTTACCTATTGATATTGTTAAGGAACGTATTAAAGAATTAAAAAGTCGTAAAAACGCTAGAAATTTGTCTAATCATTATCAGTACATGCAAGATAAGAATATTGATAGTTTAGCTAAAGCTAACGCTATTCAAAATTATCAAAAAGCGTGGAAGATGTTTAGAAAAGTACATTCATCTGGTACACCTAAGTTCCATAAAAAGAGTTACCGTTTGAGTTATCAAACTAATGCTCAATATGGTAAAGATGCTAAAATGGACGTTTATTCTGCTAGCGTAAAATTTCTTGATAAGAATCATATTAGTTTGCCTAAATTAGGTAGCTTAAGAGTATCTGGTTCTCACCGTCGTATTATTGACAATAAAGATGATATTAGAATCGGTACTGTTACTATCTCTAAAGATACAGCTGATAGATATTTCGTATCAATGCAATTAGGCTCTGATACACCATTTGTAAAGAAATTAGCTAAAACTAATTCTCAAGTTGGTGTTGATTTGAATACAGAGAATTTTTTGACCGATAGTTTTGGTAAAGTGGTAGCTAATCCGCGTTATTACCGTACTATTAAAGGTAAAATAGCTAAAGCTCAAAAAGTATTATCTAGAAGGCAAAGAAGAGCTAAAAAAGAAAAACGTTCTTTACGTGATAGTAAAAATTACCAAAAACAAAGAGTTTTAGTAGCTAAGCTCCATGACAGAGTGCGCAATCAACGTAATAACTTTTTGAATCATGTTACTACTGCACTTATCAATAACCACGATTTGGTGGTAGTAGAAAATTTGAGAAGTAAAAATATGCTCAAGAATCATGCTTTAGCTATGTCTATATCCGATGTAGGCTGGAGAAGCTTTTTACAGAAATTGGATTATAAAGCTAATTTGTATAACAGAACAGTTATATCAGTTAATCCTAAAAATACAACACAGACTTGTTATGCTTGTGGCTTTATAATGGGTACAGATGGAACTGATAAGCTAACTCTCAAGGATAGAGAATGGACTTGCCCTAATTGTCATGAACACCATATTAGAGATTGGAATGCAGCTAAAAATATTCTAGCTAAAGGATTAGACAAGTTAGAAAAACAAAAAAACTTAGCTAAAGCTAAGTAAAGGGTGCGTTTGGCAGCTCGCGCCACCCGTATATTATTGTATACAAAGTGCTGTGGTAAATTGATGTGTAAGACGTAAGTATCTTTTTTGGATATTTATGCTGTATTTTACCCACGGAAGAGTGTGTTAGTAGAGCCGAAAGGCTTGAACACTCACAAGCCCCATGTCTTTAGACTGGGGTGAGTTGACTGGTACGATGTTCTGTCCCTTAATAGTAGATTTAAAACTTTGCAACAGAACCAAAAGAAGTGCAAAACTTGATATGCGTCAATTTTCGTCTGCTAAAAGTGAGCTATACTACAGTTGTAAAGAGGAAAAGGAAGTGTTCATTAATCTGCAATCTGCTGCGGATAAAATAAAAACACATAAAGGAGATAGGAATTATGGAAAAAGCTATATTACAATTAGAAACGTTGTCTTGTCCAAGTTGTATGCAAAAAATTGAAGGTGCCTTGAAATCAGTTAACGGTATTGATAAAGACAGCATTAAAGTATTATTCAACTCTAGCAAAGTCAAAATCAATTTTGATTCAGCTGTCACTTCGATTGAAGAGATTCAAAAAGCTATTGAAAACGTAGGCTATCAGGTCCTCAAAGTAAAAGTCAAGGCCGCTTAACAGATTAAATGAACTAGGCAATTCTGGAAGAAAAGCTATTTTTCCGGGATTGCTTTTTTGTTGCAATCCGATTCGAGGTGCTTAGAAACGATAAAAGATAACTTTCTAAACTTGATAGCCGTAAATTTTTATTCGATAAAAAGAGGGTATCGTTATAACTGTAAAGAGGAATAAGTGTCATTGAGGCTGTTAGATCAAAAAATAGTGAGAAGGGACACGTATTTTTTCAAAACTTGATGTCAGTCAATTAATTACTTAGGCAATTATCTTATATTGTATTTATCAATAAAAGAGAAATTAAATTTGGAGGGAAAAAGCATGCAACAATATATATTAAGCAAGAAAAATGTTATCGCCGTTATCAGTGGATTGTTAATCGCACTCGGTTTCTTCAGTCACTTTGTTTTAGAAAACGTAGGACTTTCAGAGTGGTCTTTGATCATTGCCTCTGTCTTTGGGATTACGCCAATTGCCATTCAAGCATTTCAAGCAATGAAAGTCAAAGTCATCAGTATTGATGTCTTAGTCAGTATTGCAGCGATTGGTGCGCTTTTTATTCAAGATTATGAAGAATCGGCTATTGTCACGTTCTTATTCTTATTCGGACACTACTTAGAACAACGAACATTGAACCAAACGCGATCTGCTATCAAAGAATTGACTGAAATGGCACCCGAAAGCGCCTTGAAACAAATGGATAATGGCAAATTTGAAGAAGTAGAAGTGGATGATGTAAATGAAGGGGATATCTTGCTCGTTAAAACGGGTGCGAAAGTTCCAGTGGATGGCACAGTCCTTACGGGCGAAGGGCATATCAATGAAGCTAGCATTACAGGGGAAGCTGTTCCGGTCAACAAGCTACCTGATGCAGAAGTTTTTGCAGGAACCATTTTAGAAAACGGAACGATTCAAATCAGAGCTGACCGAGTTGGTGAGGACACTACATTTGGAAAAATTATTGAACTCGTGGAAGAAGCACAAGATTCTAAATCCGAAGCAGAACGGTTCATTGATCGCTTTTCTAAATACTACACACCAGCTGTCTTGGTTCTGGCAATTGTTGTATGGGCGTTCAGTCAAAATATTGAGTTAGCAATCACCATCTTGGTTCTAGGTTGCCCAGGTGCATTAGTTATCGGAGTGCCTGTCTCAAACGTTGCCGGTATCGGGAATGGTGCTCGTAACGGTGTTCTTTTAAAAGGGAGTGAAGTCATTCAAGACTTCAGCAATGTGGATACAATTGTATTTGATAAGACAGGTACTTTAACTGTCGGAAACCCAACCGTTGCAGCGACTGAACTGTATGAAAAAGATTCTGCTGAAACGCTTGGCTATCTGGCCAGTGTGGAATGGGAATCAGATCATCCATTAGCAAAAGCGGTCTTAAACCAAATTGGAGAAACAAATTTTTATCCTGTTGAAGGAACTGAAGTCGTGAAAGGCGGCGGAATCGTTTCAAGCGTAGCTGGACATAGAGTGGCTGTTGGGAATGTGGCCTTGATGGAAAAAGAAAATGTCACTCTCAGCAAAAAAGTGCAAAAAGATGTCAAACGGTTTGAACAACAAGGGAACTCTCTCGTTTTGACAGCGGTTGACGGTGAATTAAAAGTACTGATGGGCATTCGCGATCAAGTCCGTCCGGATGTGAAAGCTAATTTGCAGGAATTAAAAGACTTGGGCGTGAAAAATCTAGTCGTTCTTTCAGGAGATAACCAAGGAACCGTTGATGTGGTCGCCGGCGAACTTGGTTTGACCGAAGCTCACGGCCACATGTTGCCGGAAGACAAAGCGGCTTATATCGGAAAACTACAACAACGTGGTCAAATTGTAGCCTTTGTTGGAGATGGCGTTAACGATAGTCCGTCCTTAGCTTTAGCAGACATTGGAATCGCAATGGGAAGCGGAACGGACGTAGCGATTGAAACATCCGATGTCGTTTTAATGAATTCGAACTTCAGCAACTTGCCTCACGCATTAGGATTAGTAAAAGCCACCGTAAATAATATGAAACAAAATATCGTGATTTCAATTGGAGTAGTGTTGGTCTTGTTGACCAGCGTCTTCTTCAGCGAATGGATGAATATGTCTATCGGAATGTTGGTTCATGAAGGTAGTATCTTGGTGGTAATTTTCAATGGCATGAGATTAACGAAGTATAAGTTGAAAGGTCGAAAAGAACAAAAAGAAGTATCAACACCTGCAGAGAAAGTAAAAATATCTTAAGAATAAATTAGAGGATGAACATAGGCACTGATTGTCCCTTATTCAAAAAATAGTTTTTTGCGTATTGGGAAAAGTCTTTAATGGGGTCAGAAACTTAACAGTACATGACACCTACTTTATTAATATTTTTTTACTCAAAAAGATTAGAAGGCTCCTATGTCAAGAATGCCGGACTATATTCGAGTAGACTTTTGCGATGGCAATTTAAACGGCGTTGTTCGTATTGAATTTGACCGCTATCGGCAAAATAACGCTGGGTATAAACGCCATAACTGGACATTTGAGTCACGGTGCCGCGCTTGATTTCACGGCTGATCGTGCTGGGATCGCGGGCTAATCTTTTAGCAATCGCCCTGATCGAATAATGATCTTCATAAAGACTCTGGATTTGGCCACGCTCCTCACGTGATAGTTGCTTATAAGAAGCTGTTTAGTATCTTTGATTTTGACCCAATAATTTGATAAACTACTGTCAAAAAAGTTGGTGATCATATGCAACATTTTAGTCATCATTACCAAAGCGATATTTCTCGGCAACAATTCGATTTGATCCGTCAGGATCTGGAAGCTTCAAGAAAACGAACTCACCCAAAACACATTGATCCTTATGATATCTTCTGTGCCATGCTCTATGTCCTTAAAAATGGCTGTACTTGGCGTGATTTGCCGGCTGATTATCCAAAGTGGTCCACCGTTTACTACTATTGGATGAGTTGGTCAAAAGCCCCCACCCCTGATAAACCAGCTTTATTAACTCAGGTTTTAAAAAAATTGTCGCTGATCGACGATTAAGGCAAGGGCGGTCAGCCCGAACTTCGTTCGTCATTTTAGATGCCCAAAGCATTAAGAACACCGCTACCGCTGAAAATAAGGGTTACGATGGTGGCAAGAAAATTTCCGGCATTAAGCGCCATTTAGCCGTCGACATCAATGGATTCCCGCAAGCTATCCATATTACCCGGGCTAACATCACTGATCGTGACGGGGCGATTGCACTCGTCACCCTTAATTTAGAGCAGTTTAAATTGGTTCGAACCATGATGGTTGATAGTGGTTATACCGGCCAAAATTTTGCCAATGAGATTAGCAGTTTAACCTCAGCCAAGGTAATCGTCGTTAAATGAAATGAGTTACACCAATTTTCGGTTATCCCCCAACGGTGGCTCATTGAACGTTCATTTAGTTGGTTGGGAAATTATCATCGTTTATGGCGTAACTGTGAGCGTAAGCTCAACACTAGTCTCATGATGGTTTCGTTAGCTTTTATCAGGTTACTTCTCAAAAGATACTAAACAGTTTCTAAGATTTTTTGATGGTATCTTTAGATTGGGTCATGAAGTCCGTCCTAACTTATTGGTTTTGTCACTTATAAGTTTAAGGCTTCATGGCCTTTTTGGTCTAGTTATTTAGGTGTTGCACTTACATTGTAAATCCGGCGTCACAAAAAAATTGACTGACGAGTCAATAATTTGTTGACTCGTCAGTCAATCGCGACTATACTGTAGGAAGGTTGATCAACCGACATATTAAAACGTGTTTCAAGTTTGACCTTAAGGAGGATGACAAAAATGACAACAGCTATTATCGAACTTGACCATCTTCAAAAAAACTTTGGCAAGTTTGCCGCATTAAAAGATGTCAGTTTCACGTTGGCACCCGGTCAGGTTCTGGGTTTTCTAGGACCTAATGGGGCCGGCAAATCCACGACCATTCGAGTTATTTTAGGCTTATTAAAAAAGAGTGGCGGCTCAGTGACCGTCTTCGGCAAAGATGCCTGGCGGGATGATGCGGCGATTCATCCACGCATCGCCTATGTTCCTGGGGACGTTTATTTATGGCCAAATCTTTCTGGCGGCGAAATTATCGACCTATTGCTACGTTTAAATGGCCGCCAGCATAATCAAAAGACCGATGAACTAATCAAGGCCTTTGAATTTGATCCGAAGAAAAAAGCTCGTACCTATTCAAAAGGCAATCGTCAAAAAGTAGCGTTAATTGCTGCGTTGTCGCAAGATGCCGATTTGTATATTTTTGATGAACCCACTTCTGGGCTTGATCCATTAAATGAACAGACTTTCCAGCAAGAAGTTTTAAAACTGAAAAGAGCCGGTAAAAGTGTGCTGCTATCAAGCCACATTTTGTCCGAAGTCGAGCGAATGTGTGATTCAATTGTTATCATCCGTGATGGTAGTGTGATTGAGAGCGGCAATCTTGATCAATTACGGCATCTATCGCGGATCAAAATTGAAGTCACCACCGCTACCCCAATGACTGCTTTGGCAAAGCAAGCTGGCGTTCACGACCTCACTTATCGCGATTCCGAGCACACCAAGGCGGTTTTCACCGCTGATCGAGACGCGCTTGGCACCATCATGACCACACTGGCCGCCAACACCGTGGTCGACATGCAATCAACGCCGCCAACGCTGGAAGAGTTATTCCTGCGTTATTATGGAAAGCAAGGTGAGACTCATGCGGCACAGTAATCGGAACGCAGGTTATCTGCTTCGGGCAAACCTCAAACAAAATCTAAAATTTTCACTCATCTGGCTTGTCATTTTGATCATGATGATTGCCAGTGGTGCTGGCAAATTGGAAGCAGCCTTTGCAGGCGGGGCCTCGGGCTCTAAAGAGATTGTCAAAATGCTGCAAGCGCCGGGCATGGCGGCAATGTTTGGCGCGATGCCAAAGGTGGACACGTATAACACAGCGATTGTGTTTGCTGGTGTGATGGTCGTCTTCATGATTATTTTGCAGGCCTTATGGGTTATGCCGCTGATGATTCGCAACACCCGCGGTCAAGAAGAAAGTGGCTTGCTCGAAATGGTTCGCGCTCGCAATGTTGGGCGAACGGCTGCCATCACCGCCGCTTCGCTTGAGCTTCTCATCGACAGTGCCATAATGGGTATCCTCTATTTTGTCTCGTTGGCCGCTGTCAACATGGGTGGTACTGACTTGTACGGTGACTTCCTGTTTTCACTGGGGATGGTGATCGCCAACTTGCTATTCGGAGCCATTGCGTTGCTATTCGCGCAACTAACCAATAACACACATACAGCCAATATGTTGAGCTACATGGTGCTGACTGCCGCTTATTTGGTTCGGCTGGTCACCGATATCCAGCATCAAAATCTGACGTGGTTATCACCAATTGGTTGGTTCGAAAAAGCAAACTTCTATACTGATAACAACGTCTGGGCTTTAGGTTTGGCCTTACTGGTCAGCATTCTGCTTGCGGCCAGCGCCACCATGATTGCCCGCAACCGCGATCTGGGCGCCGGGATTATTGCTGAACGCACCGGCCGAGCCAAAGCTGCCGGCTGGCTTCGCTCGATCCCTGCCTTACTGTGGCGAACTGAGCGCAGATTATTTGCTGGGTGGTTAATCGGCGCCGTGGTGTTTGGCGGCGTCATGGGTAGTGTGCTCGGCGGCGTTGGCGACATTCTTAAAACGAATCCGCTTTATCGTAAAATACTAGATGTTGGCCAAATCAACGCTGCCAATCAGACCATGGTCCTGTCATTCTTAGGCATGTATCTCGGCATTTTCGTCGCATTAGCCGTGACTGCTGGCGTCCAAGTGGCATTCCGACTCAAACGCGATGACAACCTTGGTTACTTGAGCGTCATTCATGCCGAAAAGCCAACGCGAACCACGATCAGTGTCAGCTACTATTGCTTTGGTCTGCTGGCAGGCGTGTTCGTCCTTTCTGCTGGGCTGCTGGCCTTGTTCTTCACTGGGAACACTGTTCTCAGTCACCCGTTGCCGCTCAAGTACCTCGGTCGCCTATTCGTGGCTAGCGTTCCGGCTGTGATATCGTTTATCGCCCTTGGCATCGCACTAGTCGGTCTGTGGCCACGCTTAAGCAGTCTATTCTGGCTGTATATGGGAGCCGGTCTGATCGTTCAAATTTTCCGGGGATTGTTTGATTTGCCAAAACACGCAGGCAACTTCACACCTTTTGGCTGGATTGCCAATGTACCGGTTGAAAACGTTGATCAAACATGGCTAATCGTGATGGTTGTTAGCGCTATAGTATTATTTATTCTTGGCATTGCTGGTTATCGCCGTCAGGATTTGAGCCTATGAAAAATGTTGTGACAGATCCTGAAAAGGTCACCCGAATCCTCAAAACAGCGACGGAAATTTTCGGCCAGCAAGGCTTCATCAAGAGCAAAACCGATCAGATTGCCAACCAAGCACAAGTATCTAAGGGCTTGCTCTTCCATTATTTTGGCAATAAACAAGCGCTGTATCTTGACGCTTTCAAATATGCCTATCATCGAATTTATGATCACATGGACCCTAAAAAGTGGCAGAATGCCCCTGGCTTGGCTGCCATGATGACCACTGCAGTTAAGTATGAGTTGAAACTACAATTCAAATTCCCAGCTGAATACCGCTTGATGATGCAAGCCTATGCTGATTTACCGCATTTTCCCGAACCGTTGCGACAACAAGTGCAGCAAGAAACAACTGCCATATCCGCTGAAACCGATCGCATTTTTCGCGAGAAAATTGAACAGCTGCCTCGTCGTGAGGGCCTGTCAGTCGATGACGTTTTCGGTGTCGTTTCTGCCTTAATCGCCCAACAAACGGCGGTCACCACCAGACTCATTGCCAGTGGCCATTATCGCAAGTTTGAAGATCTGCAGTCCGTGGTTGAGACGATGGCACGCCAGTTATTGATTGTCGAACACGGCTTTTTACCAGATGAAAGTTGACGTCAGCTGATAGATCAAAAAAGGTCATTAGGGTATACCCTAGTGGCCGTTTTTATTTCTGTGCTATACTAGGAATTACAAGCGTTCATTAGAACTGTCCAAAAGGAGAATTGGAAATGGCTAAAATCGGTTATGCGCGTGTGAGTTCCAAGGAGCAACATTTAGATCGACAGTTAGCGGCTTTAAAAGACGTTGATAAATTATTTACGGATAAATTAAGTGGGGCTAACACTAATCGGCCAGAACTGCAAAAAATGCTGGCCTATATTCGTGAGGGTGATATTGTAATGGTCACTGAATTAGATCGCTTAGGCAGAAACAACCATGATTTGACTAAGATCATGAACTCCATTCAAAATAAGGGTGCCACCCTAGATGTGTTAAATTTGCCGTCCATGACAGGGATTGCTGACCCAAATTTACGTCAACTGATGACCAACTTGATTATTGAACTCTATAAGTATCAGGCCGAAAGTGAACGTAAGCGAATCATTGAGCGCCAGCAACAAGGGATTGCCTTAGCTAAGCAGCAGGGTAAATATCATGGGCGCAAACCCCAATATGCCAAAGATGATCCCCGTTTGCAACATGCTTTTAAGCTTTATCGAGCTGGCATGAGTGACATTGATGTGTCCCGAAATACAGGTATTAAACGGACGACCTTTATTCGATACCGTGTGAAATACGGTATTAAAAGAAAATAGGGCGCCCTTTTGGTTAGCACATGTTAACTGAAAGGGTCCCTATTTTCTTTACTTAAAAGGTAGATTGATGAAATGCTAGCTAACGCTAGTCCTAGTGATAAATTGTCTAAACGCTTGCAAGCAATCTTTGCCCAAGCATCTATTTCTCGGCGTGATATGTTGGGTGCAATGATTGGCGCCGGTATGAATATTGCTACAGCAAAAAGTGAATCATTTGCAGTGAATGAACTCAAACAGCAGTATATCGATGGCTATAATAATTCAAGCCCTAATAAACTATCAACAGTTCCAGATAAAGTAGCCAACCAAGCTGAGTATTCTCAACGAATTTGGGTGCATGGCGACGTCATGACGACACGAATGAAAGAAACCCTGAACAAGGGTTTGAGTCGCCGCATGAAGAAATCAGACATCAATAAAATGACCCGCAGTATTCCTCAAAGCGGTGATCGAATTGATGACAATTTAACAACGCCTATGAACCAAATGCTATCCAGAATTCATACGTTAACAACTAATGAAGCTATACGCAATAGCAACGGTGGTAAGAATAGAGCGTATGATGAACAGAATGTTCAGTATGTGATGTGGTTAACCGAGGAAGATGATCGTGTTTGTGATATTTGTGAACCACTTGATAGACAAACATTTGCCTATGGACAAGCACCGATTCCAGTCACGGATACTCATCCAAGGTGTCGTTGCCAGCTGGTAGCCTGTGATGAAGATGGGAGTCTGCTGTCTGGTGAACTTGATAGGGTATTTAAGGAACAAAAAAAGCCCACTTAGTTTAAAACTAAGTGGGTCAGGAATATTATTAATTGGCTCCGCTCACAACAAAGTCGAGGGGTGCTAACTAAGTTAGCATCTATAATTTAGTATAAGAACCTTAAATGAAGCTTAAAAACTAATTCTTTGATTTACCGACAAAGAAAGAAACTACAGCAACAACAATTACTGCTCCAATAATTGAAGGAATAATTGCCATTCCGGCTAATTGAGGGCCCCAAGATCCGAGTATAGCTTCTCCAATAGAGGAACCAACTAATCCGGCAACAATATTAGCAATCCACCCCATTGATTTTCCTTTGCTAGTAATTGCTCCAGCAATAGCACCAATGATGGCACCAATAATTAAAACCCATAACCAATGCATAAAACCTCATCCTCTCTTATTTTTCGAAGGATGTTTTTTAGATTTGTTATAGTTTTGAATTTCTTTAAAAATGGCTAATAAAAGTTGAGATATAGAAATGATAATTGATATTTTTGACCAAAGTCCAAATCTTTTCATATGAAATCCTCCATTATCTAAATTGCATCCTTCTAAATCTAATTATAGGCAATTGAATATTTGCATACAAGTTATTCGATTGTGCCATTCTTTTTAAAATAGGAATTTTTGATTTGCCTTTTTCTCAATTACAGACGTTAAAGAATAATTGATTTAGTTGTTGAGCTTACAAACAATTTAGCATACGGACTTAAAAAGGAGTTTTGATGAGGCAAATTACAAGTTTAATCCGAACAAGCCCGGAATCTTTCAATGGCAGTCTGTTGATGATGTATTTTTAATGGTCGTTGATTAATTAGTTCAAGTGCTGCTAGGATCTCATCAGTCGTTACTTGGCTAAAATTGGTCTTTTTCGGGAAGAACCAGCGTAACCGTCTATTAAAATATTCATTGGAACCTCGCTCCCATGGTGAATATGGATGGCAAAAATAAACTTTGATCTGATAATCCTGTTCTAAGGCCTGATAATTGGCAAACTCTTTACCATGATCAACAGTAATGGATTTTACTTGGGGACCGAAGGCCCCCATAAACTTGCCAAAGGCGGTGTTTAGAGCCTTAGCCGTTCTATTAGGGGCTTTGATGGCCCATAGAAGTCGGGTCTTACGTTCTACGAATGTAACCAGACATGATCGTGACTCACTTCGACTAGAAAGCACCGTATCTACTTCCCAATGACCAAAAGCTAACCGTTGATTAACAGTTGTTGGCCGTTGTTCGATGGAAGTCCCACTTGTAAATTTCCCACGATTTTCGCTCACTCGGTGCTGGCGGACATTCCGATTGGGTAGATCAGTCAATTTGAAGGGGAGCCAGCCACGATTAAGCCAATTATAAATTGACGCAGTGCTCAAGTTATAAGCGGCCGCAATGGTTTCTGGTGACCAGGTTAATCGTAAGTGATTGGTAATTAAAGTCGCTAATGCTGCCGTCAGCATCGAACGACGACCGCAATTCCGCCTTTTGCGATCTGCATCTTGCTGAGCTAATTCTGGATCATAAGGTTTAACTCGGTCCAACTCATAGCTAATCGTAGCTTTGGCGACGCCTAAGGCGTCAGCCATTACTTGGTAAGATTTATTCCCCTCATTGACCAGTTGTGCTAGTGCGCCACGTTGAAAACGTGATAAAGTAGATGTACCCAAAGTAATCACTCCCTATATTGGTTGGAATTAGCTACTACCATTGTAAGTGATTGCTTTGGGCTTTTTAATTTCTGTTCGGATTAATTATAGAATTTGCCTGATATAAAACCGATTTGATACAAATAACGAAAGGAAGTAGCACTTATGAAATACCAATTAGAGTACGATAAACTAGCACTTACTGAACCTTTTTACTATGAAGAACGAGGAGAATGGCTTGATTGTCTGCAGATTTGGTTACGATTCTCTCCGATTTTTACTGTTCCTAAAGGCGATACACCAATAGAGGTACCATTAAATTTGAAAGATGGCACGAAAAAAATGCTTTCTGATTTAGTTAGAGTTGCCTTTGATGGTAAAAAATTTACTTTTGAGAACGTTCAAGATACTTTGGTTCAATATGAAATTGTTGCATACGGTCGAGGTCTAACGAATGATAATAACATTCATATAACTGATGCCAAAGAATTTACTGAAATAGTAAAAAAGTATAACCAATATATTGAAATAGATACTCGGTTACAAAACCTAGCATATTCTTGGCATTTATTAGATTAATGCTAGTTTGTTATTTCATCAAGCTAATTGCATAGATCTCATTAATGGCTATAAACTCGCCACCAATCATCAATTTATCCTGGTAATAGCCTTCTATTTTCCCCTCAATAAAAGGGGCCACATAACCATTTTGATCTTGCAGGCTGCGTTCGACTCTAACAACCTGACTCTTTTCCAAAGCCTGACTTAAACAGCTTTCAATCTCGTTAAGCGCCATTTGTTCACTATGCCGGCGATTTAATTTAATTTCGTCTTCACGATCTACCTTATTCAAACTAGCCGTATGATCACTCAAGTAAAATCCTTGCCACTTCATCATGCCTCGGTCTTGATATTGGTTTAAAAACTGTGTTACCAGGTTTGGGTCAAATTCTTGTTTATTCATAGGAATTCCCTCCAGCGTGGCCACCAACTAAGCCAGCACGTTGTACAGCGGTTGCGCCAACAGATTTACTTGATAACTTAATCAGTGATGTGAAACCATATTTTTTTCGAATGTCATCAACCGTACGATCAAGATTGCGATTTTTTAAAGTTTTGTACTTTGTATCAAACAAATTCAATTGCACAACATTATCGTCAACTAGACCAGCACAGCTAATTGAGATGTTCCGAACGGCTTCGCCTTGCCACTTATCACGAAAAAGCGTTATAGCATAAGCTGCTAGAAGTCCGTTATCATTGGTGGCATTAATTTTCATAGAGTGGCCAAAACCACGTTTCCTGGTTTCCTCCTTTGCTCTGAAAGAATAACCGATTCCTAAGCTAATAACTGTAGCCGCTTTATGATGTGACCGAATTCTTGTAGCCACCTGTTCGGCGATTTCACGTAAGACAATCTCTATTTCTTCTTGCTTGGTATAATCGCGTGGTAGCACCTGACTGTTTCCATACGATTTAGCCTTAGGTACGTACTTATCACGAATTAACGCCCGATCGATACCCCAACTAAACGCATATAATTGCCCGCCAATAACCCCAAATTTCTGTTTTAAAAGAAACGGGTTATAGTGGGCCAAGTCATACATTGAATTGATACCTAACTTATTTAATTTCTCGGCTGTCTTATGGCCAATTGACCAAAGATCATCAAGTTGTGTCACTGGCCACAGTTTGTCCTGAACGTCTTCATAGTGCCATTCACCAATTAGACTGTGGGTACGTTTAGCTTCCATATCAAGCGCAAACTTAGCTAGTAGCGGATTATCACCGATACCAACTGTTAAATAGATGCCCAGCTCTTCCTTAACCTTTAGCTGGATCTTTCGAGCCACCTCTCGTGGGCTGTCTCCAAAAAGTTTCCAGCTATTCGTCATATCAATTAAAGACTCATCAATCGAATAGGGTTGAATATCCTCTTCTGCCGCAAAACTCTTAAAAATCTCATGAATGGCCAGATTATACTTGATATAAAGGTTCATACGTGGTGGCACAACAATGATCCTATTATCTTTAGGTACGTCCCTGGTGCGCATGACATTACTAATTCCAAAGAGTTTCTTGGCCATTGGTGAAGCAGCCAGTACTAAGCCACCATTTGTGTTTTCAGCCGTAGACATGACGACAAGTATTGACCTTAAAGGATTCAGACCAAGTTCGACTGACTCACAACTCGCGTAAAACGACTTTGAATCGATCATAAACACGACGCGGCGCGACTCTTTAGCATAATCGTACATTGGGCATACCTTCTCTTAAAGCGTTAGCCTGATAATCTAAAGACTTCTGGACGTGGCCAAATTCAATCATGGTCATGTTAGGAATATGCTTCAAACAGATTTTAACAAGTTGATCGCGATCATAAAAATAGTTGCAACTATCTATTAAGATTGTCGACTCATTTGCTAGTTCGTGTCGCAGCTGTAAACTACCGTCATAATGCAGTACAAAATATTTGT
This sequence comes from Ligilactobacillus sp. UO.C109, assembly GCF_026847815.1. Lineage (NCBI taxonomy): Bacteria > Bacillati > Bacillota > Bacilli > Lactobacillales > Lactobacillaceae > Ligilactobacillus > Ligilactobacillus sp. UO.C109. Next base: position 100,396 of record NZ_JAPSFH010000003.1, on the reverse strand, counting down.
CTGAGTTTTCTAACCAAATTGGTCCTTCGAAAATCATTGCTGTAGCCCCCTTCAAATGACATTATACAAACATACGTTCGCTGGGTCAACTGAATTATTACTTATTAATTAGTTTAGAATGTACAATTCTGTTGTTTTTATCTCTGTTGCGTATTACAATTAGAGGTTCATATTTTCTAAAAAAATTGAGGTTGTCTTAATGTTAAACAAACTGCAAAAACTTTACACGTCAAGCCTGGCACGTATCGATCCAAAATTATCTAATATCATTGGTAAAATGAAGCTGTTATGGATGAAACAAATAAATTATATTATACGTATTCTCCGCTTTTTTAAAAGAATAGCATTATCTGCTGGTTCTCTCACAGTAACCACAATATTTTTGTTACTGTTTTACATCATAGTTCAGCTGTGGGGGTTTACCAACGAGAAGTATAGTTCTTGGCTTGATGGTTTATGGGATATGAAAGCTACTTTTATCACAACAATTGGGATTGGACTTGTCAGTCTCAGTGTAAACGAACAAAATAATTGGCGAGCAAAACTAAAGGTTCAATATGGTTTTAGAATGGCGTTTACATCGGTAGAACAAGTAATGTCCGATATAAATAGAACTTTTTTGGTTGATCAACAAATTATCAACGATTTAAATAAGGAATATGCGAGAATACAAAATAAAGAAGCTGTTCAAAAGAATATTGACAAGTCAGAACTTGATTTAAAGCTTAAAATATTACTCGAAATCTCAGAACACTTATTAGAAAAGATAAATTTCACGGAATTAGCAGTTGATCAGAAAAATATTCAATTGGAGCTTTCCTACTTAAATAGCGAGATTAGAGAATTTATTTCTAAACCAACCGCAACTGATACAAATTATTTATATATGTTTAATAAACTAAATTTCAGTATCCATACAATTGCAAATAGATTAAGTTCTCCTTGGCGATGGGACAAAGATAGAAAGCAAAAGTATTGCAAAATAATTGAAAAGTATTGCAAAATAATTGAAAAGTATAAGATAAATAAGGAGTAATTGTATACAAATAAAATATAAAAACCAAACTTAATTCTTAGTTTGGTTTTTTAAGTATCAAAAACTGAAAGGAAAATGGCATTATTTGTATCGAGCCATCGATGCAGATGGTTTAACCTTGGATATTTGAAGGTAGAATAAAATTGGGACAAGTTAAATGTGATAGAATCATGTATAATAATTAAATAATTTTATTGAGGAGGACATTACATGCCCAAGAAAACATATACTGATGAATTTAAAACAGATGCCGTAAACTATTATTATGATAGTGGACTTTCTATTAATACCACTGCTAAAAAACTAGGAGTAAGCGTCAGTGCATTAAGAAAATGGATTAAATTATCAAAAAAAGATGGATCAGTGTAGAGAAAGTGGAAATTATTCTAGCGATAAAGATAAAGAGATTGTAAGATTAAAAAGACAATTAAGAGACGCAGAAGGAGCGATTGAAGTACTAAAAAAAGCAATAAGCATTCTGGGATAGTAACAACGGAAGAAATTTATAAGAATATAAAAGAAGTAAGTGAAAATTCTAAACAAAAGCCTACTGTAGCTGGAATGCTTAAATGTATAGGATTATCAAAATCAGGATATTATAGACATAAGTCTAAAGGATTGAGTAAATCAAAAGAACGTCAGCTAAAAATCAAGGATCTTATCATGGAAATATGGGAAGAAAGTCAGCACCTTTATGGTGCACCCAAAATTACAGCTAAACTAAGAAAAATGGGCATACAAATTTCTGAACGTACTGTTGGAAAATATATGAAAGAACTAAAAATACGTACAAAGTACTGTAAACCCTTTACTGTAACTACTAGAGATTCCAACCTTAATAATAAATTGAAAAATATCCTAGATGAACAATTTAATCCTGAAGCACCTGATACGATTTGGTGCATTGATATAACTTATATTCTAACTAAAGAAGGATTTGTATATCTAACTAGTATCATGGATTTATTTTCACGGCGTATAATTTCTTGGGATTTATCAACTACATTGGAGACCACAAATATAATATCTCTTATAAATAAAGTGAAAGCTACTCGTAAGAGTAATCCAAAAATTATTCATAGTGATAGAGGTAGTCAATTCACCTCTAAAGAGTATTGCGAAATAACAGCTGGAATAACAAGAAGTTATTCAAAGAAAGCTTATCCGTGGGATAATGCTTGTATTGAGTCTTTTCACGCTATAATTAAGCGTGAATGCTTAAATGAATATAATATCAGTTCATATAATGAAGCTAGACGATTAGTATTTTCATATATAGATGGTTTTTATAATACAGTGAGAATTCATAGCCATTGTGGCTACATATCACCATTAGAATTTGAACAGACATACTTTGATAAAGTACAAAAAGTAAATAAAGCAGCTTAAAAGATGATGATTTAAGATTATTTTCCTTGCCAACAAAGGATTAGAATCATTATTTTTGTCAAGGGTTTCCCGTATGGGCTTGCCCTTGATAGAAATAATGATTCTAATAAAATTTTTACAAGGAAAATTATCTTTGTTCTATTTAACTTATCCATTTTCTTGACATAGTACCATGGCGAAATAGGTATGGAATTGATAATGCAAAATTTGGAAAAATTATATAATGGCTACTTCACGCTTAACTTACCTTCGATAAAATAAAAAAACAATAAGCAATTTTCGAATATTGAAAATCACTTATTGTTTTTCAGGAAGATAGGTATTTTGTCCCATCCTCTAGGACTTACATCCATTTGTAATAAAAAAGGCTAAAAAATACCACTAGATCAATAGTTTTGATAACTATGATTTAGTGGTATTTTTGTACTAATAATTCAATTATTCAACATCAAATTTACGACTACGTTGAATAAGTAGAAGTGTTACAACAACAGTGATGATAGTATCGACTGCTGTAATCCAGAATACACTTAGTACACTTGCTGCAGTGTCACTAATTACGAAACTGGATAACAAAGGTCCTAAGAAGTATGTCAAGGAAGCCATGAAACTATAGTAACTTGTCAACTTACCATGACCAGTAGGGAAGTAACTTGTTAATACAGATAGACCAACTTGCCAGATACCACCAGCACCAAAGAAACCAACTGCGATACTACCGATACGTGCAGTCATTAGAGATGGTGAAAGTACCATCAATAATAAGCCAAGTGCTGATAATGTTGAGTAAAGTAAGATTAAAGTTAAACGCTTAACTTTTGTAACAACAATAGCAGTCACAAAAACAGAAATCATAGATGACATTGCGTACCAAGATAATAGAGTTTTAGCAGTTGCAGGTGCAACACCTAATACGTTGATTCCAAAGTTTGGAATATATTGTGAGAATACGTAGAAAGTGAAACAAATTGTAAAACCTAGAGCGATGATTAGGGAACCATCAATTGCCATTTTTGGTTGGTTAGCTGATGAAACAGTTGTTGTTTCTTGCTTAACTTCAGCCTTTGGTTCAGTCTTTTTGCTTTCATCATGAGGAGCAAATGGTGTCCACATAACAAGTAAAATATCTAAGAATAATGCGACAGCTAAAATAATTGCAGTTAACCTAGCATTTGAAACAGAAGCTACCCAGAATGGGAACAAGAATTGACATAATGACATAGCAGCTTTAACTAATGAGTTCATTGTAGCTGATTTTTCTGGGAAAGCATCTGTTAGGGCTGGGTAACAAGCTGAATCACCAAAGGAGTTAGTAACACCAAAGAATAAAGCAGCAACACAAGCCATAAAGAGATTATGAGCAAATGCAGCACCTAATAAGAAAATAATATCGGAAGTGATTGCGATAATCATGGTTTTTTTACGACCAATTTTATCTGAAATAACACCGGCAAATAAGATTGTTAAGATACGGCCGATACCAACAACTGAAAGTACAGTTGAGATACCTTTAACATCAGTATTCCACGCCTTTTGGAAATAAGAACTGTATTGTGAAATGATGATTGTTGCCATACCAACTAAAGCAAAGTTGATATAAACACTGGCAGCGACGCCAGCATAATTTTGTTTTTTCATAACTTTCCACCCACCTAATTGTGATTTTTTTATCAATCTATTTACATTTTTAATATAAGTCATCTATCCTGTATTGTCTAATTGATATATTTTAAGTTAATTATATAAATATTCTATAGAATCTAATTATTTATAAATGTTTTAGTAACCGTAAACAATATTAATTTTATAGCATATAAAATATAAAATAATTATACATATAGATAAAATTGAAAAATAAAATAAATAAAGTCTATTGGAATTTTAAAAAAATAATAGATAAAATTAACGTATAATAAATGTGAAAAAGATAACAAGTTAGGAGGGGAACGGAATGGAATTCCCTATTGTGTGTAAGAAAAATCAACCTAAAGCTAAAAGATCAGTATTAGCCTTCTATGTATACTTTAATTATTTCGTTTGGGGATCATCAATCATTCTGGTTTCTCAATTCCATAGTTGGTTCATGGAATTATGGCATACAGATCTAAAAGGAATTTCAATTGTTATTTCGATGCTAGGTTTAGGACATTTGATTACTGTTTTATTAGCGGGTTGGTTTTCGGATAAATTTGGTAGAAAAAATACTATAATTATCGGAACAATTTCCAACATCATATTTTTGATAGGTTTATTAGTAAGTAGAAATATTTGGATGGCTTCAATTTGTAGTTTATTTTTAGGTAATGCCAATTCATTTAATGATTCTGGTAGCTATCCTTTATTAACGGAAAAATTTCCAGAGAAACCTGCTAGTATGAATGCTTTAGTAAAAGCTTCAATGTCATTATCGCAAACGATCTTACCGTTAGTAATTGCAGCAGTACACAGTGCATATATCATTATTCCAGCTATGGCAGTGATGCTAGGATTACTTCTATTAAAAGTGAGTGTAACTAATTTTGGTAAAAATGAAACAATAGTTAAAGAAACAGTTAGTGAACAAAAAGAAATCTTGGAAACTTCTACAAATAAGCCTTCTGTTTTGATTGATGGGGTAGGAATGGTAATATTAGGATTTACTTTATCATTTATATTCTATATGTACTCACAATATGCACCAGTATTTGCAGAAAAAGTTATTGGATCAACACCAGTTTTTTCTAAAACGTTGATTTCATGGTATGCTATTTCTTCTTTAATCTCGGTATTTATTACATCGACTGTAGTTAGAAAGGTACATCCATTTAAAGTGTTATTGACATATTCAATTGTTGCTGCAGCGATGTTAGCTGTGATGGTTGTTCATCCAACTCCAACAATTGCACGTTTGACAAGTATCGCAATTGGTTTCTTTGCAGCAGGTGGTATTTGGCAAGTTGGTCTAACAATTTTATCTCGTTATTTTCCACGAGAAAAAGGGAGAGTTACAGGATACTATAGTTTTGCGGCTGCTTTAACATATTTTGTGGGTCCGATTGTGTCTACCTTTATCCTAGATGATACAGCAGCCAGTTTAGTTCATGTATTTGTTTTAGATGTAGCTGTCTCAGTATTAGGAATAATCGTAATGATAATTTTAGCAGTACGTTGCTTCAAGTATAAATTCATCTAAAAAAAGAATCACTAGAATGAATTAATTGGAATTCAATTCTAGTGATTCTTATTATTTTCCAGCATCGGAATTTTGCTTAATAAAATTGATGAAATCTAAAGCAGCTGGAGATTGGTAATGACGCTTAAGAGTGGCCATGTAGATAAAGCGATGCCACTTAGGAAATTCAATTGGGATTTGTTTAACATCTAATGTTCTAAGAATTGGCATTTCTGGAACAATTCCTACACCAAAGTTAGCCGCAACCATACCAGCTACAGTTTCATCTTCGTCAACTTCGAAGACACTATCAGGGGTGCCACCGCAAATTGAAAATAGTTGTTCAGTTTCCGCACGTAAACCAGTATTAGAAGAATAAGTAATATATTTAAAGTCTAAAGTGTCTTTCAAATTAATTTTGGTTTTATTAGCTAGAGGATGGTTAAGTGGAGTTATGAATTTTAATTTTTGTTCATATACAGGGAAATAATCAACATCATCCAAGTTATCAATCTTTGAACAGAATGCAACGTCTACTTTTTCTTCTCTTAATTCATCTAAGATTGAGTGTGAAAAACCGATACCACTTTCAAATTCGAAGGAAGGTTGTTTTTCTTCAGGAATATCATCTAAAAATTTTCGAATAGTAGCTGGTAACCAGTGAGAACTAATAGAACGTAGCATTGAAATTTTAATAACTTCTTTGTTATTTTCGGATTTCTTAGCTCTTTCAATAGCACGATTGAGTGATTCAATAGCAGCTAAGCTTTCTTCAACAAAGATTTTCCCACTACGAGTTAACTTAATGTTTCGACCGGATTTTTCGAATAATTTGATATTAACTTGACTCTCTAAGGAACTAATCGCGTAACTTAAAGAAGGTTGTGTAATATGTAACATTTCAGCAGCCTGTGTATAATTCTCAGTCTGAGCTAAGACATGAAGATATTGTAATTGTTGTAAATTCATAAAAGGCCCTCTTTTCAATTTTTGATAACGATTGCAACGTATAGAAATATTATATCAATTATAGAAAAAATATCAATTAGACGTATAGAAATTATTGATATATATTAAAAGTGTAAAAATTAATTAAATAAATCACAAACTCTGAGGAGGGTTTTATTATGAGTAAGAAAAATCCTATTACTATAAGTTCTTGGACATTGGGAGACAAGTGTACATTTGAACAACGCTGTAAAGCTGCTGCTGAAGCTGGCTATGATGGCATCGGTTTAAGAGCCGAAACATATGTAGATGCTTTAAATGAAGGGCTTACAGATAAAGATATTATAGATATTTTGAATAAATACAATATCACTTGTACAGAAGTAGAATACATTGTTCAATGGTGTGAAGAACCCCGCTCATATGAACAAAAGTATAAGGAACAAATGTGCTTCCATATGTGTGAACTATTTGGTGTAAAGCATATTAATACAGGTTTAATGGAAGATTATCCTGTAGACTATACCGCACAAAAACTTAGAGAATTATGTGATAGAGCTGGAGATTTAATTATTGCCCTTGAACCAATGCCATATAGTGGTTTACCAAACTTAGATAAGACATGGAAAGTATTGCAAAAAGCTGATTGTTATAACGCAATGATGCTATTAGATACATGGCACTGGGTTCGTGCTAACCAACCTTATGATTTGTTGACAAAAGAACAAGCTAAGAAAGTTATTTCTATCCAAATTGATGATGCTTATGAAAGACCATATGCAGATTCAATCTTGAGAGACGAATCAATGCATGATCGTTTAGCTCCAGGTGTGGGGCAAGCTGACACAGTAGCATTCTTAAAGATGATCAAGGAAGCTGGTATCGATCCAAAAGTTGTTGGTGTTGAAGTTATTTCTGATAACTATATGTCCAAAGGTATTGATTGGGTAGCTAATTATACTTATAAGAATACAGAAAAAGTTTTGAAAGAGGCTTGGCCAGAAATTTTAGACTAATTGAATTGAAGAAAAGAGGTTAATATTTATGACTGAATGGTTAGGATTAAGAGATAAAGTTGTTGTAATTACAGGTGCTGCTGGTGGTATGGGAACAAAGTTTTCTCATGACTTTGCTGAACAAGGCGCTAAATTAGTATTGATGGATATCGCTGAAGAACGTGTTGAAAAATTAAGTAAAGAATTAGCTGATGAATTTAAAGTAGAAACACTTGCAGTTGTATGTAATTCTACAGATGAACATGATGTAGATGAAGCTGTAAAGAAGGTAGTTGATAAATTTGGTCGTGTTGACGTATTAGTTAACACAGCAGCAATTCTTCGTTTCTCACCATTGGAAGATTTAACATTTGATGAATGGAAACAACAAATTAATATTAATATTAATGGTTATTTCTTAACTTCTCAACGATTTGGTCGTCAAATGATTAAACAAAAGAAAGGTACAATGGTTCATATTTCAACAGTTGCTTCTCATTTCCCAGAAACATATTCTGGTGCATATAGTACAACAAAAGCTGCTGTAAACATGATTTCCAAACAAATAGCAGCTGAATGGGGACAATTTGGTGTACGTAGTAACTGTGTACTTCCTTGCTTAGTTAAAACTCCATTATCAAAAGACTTCTACAAAGATAAGGAAGTTGAAGATGGACGTAGTCGTTTAGTAGCAAGCAAGCGTATTGGTGAATTGAAGGATATTTCTAATACTGTACTATTCTTAGCAAGTGATCGTTCAGATTATACAAATGGTGATGAGATCAATGTTGATGGTGGTATCGGTATTATGATGCAAGATATGATTCCAAAGCCAGGTGGACGTCGTCAATATGCAATTGACCACCACAAGAAGTAATTTAGTGGAGTGAAAAATATGACTGAAAAGAAAGTAATTACTGCTCAAGCTCAAGGGCATAACGGACCAATTGATTTGGAAATTGGAGTTGAAAATCAAGAAATTGTAAATGTTGATGTAAAGAAACATTCTGAAACAAAAGGTATCTTTAATCAAGTTTTCTCAAAATTAAGAGATGATATTCTTGATAATCAAAGTTTTGATATTGATGCAATTAGTGGCGCTACTGTCATGAGTGATGCAATTTTGAAATCAGCTAAAGATGCGGTGGAAGAAGCAGAAGTAAAGATTGATTCTAAGAAAAAAGATATTCCTCATGTAACCGAAGAATTGCATACAGATGTTGTTGTTATCGGTGGTGGAGAAGCTGGCTTAGTTGCTGGATGTCGTGCCTTAAAACTAGGAAAGAAAGTAATTTTAGTAGAAAAAAATGGTTACCTAGGTGGAGCTACAATCCTAAATGGTTCTAATGTAACTGCAACAGGCTCTAAAGTTGCTAAGAATATTTTTGGTGATGAAGCAGATAATGATACACCAGAAAAATTAGCAGATGATGTTAGACGTGAATCAAAAGACACTAATGTTCCTGAGTTAACTAATTTAATGACAAATAACATTGGTGATGCAATTGATTTTATTTCTGAATTTGCTGGTTTAGAATATCGAAAAGCTCAAACTCAAACACCAGAACATTCAGTTGAACGTCAAGTTGAATTACCAACATCAAGTAGTTATGAATTTATCACTAAAGTTGCTAAAGCTTTTGAAGAAAAAGGTGGTCAAATCTTACTTGATAGTCGAGTAGAAGAGGTTATAACTGACGGTGATAAGATTACAGGTATTGTGACTGAAGGAAAGCATAAAACAACCAAGATTTTTGCCTCGGCCGTAGTTCTAGCTTCCGGTGGTTATGGTGCTAATACAAAGATGCGTGGACCGGAAAGTCAAGGTTTATACTATTATGGACCAATGACATCAACTGGCGATGCTTATCAATTCTTAGCTCCATTACAATTGAAGACAAGAAACTTAGGCTGGTATAAAGTATATCCTCATGGGGTAGAAACTGAACCAGGAATTGCTAAGTTAACAACATATGCATCTAAACTTGCTACTGATATGGGAGCAATTTATGTTAATACAGATGGTAAACGAATCGTTAATGAATCTGATGTATATGCTGAATTAAGAGATGCAGTCTTAAAACAAAAAGACAGAGTGGCATTCTTAGTAATGGATAAGCGAACATGGGATGAATTTTACAAGTTGTTAGTCTTACATGACTTTAGTGAAAGTGAAATCGCTGATTACTTTGCAAAAGACGGAAAGAGTAATCCAATTCTTGTGAAGGGTAGTTTACAAGAAGTTGCACAAAAAGCAGGTATTGATGTAGCTGGTTTAAGTGAAACTGTTCAAAAATACAATGACTATGCTAAACAAGGAAAAGATGAAGAATTTGGCCGAGATAGTAAATTCTTACATGAATATGAAGGCGATGAATTCTACATCATTGAACAACGTGATCGTTTTGCAACCACATTAGGTGGATTTGTAACAGATGCAGATCTACATCTACAATTTGAAAATGGTAATAAATTGGCTAATGTAGTTGCTGCAGGTGAAGTAATCGGTGGAGCAAATGGGCACGATTCTATGCCAAGTATGATGAACTCATGGGGCATTTCTTCCGGATTTGTAGCAGGAAAAGAAGCAGCTGAAATAAGTGAAAATTAACTTTAAAGGGGATAATTAAAATGGAACGTATCGATGGACATACTTTATTAATTGGTTTGATGGCATATCCTATTAGACATTCTATGTCACCAACAATGCATAACAATGCTTTTGCTAAATTAGGTTTAAACTATGCATATTTAGCATTTGAAATTGATAATGATAAACTAGAAAAAGCTGTAGATGCAATTAGAACTTTAGATATGCGTGGATCTAACGTATCTATGCCGAATAAGCAAAAGATTATTCCTTATTTGGATAAATTAGATCCCGCAGCTAAAATGGCTGGTGCTGTAAATACAGTTGTAAACGATAATGGTGTATTGACTGGATATACAACTGACGGAACAGGTTTCATGAAGTCACTAGCTGATGAAGGCTTAGATATTCGTGGTAAGAAGATGACATTAGCAGGTGCTGGTGGTGCTGGTACTCCAATCGCAATTCAAGCAGCACTTGATGGGGTAAAGGAAATTTCTATCTTCAATTTAGATGATGCTCAATGGGCACAAGCTGAAAAGAACGTTGAAATCATCAATCGTGAAACAGATTGTAAAGCAACACTACATCATCTAGAAGATAAAGAAGATTTTAAGAAGGAAATTGCTTCAAGTTATATCTATTGCGATGCTACAGGTGTAGGTATGAAACCATTAGAAGACATGACATTAGTTGAAGATCCTAGTTGGTTCCACAAAGATATGATTGTTTTCGATACAGTTTATGCACCAAGAGAAACAAAATTAATGAAAGTTGCTAAAGAAGCTGGCGTAGATCATGTTCTTAATGGCTTAGGTATGATGTTAGAACAAGGTGCAGAAGCATTCAAGTTATGGACAGGTAAAGATATGCCTGTAGACTATATCAGAGAATTATTATTTAGCGAAGATAACTAGGCGGTGAATTTGATGAGGATAGTCAAAGTAAGAAATGTTGAATTCGGTACGGGCCGTCCTAAAATAGCTGTTCCAATTACCGGAAAATCAAGTGATGATATTATAAAGCAAGCTGAAACAATTATGTCTAGCAATAACGCTGATTTAATTGAATGGAGAATAGATTTCTTTGACCAAGTTGAAGATGCTGAAAAGTTGGTTGAAACAGCCAAAAAGCTACACCAAGTTATGGGTGAAATGCCTTTATTAACTACATTTAGAACTCATTTCGAAGGTGGAGTTAAAGAATTATCAGAAGAAGAATATTTCGATATTTGTCGCATATTGATTAAAGAAAAGGCAACAGATTTATTAGACTTAGAATTATTCAGAAAAACAAGTAAGCTAAAGGAAATTATTGCTGAAGCTCATGAAAATAATATCTATATTATCATGAGTAATCATGACTTCGATAAGACTCCTGCAACTTCTGAATTAGAAAGACGACTAACTTTGATGAAGACTTACGGTGCTGATATTGCTAAGATTGCAGTAATGCCTAATAGTGCACGTGATGTTCTAAATCTATTGTTAGCCACAGATAACATGAAGTACAAATTAAATTGTCCATTAATTACAATGGCGATGGGAGACTTAGGCAAAGTAACCAGAATAAGTGGTGAAGTCTTTGGTTCTTGCTTAACATTTGGTACAGTAGGCGATGCTTCTGCACCAGGACAAATTGAAAGTACTAACTTAAAAGGAATCTTAGATACATTAAAGCTTGACTAAGCAAAAAGAAGTTGAATCAAATTTGGTTCAACTTCTTTTTTTGTGTATTATAAAGAGTTCAATGCATCCGTAGTTTCATCATTATCAATATGAGTATAAAGAGTAGTTGTAGCAGTTGAGCTATGTCCTAATTGTTGTGCAGTTAAAACAAGGTTATTAGTTTGTTTATACAATCTAGTAGCTAAAGTGTGTCTCAACTTATGAGGAGTAACTCTGACTTTGAAACCTTTAGAGTATTTGGAAACCATTTTTTCAATAGCAGAGCCAGTAATGCGTTTGGAACCACCACGACTAATAGCTAAGAAGAATGCTTTTTCATATTTATCTGCACGATAACGACTAGCACGGATATCACGATAATTAGCTAGATATTCCATTGCAAAAGCGGCAATTCTGACAGAATCTTTTTTATTTCCTTTTCTAAGTACAGCAACTCGATTGTTTTCGAAATCTAAATCTTCAATATTGATATTAACAACTTCAGATAAACGGAGACCGGATCCTAACATTAAAGCATTGATAGCTAAATCTCTTTCAACATCGCGATTGTAGAATTTCTTAGCTTGAGTAGATAATGACTGAGGATAAACTTCTTTGATATATTGTAGATATTCATCAGTTTCATCATCTAAAAATAACTTTTCTTCTAAGGCATCAGCTCTAGCTTGTAGAGTTTGCTTATCAGCCACATTATCAATACTTTGCATAACGTCGTGTGTTAAAAAAGGTTTCTCTTGAGAGTTATTAGCACTTCTGCTTAAGAACTTAAAGATCACTTTTAAAGCAGTGATATTACGCTGAATAGTTACTTTAGATAGAGTCTCAGTAGACTCTTCTTTATGACCATTTTTATCAAGAGCTTTTTTATTTTGCTTTTTTCGGCGTAAAAGATAAGATTTGTATTCAGTAGCAGTACGAACTGTAAGCTTATCAAGCGATTCTGGGGCGATGTCACTAGTTTTATTTTCGTTAACATAATGATTTTCAATCAACCAAATCAAAAATTGATGGAAATTCTTCAAGTATTCAAGAATAGTATTAGGAGAATATTCATCAGCGGTTTTTACAATAACAAAATCATTCATATAATAAGGGAGCTCATGTAGCAACTCATCGATTTTTTTATTTGCAACTTCTTTTTGCATAGTTATCCTCCGAACATTCATTTGATAATAGTATTATACCATGAAATTTAAGTTTCGTATTAAATATAACTTGTACTTTGTGTTAATTCATAATGTAAATATATATGTTAAGTGGTAAATGGTAATGAAATAAGTCTTACTTAAGAGTGGAAGAAAGACTTTTAATTAAGGAATACAGATGTATTATAATAAAAAGAGGGGAATGTAGACAAATTACATGTGAGATAAAGTAATCTTTTTTGAATTAAACTACTGTACGAAAATAATCTTATCAATAAAGAAAATAGTATAATAAAATATAAGTAGAGTATAGTAATGTACCTGTACAAAGGTGAATTTAATCATAATGTTATTTCTGTGAACGAAGGAGATGTTCAAAAATGAAAATTACAACTCAAATTAGTCTTGATGATGTTTTGGATAATTTTGAAAGATCATGGACTATTGTTCGTATGAAAGATGGACGAGTATTAAATTTATATATCGTTGATGTTGATGATGAGTTCCAGAGAAATGATGAAGAAGATGAACCAGAGTTAAAAGCTATCGTTTATAACACTACAGGTAGTAATTCTTATGGTAATGGGATTGCTTTTGATGATATTGACAGTATTGAACTAGATCCTAACAAAAATTAATTAAAAAGCTGTCATGCAATTTCAACTTTACCGGAGGAGTTGAGAATTAATGAAAATAAATAAAGCAACTAAACTTTGGGATGTTATAAAAGCTTTTAATTGGAAATGGTGTGTAGTTACTTTAAAGAATAGTAAAAGGATAAAATTATATATTGTGGATGTAGATTATGAAGCATTTAGCTATAATATTATAGTTTATAATTATACTGGCAGCAAATCTTATGGTAATGATATTTCATTTAGTGATATAGATGAAATTGAATTATATAAGAGTGAGGAATAATATTGATCTAGATTTAAGTGATCTTAAGAGATCGGAGAGATACTAATGAAAGCTATAGATGTTTTTTATTTAGAAAGTGAAGATATTTCAAGTGTTGTTGTACCCAGAACAAAAAAATTTAAAATTGGAGATAAAATAATGGATAAAAATGGTACAGTGTATGAAGTGCATAGTTTTGAGCATATATGTCGTACTTTCAAAGATATAACTGGTTTAGTAGTCCATGGTAAATTTGAAGGTGATATTGTGAATTTGGTAGATGAAGAATAGATAATAGCTATTAAACTGCTTTTTACAATTAAAAACTACTAGTAATTATTAGATTGATTAAAGGACATTGATACTTTTATAGGAAGTGATAAAAATGTGTACAGCAATTACTTTAAATGGTAATAATAATTATTTTGGAAGAAATTTAGATTTGGATTTTTCATATGGTGAGCAGGTAATCATTACTCCGGCTGAGTATGAGTTTAAATTTAGAAAGGAAAAAGCTATAAAGAATCATAAATCACTAATAGGTGTTGGAATTGTCGCTAATGATTATCCATTGTATTTTGATGCTATTAATGAGGATGGACTAGGAATGGCAGGATTGAATTTTCCTGGAAATGCATATTATAGCAATGCTTTAGAGAATGACAAAGATAATATTACGCCGTTCGAGTTTATTCCATGGATTCTGGGACAGTGTAGCGATGTTAATGAAGCAAGAAATTTAGTTGAAAGAATAAATCTCATTAATCTTAGTTTTAGCGAACAATTACCTTTAGCAGGATTACATTGGTTAATTGCTGATAGAGAAAAATCCATCGTAGTAGAAGTAACTAAATCTGGAGTACATATTTATGATAATCCAATTGGAGTATTGACTAATAATCCAGAATTTAATTATCAGATGTACAATCTGAATAAATATCGCAACTTATCTATCAATACACCACAAAATACATTCTCAGATAGCGTGGATTTAAAGGTAGACGGCACTGGTTTTGGTGGTATTGGATTACCAGGCGATGTATCTCCCGAATCTCGTTTTGTGAGAGCTGCTTTTAGCAAGTTAAATTCAAGTAAAGGGACGACCGTAGAAGAAGATATTACTCAGTTTTTCCATATACTAGGGACAGTAGAACAGATAAAGGGCGTTAATAAGACAGAATCAGGAAAAGAAGAATATACTGTATATTCGAATTGCTATGATTTGGACAACAAAACGTTATATTATACAACATATGAAAATAGGCAGATAGTGGCTGTTACTTTAAATAAAGATAAGAATGGTAATAAGTTAGTCGTATATCCATTTGAAAGAAAACAAATAATAAATAAGTTGAATTAAGCAAAATAACTGGTATCATAGTAAGGTACCAGTTTTATTTATTATGATAAATATAAAATTACATTGCAACTATAAGTGTTTTAAAACAAAAAAAGCTGAATTTAATTCAGCCATTAAGTCTTTACTTGTCTGTCAAATATATCTTTCTTAAATCTGAAACTTCTTGTTCATTCAACTTCAATTCTGTATGCAAATAATTATTTATCCCACCAAAGTTATCTTTCATCAACTGCAAAGCATGATTTAAATAAGCTTCATTAACTTCAAATAGTGCCTTGATATTCGCGGACATCACTGGACCCATTCCACTTACATCAGCTATTTTCTTTGCTCGAACAGTTTCTGTATAAATGTTAGATGCTAAGTAATCTTGATGGATTATTTTACTATCTACACCTAGTGCAGTTAACAAATAAACAGCTCCCATACCAGTTCTATCTTTACCAGCTGTACAATGGAACAATAGAGCTTCATTTTCTTTATCATTAGCTAACAATAAATCGAAGAATTGGCGATATGCTTTTTTAGCTCCATCTGTAAGTACAATATCTTTATATGCTTTCAACATATCCTCAAAACCAGCATTTTTAATCTTGCTGTAGGTCTTATATCTAGTCTCTTGATCTTTCTTAGTACTACGAGTCTCATCCTCTGAAAAAACTGGATTAAAATGATAATGAACATTATTGCTAATCCGATCAGGTTCAACTTCCTTTTCAGATATTGAACGAAAATCTACGTCATATCTAAGACCATAGTCATCTAAATAGTTAACATCTCGTTCAGACAAATATGCCAAATTAGCAGAACGCAGAATTTTATGCTTTTTAATCTTACGTCCATCTAATGTTTTATAACTGCCTAAATCACGAAAATTAAATCCATGTTTTATATCTAGTAATAGTGGTTTTTGTTCCATATAATCCCTCCATGGAGTGTGGCTTTAAATATGATTTTAACAAAAAATAAGCCTATTACCAAATATAAGTTATTATATCCAGTTTCGTTTTTCAGCTAAATTTACAGCTTCTAAGCGCGAACGTGTTCCTGTCTTACTGAGAATAGAGGAGATATAATTTCTAATAGTACCTTCAGACAAGAAAAATTTTTGTGCCAATTCTTTAGTTGAAGCACAAGTTTTTAAAGCTGCCAGAATTTCTTGCTCGCGATCTGTTAGGGGATTATCAACAGTGTTCAAAACACTAGTAACAAGTTTAGGATCAAATACTGTATCACCATTCATTATCGTTTTTATTGCATTAACCAAAGAATCACTTGGACTATCTTTTAATAAATATCCATTAACCCTTGCAGCAAGGGCGTCTTTAAAATATTTGCTACGTGCAAATGTAGTTAAAATTATGATTTTTATATCTAATTTCATTAGGCGAAGTTGCTTGGCAATTTCTAGCCCAGAAAGTCCTGGCATTTCAATATCCAGAATAGCAACATCTGGCTTTAGCGTAATAACTTTTTCCAATGCTGCCTGACCATCTGTTTCAGTTCCAACTACTGAAAAATCATCTTCTAAATCAAGTAACATCGCCAAAGCACTATTTAACATTTGCTGATCTTCAGCCAAAAATATACTGACCATTCTTAATCACCCTTTACAATAGGAATACTTATGTCTATTTTAGCACCATTGTCATTATCAAAATTAACATTACCATCTAGATAATCAATTCTCTTTTTTATCCCAGATAAACCAAATGAATTTTTATAAGATATATTTTTATCAAAACCAATCCCATTATCATGCACAGTTATTAAATATTGATTTTTCTTCTGACTAAAAGTAACACTAAAGAGATTCCCATGACTGTAACGAATAGCATTAGTAACCAACTCAGTAATAATTTGACTTATTGTATTTTGAATATCCTTATTCCAATCTACTGTAATCTCTTCGTTTTTTGTATGTAGCATTATACCAGATTTATCCAGATTAGATTGTTGTATATCCAAAGTTTGTAGTATTGTAGAGTGTTTCATATCTGCTACAATTTCTCTAACCAAGTCTAAATTTTGACGAGAAGCCGCTGCAATGTCTTTTAATTGTTGTTTAGCCAATGCTGGATCTTTCTCTAATAACTTCTCAGCTAATTCAGCTTTTAGAGCTAACATGGAAAAGGATTGCCCCAAATTATCATGTAATTGTTGAGCTATTCTGTCACGTTCACTATGTCTAGCTATTAATTCTAAACGATTATTTTGTTTTCCTAAACGATAACTCTTTGACAAAGAATTTGAAGCTGGAATTGTTCCAAAAATGAATAAATAATTGATAATAGCCGCTGGTACATCTCCCACTGCCATATTAGGTAATGGATAAGCTAGATATAAACTTATCGTAGATAAAACATAATAAGGAACAATCACTAATTTTGCGTTTTTCATATTAATACTAAAAGTTCCAATAATGAAGCCCGTATAAATATATAAAAATGGATATCTTGCAAAGAAAGAGAGTGTAGCTGCCAAAATTAATTGACAAAAAATATTAATAACTACTCCTTTATCTCTGGCTAAAAAACAATCTCTATAAACTTTGACAAAAATAATTAGTAAAATTAACGTTATATTACGCATAATAGTGGGCAATGTAAGTAACACACTTACTGCTGGAAATAACCATAGTAACCAGAAATAAGGGGCTAGTCCTACGTAACTTGGAAATAATACGTGCTTTTTCAAAAACTTCTTCATCAGTTTTTTCAATCCTTTTTTGAAGTAAATATATAACTAATTTCTAGAGCTAAGACTAACACAACAAACCAAATTATTAAACCTATAAGCGAATTATAGTTGATGCTATTCCCATGTAAAATGTTATTAGATAAATTCGAAATGTAGTATGTTGGTGTTACTTTACCAATTTTTTGTAACCATTGTGGGAGTACACCAAGCGGCCACCATAAGCCACTACAAATTGCCATAGGAAAAACTAAAATATTGGCTAAAGCATTGATAACATTACTATCTTTAAATGATGAAATCAAAATACCTAATAAAACAAGAGGCAAGCTCATAATAGGAATTAGAATTAATAAAAGTATCCAAACCTTTGTCGGTAATGTGAGATTATTAACTAAAATACCGGCTAAACCAATTCCTATAAGACAAAGTAAGTTTAATACTTCAAAAATAATGACCATTTCAATATAATACATAAATTTAGGAAAAGGGCTTAAATCTATAAATAGTGTAAATTTACGGTCTATATCGGAACTTAGTGTATGTGCGACTGTCATAATAGATCCAAGTAGAATTCCGTAAATAGCCATACTTACTAAATAATCTACCTTCCATTGCATTGTATTACTATATTGTGGTAAGGCTTTTGTAAAAAGTAAATAGAACGTCAAAGGCATTGCTAAATCAAACATGAAGAATGCTGGGTTTCTTAGGATTATGCGTTTAAAATCAATTTCAAGTTGATATAAAAAATTGGTCATGATTATTCCTCGTTTCTAATTAAAGAGTCCATTAATGTGTCTAAATTTTGTTGTCTAATTTCTAAATTATCAATTGCTGATAAATAGGGGACTAACTGAGTTATTAAGCTATTAACATCACTTGTAATAAGTGTATAATGGTGGTTCAATTCACTTACTCTAAGTACAGCTGGTAATTTATTAAAAATATCTTTTATCAACTCACTATTGAAGGTTACTTGAACCTTTTTTAACTGTTTTCCCATCTCAGTTAAACTACCATCAAAAATAATTCTTTGATTATGCAGAAAAATAAACCTATTAGCAACTTTTTCTAATTCTTCTAGATAATGACTAGTAATTAAAAATGTTTTCCCTTGTTTCTTTAACTCATCGATACGCTCCCAAAATTTAGTGCGACTTTCTGCATCCATTCCTACAGTAGGTTCGTCTAAGAAAATTAGATCTGGATTTCCGGCTAAAGTAAGAGCGAACTGTAGCTTTCTTTTTTGACCTCCAGATAATTTATCCATAGGGTGGTTTATATAATTTTGTAACTCTGATAAAGCTAATATTGCTTGATAAGACATAGGATTACGATAATATGTTCTAGTTAATTTAATTATTTCTTTCACTGTTATTCGATCTAAAGAGATATTTTCTTGCATCATTACTCCAATTAAATTTCTATCAAATTTTTCTTTCTCAAAAATCTTACTTTGCCCACTATCTTGTTGAATTAACTTCGTAATAATATTGATCAAAGTAGATTTTCCAGCACCATTTTTACCGATTAAGGCAACAATTTCTCCAGATTGAATTGAAAAATTAATATCATTTAAAACAACTTTATTTTTATATTTTTTATTGATATTTTTTACTTCAAGTGCGGTGGTCATAATTTATCATCCTTCCCTATATTACATCTTCAATATAAACAAAATCAGTTAAGGTTAGTAGAATTGAAAGTCATTACTCTTCATGACAATTGTCATAAGAACTATTAAGATGCATGGGATTAATACTATTAAGTAAATAATTAGAATAATTTTGAAAATACTTACTATTCATGGTGCCGGAACTATACTAATTGTTGTATAATTTAGGTATGCGATGTTTGAAAGGGGTATAATTAATGAACCAAGATGAATTAAAGCAATTAGTAGGTACAAAGGCAGTTGAATGGATTAAAGATGGCATGATTGTCGGTCTAGGAACAGGTTCAACTGTTAAATACATGGTTGATGCACTTGGAAAACGTGTAAACGAAGAAGGTCTAGACATTGTTGGTGTTACAACTTCTATTAGAACAGCTGAACAAGCTAAGTCTTTGGGTATTGTTATTAAAGATATTGATGAAGTTGATCATATTGATTTAACAATCGATGGTGCTGACGAAATTTCTTCTGACTTCCAAGGAATTAAAGGTGGCGGTGCAGCTTTACTATACGAAAAGATTGTTGCAACTAAATCTAATAAGAATATGTGGATTGTCGATGAAAGTAAAATGGTCGATGATCTAGGACAATTTCCATTACCAGTTGAAGTTATCCCTTATGGTAGTGGTACTGTCTTTAAACGTTTTGAAGAAAAAGGATTAAATCCAGAATTTAGAAAAAATGAAGATGGCAGTTTACTTCATACAGACTCTGATAACTATATTATCGATCTTCACTTAGGTAAAATTGAAAATCCTAAAGAACTTGGAGATTACCTAATTAATCAAGTAGGAGTTGTCGAACACGGATTATTCTTAGACATCGTAAATACTGTTATTGTTGGGCGTCAAGATGGCCCTGAGGTTCTTGAAGCCAGATAATTCGAGGTGAATTTATATGAAAATAGCTCCTTCTATTCTTAGCGCTGATATGTTAAATCTAGGTGCTGATGTACAAAAAGTAGAAGATGCCGGTGCTGAATATCTCCATATTGATATTATGGATGGAAATTTTGTTCCTAATCTATCTTTTGGTGCTAATGTAGTTAAAGCATTAAGACCACAAAGCAAAATGGTTTTTGACGTTCATTTGATGGTGAATAACCCTGAAAATTGGGTAGAAGACTTCATAAAAGCCGGTGCAGACATTGTAGGTGTTCATTATGAAGCTACACCACACATTCATCGTGCATTAGATTTAATCAAGAAAAACAATGCTAAAGCTGAAGTAGTAATTAATCCAGGAACACCAGTTAGTGCAATTGAAAGTGTTCTATCAATTGTTGATCAAGTACTTGTTATGACAGTTGATCCTGGATTTGGTGGACAAAAATTCATACCAGAAACATTAGAAAAGATTCGCCAACTACATCAAATAAAAGAAGAACGAAATCTTAACTTTGATATAGAAGTTGATGGTGGAATTAACGAAGAAACTGTTAAACTATGTCGAGAAGCTGGCGCAACAGTTGCAGTTGCCGGGTCATATGTTTTTAATTCTGGTAATGAAACTCATGCTGAAAGAATAAATAAATTACGTAATTAATATATAGAAGATACTACTGTGATTAGTGGTATCTTCTATTTTTATATATTGATGAAAGCGTGGGGGAAAATGACTATACATGATTCGAATGTTCGGGAAAAATTACTTCAATTAGGAAGTCAAAAACGGTACAATTTTACAGCTGAATATGCAAGGTGTGGTTACAAAGTTACATATAGGCGTGGATTAGATAGAGATAAATTAGCTCCAACAATTATGTTCAAAAATGTTAAGATAAATAACAATCTAGTTACAGATCATCTGTGGTTCAACTACACAAAAGGCTTTGCTGAGCTAGGAAAATTAGTTGTTGGGGATGTTATTAGTTTTAATGCAAGAGTTGCTAGCTACGAGAAATTAGGACATAAAATAGATTATAAATTAGAACGCCCAACAAAAGTTAAATTGGTTTCCTATAAAAGCGTTAAAGATGCTTTGCCTATACCCAACACTACAAAAGGTAAAAATGAGTTGTTGGGATACATTATGCTAGAGAATAAAAAATTTTATCAAGAAAATAATCGTTCATATTACCCATGGTATGTTGAAAAGTATAAAAAATTCTTAGATCAAAGATCTTCTAACACTGTTTAATAATAGATACACTTTAAAGTCTCCAATTTACTATAAAGATTAGGGGGCTTTTTTGTCATGATTAATCCTTAATTCATCTTTCTAAAAAATGTAAGTTTTTCATAAAGATGGATAAAGAGAAAACCAAACAGTGTAATATAATCTCATTATAGCTTTATTGATTAATTTTGATGTTTATCAAAAATCATATTTTTTCAGAAAGTTAAAATAACTTTTTATTTTATTGGAAATTAATTTCCTAATTTTGATTTTAATAATCTGTCTACGATCTGTTGTTTTTAAAGGCAAATTTGTATTATATAACTGATTCCATTCAATAATCCTTTATCAAAACAATTATATTAACATACCAATCCTTATATTATATGGATATTCAACTTTTTAAATAAGTAAAAACAATTATTTACTTATATTTTCAATTTTACCCTTGCTTTTATTCGTAAATAAGAGTAGAGTTATACTTGTAAGTTAGGGAAAGCATTTACATTTATTAAGGTGGTAATTATATATGAATAAAATTATTATTAGCAAGTTAAACAATGACGAAAATAAGATTGAATGGCGTATTTCTAACAGTGAAACTGGACATTACTTAAATATTTCAATTTCCCGTGCATTAGAAGATGCTATGAAGAAAAAGCGTAATTTATCCTTTAACCGCTTTGAATCTGAACAAATTAACAATTTGTCTCACTTAGTTACAAACATTCAAGAAGACTATGTTCTTAATATTGATGAATCCAATATTAGTTCTAGTTATTTACCATTAAGGGGTATCGACGCATTATCATATATGAAAACCGTCGAATAAGTGATTATAAGCATTAAATTAAGTTGTTATTTTAATACTTATCTTGGATATACTTAAGTATTCTTAATTGATTAAAGATTTGGCTGTCAACAATCTCTATTTTAATGATAGAGATTGTTTTTTTGTTAAATATTTTACAGTTGCATTGTTTTTGGCTAATTAAATATTTAAATTCTCTTATTATTCCTTTGTATTCTTGCTATCTCTACTTTTTAGGTTTATATTAATTCTAGTTATTTTTCGAAAGGAATGGTTACATGTATTACAATGCAGCTCTAGTTTTAGAAGGTGGTGCAATGCGTGGCCTCTATACTTCTGGCGTTCTAGATACCTTTTTGGAACATGATATTCAATTTGATTGTGTTATTGGAGTTTCTGCAGGGTCTCTAAATGGTGCTAATTTCGTTTCAAAACAATATCAAAGAACTTATAATGTAAATGTTAAATACCGTAAAGATCATGACTATATCTCTTTAGCACGCCCTTTTAAGCATGAAAGTATTATTAACTTAGATTTCTTATTTGATGATCATGGATTAGATTGGCATAATTTCGATAATAAAGCTTATTTAAAGTCTGAAACTGATTTTATTGTTGTAGCTACTTCTCTAGAAAGCGGAAAAGCTGTGACGCTACGTAATCCCCAACCTGGCCAAGACTTAATTGATGCTTTAGAAGCTTCTTCATCTATGCCTTTCATCTCAAAGCCACATAATACTTCTAAAGGACTTTGTCTAGATGGTGGTATTGCTAACTCTATCCCTTTTGATATCGCTCAAAAAATGGGTTTTCAAAAAATTGTAGTTGTTCGTACTCGTCCACGTGATTATCGCAAAAAGCCTACTAGTTTTGCTTTAAAACGCCTCTACAGTAATAGCTTCAAGGAATACCCAGAATTCGTTAAAACGGCTATCAGACGCCCTGAAATGTATAATCATTCTGTTGAAGTTTTAAATAAACTTGAACACAACGACGAAATTTTTTGTTTAGCACCCAAGGATCCAGTTAAAGTTGGTAGGCTTGAACACAATACTAAAAAGATGACTGAACTCTATAATATAGGTAGAAATGATGCTGAAAGTAATCTTGAAGCAATGCTTAACTATCTTCAAAAAAGTGAACCCCTATATGACTAAAAATACATTTTAAAACCAAAAAACATGGTATCTACTTAGCAAAACTAAGCGATACCATGTTTTTATTTTATATTTGCCAATTTAGCTAGCTTGGTTGTTGATCCAAAGTATTAATGCCTGGATACCAATCTTTATATCCTTGATATCTATCTACTTCTAGCAGTTTTTCAGCATTTTTTACTCTTTCTGGCGTAGGAGGCTCAACACCTTCAAGACGATATCTGATACCCATTTCATGATACTTATGAACGCCCATTGTATGATAAGGTAATACTTCAAATTTTTCGACATTATGAAGATTTTCCTTAACATACTCGCCCAATTGTCTCAAGTATTCATCATTATCCGTGATGCCTGGGATAAGGACATGACGAATCCAAACAGGTTTCCCTATGCTAGAAAGATATTCGCACATATCCAAAATATTATCATTTGGGAATCCGGTTAATCTCTTATGTTCGTCCGAATTAATATGCTTGATATCAACTAATAGAATGTCGGTATAGTCCATTAACTCATTGAACTTACTAAACCAAGGTTCTCTTCTTGTAAATGGCTGTCCACAAGTGTCCAAACAAGTGCTAATACCTTCTTCCTTGCACATCTTGAATAACTCTAGTGCAAAATCTATTTGCAATAGAATTTCACCACCTGATAAAGTTATTCCACCTTTGTCGCCCCAAAAGCTACGATAAGGAAGTGCCTTATTTAGAACTTCTTCAGTCGTCATTTGTGAACCTACCCTTGTTTTCCAAGTGTCCGGATTGTGACAGAATTTACACCTCATATGGCAACCTTGCATAAAAGCGACAAAACGTATACCTGGTCCATCGACAGCCCCAAAAGTTTCCAAAGAATGTACATAGCCTACGACATGACCGTCTTTAGTTGGAACTGGATTCAATAAAGGATTAGCACTCATTCTCTCCACCTACTCTCTTCTAAATATTACATTGAAGTATGGAAGGTTCTTGCAATAACGTCATCTTGTTGTTCTTTAGTTAGATCAGCAAAGTATACACAGTAACCTGAAACACGAATTGTTAATGTTGGATACTTCTCTGGATGTGCTTGAGCATCTAATAAAGTATCTCTATTGAATACATTAATATTCAAATGATGACCATCTTTTCTCATATAGCCTCCGATCATGTTTACTAATGTATCTTCTTGCATCTTTTCATCATGACCCAATGTTGTTGGTGTTACAGCAAATGTATTAGAAATACCATCTGTAGCATACTTGTATGGTAATTTAGCAACAGATAATAATGATGCTAAAGCACCTGTTGTATCTGCTCCGTATGCTGGGTTAGCACCTGGTGCAAATGGTTCACCCTTTTGACGACCATTTGGAGTAGTACCTGTGTTCTTACCATAAACAACATTTGAAGTAATTGTAAGAACGGATGTTGTTAACTTAGCTCCACGATATAGATGATGCTTGCTCATCTTAGTAAATAGTTCCTTAACAAGCCATGCAGCAATATCGTCAACACGATCATCATCGTTACCATAACGAGGGAAGTCATGATCTGCTTTAAAGTCAACAGCAATACCATCTTCGTCACGAATTACTTTAACATGTCCGTACTTGATAGCTGAAATTGAGTCAGCAGCAACAGACAATCCAGAAATACCTGTAGCAAAGCTACGATCTACTAATGTATCTTTCAATGCCATTTGTGCTGATTCATAGTAATACTTGTCATGCATGTAATGAATTGTGTTCAAAGCATTTACATAAATATCAGCAATCCATTCCATCATGTCATCGAATTTCTTCATGAATTCATCGTAGTCAATGTATTCTGAGCTAATTGGTTCGTATGCAGGACCTACTTGTTGTTTTGTAAGTTCATCCTTACCACCATTGATAGCATACAATACAGCCTTAGCTAGATTTGCACGAGCTCCGAAGAATTGCATACCATTTGCAATTGGTTGTGCAGATACACAGCAAGCAATGCCATAGTAGTCTGTTCCCCATGTCTTCATCATTAAGTCATCGTTTTCGTATTGAATTGTAGAACTTGCAATAGATACACTTGCAGCATAGTGCTTAAATGATTCAGGCAAACGATCAGACCAAAGTAATGTGATATTTGGTTCTGGTGCGGCACCCATATTATGCAATGTATTTAAGAAACGATATGATGTCTTAGTTACATGGTGACGTCCATCTAAGCCCATACCAGCAATTGATAATGTTGCCCAGATAGGGTTACCTGAGAATAGTGAGTTGTAAGCTGGTGTACGAATGAAGCATACCATTCTCAATTTCATTGTGAATTGGTCAATTAATTCTTGTGCTTCTTTTTCAGTTAAAATACCACGCTTCATATCACGTTCAATGTAAATATCGATGAATGAATCGATACGACCAATAGACATAGCAGCACCATTTTGTTGTTTAATAGATGCTAAATATCCAAAGTATAACCATTGAATTGCTTCTTTAGCTGTTGTAGCTGGTTTGGAAATGTCATAGCCATAAGACTCAGCCATAATCTTCATATCATTTAAGGCTTTGATTTGATCAGAAATCTCTTCACGCATCTGGATTATGTCGTTAGTCATCTCACCATCGCCACAATTTTCCAAATCTTTTTTCTTTTCTTCGATTAAACGATCAATACCATACAATGCAACACGTGGGAAGTCACCAATCAAACGGCCACGACCATATGCATCTGGTAGTCCAGTGATAATCTTGTTGTGGCGAGCTTTCATGATTTCGCTTGTGTATGCATCAAATACACCTTGGTTATGTGTCTTAGATAGATTTTCAAATACGAAGTCTGTTTCTGGATCAATCTTAAATCCATAAGCTTCCAAGGCACCTTTAGCCATTCTGATACCACCATATGGCATAAGTGCACGTTTCATAGGTTTATCTGTTTGTAAACCAACAATCTTTTCTAATGACTTGTCTAAATAACCTGGTTTATGAGATGTAATTGTTGATACTACTTTTGTATCAGCTTCAAGAGGTCCACCATGTGCACGTTCTTTTAATTTTAAGTCGATTAATTTATCGTTTAACTTCGTTGTAGCTTCGGTTGGTCCTTCAAGGAAAGATTGATCTCCATCATATGGAGTGAAGTTATCTTGAATAAATTCACGAATATCAATTTCTTCTTTCCATTCTTTTCCTCTAAATCCTTCCCAAGCATCTTTTACATCAACGTTTTGCATTTGAGTCTTTTCAACCATGCTCAAAGCCTCCTTTGTGATTTTTAAGAAAACGTTTTCTACACTGTTAATACTACACCTTAGTTAAATTAAATTCAATGAAAAATCGTTCACAATGTTTTTTATTTTCAAAAAATCTTATAAACGCTATCATTTATTTTAATCATTATAAATGTTAATATGACAATGCTTTTGACAACAGTTTATAAACTTTAAAAATGTGATTTATGTATCAAAATATAAATTTCATTAATTTTATTTTAGAATTTCTTAAAATTACAAAAAAAGACCCTATACCCAATAAAATTTAGGTATAGGACCTTTAAAAGTATCTATACTGACGCCCCTAAAATAAAGGTAACTAACGTCGTTAACAATCCAGTTATAACATTTCGTAAAATTGTTTTGCTAGTTGAAACCTCAGAGTTGTGTGTACAAACTACTGCATTAATTGATAATGAGGCAATCATCGCAATTAATGTAAATACCACGCGATGTTCTGGTCTTGCTAGAATCATCGTCAATAATGGAATCATTGCCCCGATTATAAATGAGCAGAAAGAACTGGCTGCAGCATGAAACGGCATTAAGATATCATTCTTTTGCAATTTTATCGGACAATTTTCACAGTCTTCATTTTCCAACTGACTTTGTCTTTCCATTGTTTTTTCTTGAATATCTCTTTGGGTACTTACAGATATCCATTCTCCACCAGCCATTGAACAAGCTCCAGCTAGCATGCCAGACAAACCACTGATTAAAAGGGTCTTACTATTAAGATTAGCCCCTGCAGCACCTAACACGATTCCAGATACTGAAATAATCCCATCATTGGCACCTAAAATACTAGCCCTTATAACATTTAAGCTATCCCAAAAAAAATTAGTCTTAACTTTCAATACATACGTAACTTTCAATTTGTACACTTCCTCACGAAATATAAAAATAATACCGTTTTTATATACATATTTAAATTATATAAACCGCTTTCATTACGATTAAATTATACATCATATGAGTAATTAGTACTAATTTAGCAAAATTTATAATTATATACATGTTTCACAATAATATAAAAAAGCATACTTAAAAAGCATGCTTTTTTATAATTAACCTACACTACCATCCATTTGATATTCAATCAATCTATTCAATTCGACTGCATATTCCATTGGTAGTTCTTTAGTAAATGGTTCAACAAATCCCATAATAATCATTTCAGTAGCCTTTTCTTCAGAAATACCTCTACTCATCAAATAGTAAAGCTGATCTTCAGAAATTTTAGAAACTTTAGCTTCATGTTCCATTGAAACATTACTATTTAATACTTCATTAAATGGAATTGTATCACTTGAAGACTCATCATCCATAATGATAGTATCACATTCAACGTGCGCAAACGAACCATCACTATCTCTATTAAACCTTACATACCCACGATAGTCAGCAATTCCTCCATCTTTACAGAGAGATTTTGATACAGTTGACGAATATGTATTCTTAGCATTATGAATCATTCTTGCACCAGTATCAGAGTCAATACCTTTGCCCGCAAATGCAATAGATAACATATTTCCATGTGCACCTTCACCATCTAAATAGATACTTGGATATTTCATAGTTACTTTAGAACCAAGGTTACCGTCTACCCATTCCATAGTAGCATTTTCCAAAGCTCTAGCACGTTTTGTTTCCAAACTATATACGTTGTTGGACCAGTTTTGGATTGTTGTATAACGGCAATAAGCATCCTTCAAAACATTTACTTCAACAACTGCCGCATGTAAGGAATCTTGTGAATAATTAGGAGCAGTACAACCTTCTACATAGTTAACACTAGCACCTTCATCGACAATGATTAGTGTTCTTTCAAATTGTCCTGAATTTCCGGCATTAATTCGGAAGTAACTTTGAATAGGTGTTTCAACTTTCACTCCCTTAGGCACATAAATAAATGTTCCTCCAGACCAAACAGCAGTATTAAGCGCGGCCATCTTATTATCATCTGCTGGTATTAACTTTCCAAAATATTTCTTTACTAATTCCGGATATTCTTGAACTGCAGAATCTGTATCCATAAATATGATACCTTTTTTGGCAAAATCTTCTTTCATATTATGGTAAACAACTTCTGATTCATATTGAGCAGAAGAACCTGCTAAATACTTGCGTTCAGCTTCTGGTACGCCTAAGCGATCAAAGGTATCTTTAATTTCTTGTGGAACATCTTCCCATTTTCTAGCTACTGTATCAGTATCACGTCTAAAATAATTAATATGATCTAAATCCAATTCTGACAAATCTGGTCCAAAATTAGCCATCTTCAAAGTCTTGTACTTTTCATAAGCAGCCAATCTAATATCCAACATCCATTCAGGTTCATTTTTAGCTTTAGAAATATTTCTTACAACTTCTTCACTAAGACCTTCACCAGTTGTATATATTGGTTCAATATCATCTTTAAAGCCATATTTATATTGGCCACCAATGTCTTTTATATCTTCACTAATCATTCTTTTCACCCTTTCCTTCATACTTCTCAATAAGTTGATAAATTGCCTTCCATGATAACATTGCGCATTTAATTCGAGCTGGGAATTGTTTAACCCCTTCTAAAATTATTGCCTCACCTAAAACTTTTCTATCAGGTTTTACTTCTTTTGTAATCATATCGGAAAATGACAATACCATGTTTTTTATTGTATCGAAGTCTTTATTTAATACTTCATTTGTCATAATACTTGCGGATGATTGAGAAATTGTGCAACCATAGCCATCAAAAGCAATATCTTTTATCTTATTATCCTCAATTAATGCAGTTAAGGTAATAACATCGCCACAAGTCGGATTTCTCAATTCAACTTCAACACTTTTATTTTCTAACTTACCTTTATGTCGTGGATGGTTAGCTTCTTCTAAAATTGCTTGTCGATATAAATTATTTAAATTACTCATATTTGGAAAAATTCCTCTACTTTCTTTAGAGAATCTACTAATTTGTCGATTTCTCCATAAGTATTATAAAAATAGAAACTTGCTCTCAAAGTAGCACTCACACCTAACCAATCCATAAGTGGTTGTGCACAATGGTGACCAGCTCTAACTGCAATTCCATCAGCATCTAAAAAAGTTGCTACATCGTGGGGATGAATACCTTTCAAATTAAAGGATACTACTCCACATCTTTGATCAGGATCTTTGGGACCATAAATTTCAATAGTCTTAATATTAGTTAACTTTTCAAGTGCATACTTTTGTAAGTCCTCATCGTTTCGAGCCACATTTTCCATTCCGATTTCTTCTAAATAATCAATCGCTGCACCAAGACCTAGTACACCTTCAATATTTTGCGTTCCACCTTCAAAGTTCCAAGGAATCTCTTTGAATGTTGATTTTTCAGTTGTTACACTGTCAATCATTTCTCCGCCATATTCTAAAGGATGCATTTTTTCTAAGAGTTCATACTTTCCCCAGAGAACACCAATTCCAGTAGGTCCTAACATCTTATGGCCAGAAAATACATAAAAGTCTGCTTCTAAATCTTGTATATCTACTGGTAAATGTGGTACAGATTGAGCACCATCAACTACTAAAATTGCATTACTTTGATGAACAATAGCTGCAATTTCTTTAATTGGATTAATTGTTCCTAAAACGTTAGAAACATGAGTAACTGCTACAATCTTTGTTTTATCAGTAACCTTTTGCTTTAAATCGTCTAAATCAAGTTTACCTTCTTCAGTTAAAGTTACATACTTTACCTTTAGATTCTTTTCTTGTGCAATTGCTTGCCATGGAACAATGTTACTGTGATGCTCCATATAGGTGGTAACAATTTCATCGCCTTCATGTAAGTTATATCTAACATAACCTTGTGCTATCCAGTTCAAACTTTGAGTTGTTCCCTTGGTAAAAAGTACTTCCTCATCGCGATAAGCATTAATAAAATTTGCCACTTTATGTCTTACATTTTCATATTTATCAGTTGTTTCGACTGCTAAATTGTAAACACCGCGATGAATATTACTATTGTATTTATTATAGTAGTCAGCAATTTCGTCAATTACTTGCTTAGGCTTTTGCGAAGTAGCTGCACTATCTAAGTAAGTTAAAGGCTGATCGTTCATTTTAGTTTCTAAAAGAGGAAAATCTTTCCTTAAATCACTAGTTTTCTTCATCATAACTTACCTTTCTTTCAATCAATTCACTAAACTCATTGCGAATTTCTTTCAAAGGTATTTCATCTAAAACAGGAGCTAGGAAACCTCTAATTACTAATTTTTCAGCTAAACGTTTTTGTAAGCCACGACTCATTAAGTAATATAATTGTTCAGGATTTACACGACCAATACTTGCCGCATGTCCTGCAGTAACATCATTATCATCAATTAGCAAAATTGGATTAGCATCCCCTCTAGCTTGTGGAGATAACATTAAAATACGACTTTCTTGTTGTGCATCAGAGCCTTTACTTCTCTTCATTACATGTCCGATGCCGTTGAAAGTTAATTCGGATTCATCTAAAGCAACACCATGTTGTAAGATATGACCGATTGTATTCTTTCCAATATTTGTAACTCGTGTATCAATTCCTTGAATTTGATCACTTGTTGAAATACCTACGACTTTTAATTCAGCATGAGAGCCATCGCCAACTAAATCAGAATCAAAATCACCGATTGTTAAACCAGAATTCATCATACCCATTGCCCAGTCAATCTTGGAATCTCTTTGTAAGTATCCACGACGATTCATATAAGCAGTTGTGTTCTTACTTAAATTATCGACACTAGCAAAGTGAATTCGACTTCCATCACCAGCGATAACTTCAACCACGATGTTAGCTGTATTTTTCTTATCACCATCTGTTTTTAAACGTTCCACATAAGATAGTGAACTATTTGCTTCTGTAACAATTAGTACATGGTGAACATAATCTTCCTCAACTCGTGAATTTTGAATATATTCGCATGTTAATGGTGTTTCTAAGTCTACATTTTTAGGTACATAAACCAAAACTCCACTTTGAAGATTTGCTACATGTTCTGCTAACAAGCGATTATCGTCCATTTTTAATCCTTTTTCCATAAAGTATTTCTTCATAATGTCTTCATGATTAATCAAAGCATCTTCAAAGTCTTCGACAATTGCACCCTTATCAAGAAATTCTGATGGTAACTTAATTTGTGCCTTATTACTAGCATATTGATAGACATCAGCGTTAGTATCAAATTTAGGTTGATCATCAATTACACTCGTCCCATCAACATTTATATCCCAGTCATGATACTTAATTTTTTGGAAACTAGGCAATTTAGTAGTTTCAATTAATTGTTTAGCTTCATTTCGCTTAGCTCTAAACCATTCGGGCTCTTTTCGAAGTTCAATCAATTCATCTATGGATAATTGTTTCATTGTACAAGCCCCCTAAGCATTTTCATCAACTAATTTAATATCTAGTCCAAGTTCATCACGAAGTTTTGCGTATCCTTCTTTTTCCAAACGAATTGCCAAATCTGGGCCACCAGTTTTGACAAGTTGGCCATCCATCATAACATGTACATAATCTGGAACGATGTAGTTCAGGAGTCTTTGATAGTGAGTAATAATCAAAGATCCAAAATTATCGCCACGCATTTGGTTGACACCACGAGAAACGACTTTAAGTGCATCAATATCTAGTCCAGAGTCAATTTCATCTAATATTGCGAATTCGGGTCTGATCATCATCATCTGCATAATTTCATTACGTTTCTTTTCACCACCAGAAAAGCCTTCGTTTAAATATCTATCAGCCATTTCTTCAGACATATCCAATGTTTCTAATGTTTCATCTAAACGTTTGATGAAATCCATTAAAGGAATCGGATCATCTTTGGGACGACGAGCATTGATCGCACTCTTAACAAATTCTGCATTAGTTACTCCTGGAATTTCTTGTGGATATTGCATTGCTAAAAATAGTCCCATTCTAGCACGTTCATCAACTGGTAAATCAATGATACTTTTACCATTCAATAAAATATCTCCCTTTGTAATCTTGTAAGCAGGATCTCCCATAATAGTTGAAGAAAGTGTTGATTTCCCAGTACCATTCGGACCCATAATTGCATGAATTTCACCAGTCGACATCTTTAAATTAACGCCCTTTAAAATTTCCTTTCCTTCAACAGTTACATGTAAATCTTTAACTTCTAATACTGACATTTAAATCACCACTATAAAATAGTTACCTTTCCTGGAATTTTCTTATCAATAACATTATAAGACAAATTACTTAACTTAACGATTGGATTTAAGTATTTTTACAATATATTCCCTTAAATTTATTTGTAATTAAGTAATAATCTTTATAATAAGTTTACAAATATAGAATAACGCTTACATACAACATAATCAATACTCTTATACAAATTATTTAGCACAACTTAAAAACTCGCCTAGAAATTCATTCTAGACGAGTTCTTACCTATTTAATATAAGCGTATTTGTAATTCCATTGTGTACCTGCAGTATTTTGAATAATACCCTTCACTTTTGTATTTTGCATATAAGATGTTGTTTGTTGATATAGAGGCGTTACACCTTGATCAGCATTAAAGATTCGAGCTGCTTTTACTAAATCTTCCCAACGCTTATTAACATCATTGGCATCTTCATTTTGCGCTTTTTCAATTAAAG
The DNA here is from genome assembly GCF_026847815.1 of Ligilactobacillus sp. UO.C109. Taxonomy (NCBI): domain Bacteria; kingdom Bacillati; phylum Bacillota; class Bacilli; order Lactobacillales; family Lactobacillaceae; genus Ligilactobacillus; species Ligilactobacillus sp. UO.C109. The sequence goes on along the minus strand of NZ_JAPSFH010000003.1, from coordinate 66,857 downwards.
CATCATATTCTTTATTAGAATATTTTCCATAATTGTACGAAGTTCCTGTAACTGGAATTTGCATGAATGTGATTGGATCTTTGAAGTCTCCACCCCAACCTGATACATAAATATCATAGTTACCTTTGCGAGCTTTAGATAATGCACTATTTCCAGGAATGTTTTGTACAGAAATCTTAATTCCCGGTAGTACCTTTGTGTATTGTGATTGTAAATATTGAGTTAAGGCATCATTATTAGCCATTTCATTAGAAGCTAGAATTGTGAAATTCAAATTCTTTTCACCAATTTCTTGTAATCCTTTTTTCCAATATTCCTTAGCTAATTTTTCATTATAATCAACCGTATTATCTACTTTCTGTTCTTCTGCGAAATCTTTACCTGTGCTTGGATTAGAAGCTAAATCGGATGCTACAAATCCAGTTGGTACATTAGATCCATCGCCGAAAACTTTCTTTGTAAGTGTCTTTCTGTCGATCGCCAATGATAAAGCTAATCTAATATTCTTATTATTTAGTGCCTTACGATTTACTTCATTAGAATCATTAAAGTTATAGTCTAAATATGCAACGTAAGAATAAGAGTATTGCTTGAATTCTGGCTTGTTATGTAGATTCTTAACTTGCTCACTAGATAATGGTGTTAAATCCAACTTACCTTGTTGGAATAATTGATAACCTGTATTGGTATTTTTAACTACTTGATAGTTAATCTTTTGTAGTTTTACTACTTTTTTATCCCAATATTGATTATTCTTTACAAATGACCATTTATCCGAAGTACCATTCCAATCTTTAACTTTAAATGGTCCTGAATACACCATGTATTTAGAATTAGTTCCATATTTCTTACCATACTTTTGTACTACTTTTTCATTTTGTGGTCCAAATAATGGATATGTCATTAAGACTTTAAAATATGATATAGGTCTATCTAATGTAATAACAACCTTGTTATCACCTTCAGCCTTTATTCCTAACTTATCAGCTGACATTTTACCCTCATTAATAGCTTGAGCATTCTTTACATCATAGAACAAATAAGCATATGGCGAAGCTGTCTTAGGATCAATTGTTCTTCTCCAGGAATATACAAAATCTTGAGCAGTAATCTTATCACCGTTACTCCACTTTGCATCTCTCAAAGTAAAAGTCCATGTTTTACCATCTTGTGAAACCTGACCACTCTTAGCTAGTCCAGGGGTTACTTTACCATCTTTACCTAGTCGATAAAAGCTTTCAAAAACATTTCCTGTTTGACCATAACCAGTAGACTTAGAAATATCAATAGTATCTAATGGTCCAGTTGTACTTAAATTTAAAACTTGTTTAGAATTTTCACTAGTAGATTTTCCACATGCAACTAACAAAACTGCGGTTAAACTTATAAATATTCCAGTAATAATTGCTTTAATTCTTTTCATCTTTATTTTCTCCTTTATGTAAGATGTGTTTTTAATCTATAAACAGTTCATCATCCATCCTTCCAGATAAACAAAAAGGACTTGCAACTCCAAAAAATTAGAATCGCAAGTCCAGTTATTATTATCTCATATAATCTAACTGATTAAATTAATCTGCATCGGTACCGATAATAAATATATACAGTTTAATCCAATCTTGGAAGTGTGAATCTAATTTTCTGCATGCCAAAATCCATGTTGCCTACTGAACAACATGTTACCAAACAACAACATTGTGTATTAATAAATTTTGACATAATATTCACACTCCTCTCATTTCATTAACCAAATCATATAACTTTACTATACTTTTGTCAATAAAATTTAATCATACTTGCAAAATATTCTTTTAGTAAAAAATAACATTCCCGTTAACAACGCGAATGTCTACATTTTTAATAATTGATAAATAATTATATTCTACTAAATTTCATTTTTATTTTTCTCCCCAGAATTGTCAATCCAATTACAAGTAACGAAACTGGGAAAAGAGTAATTGGGAAAAATAAACTTATAAAGATACCTGCTAACCATTCTTTTTCAAGGAGAGTGATAGCTATAGACACACTAACAACTAAGACAACAAATAAACTATCTATTTGTGGAAAAAGTTGTGCCATTCCAAATCCTTGTAGAAAAGCTGCAAATGTTACTGGAAAAATGTCCCCTCCAGTCCATCCTGTCCATAAACATAAATCTAAGAACAATAACTTTATAAGAGATAAAATAAATAATATTACAACAGGTGTACTCATACCGAGTTTAGCAACAGTATGTAAACTATGTTGACCCGAAAATAGTAACGTTGGAATAAATAGTTTCATTAAGAAAATAACCATTGCACCTATACAAATTTTAAATGGTAAAGAGATCTTCAAATGATCTAAATTTATAAAAATTACTTTTTTTAACCAACTATAGCTTTTACCAAAAACAAATCCATACAAACAAAGAGGTAAAAATACTAATAAATCTACCATAGACCAATTAGTTTTTCCTAACTTAGTCACAAATGATGGCTGATCAGTTAATCTCATCATTAACCAAAAGGCAAGTAAGCCATTCGCAATTAATAAGTTTCGCCAAGTTTTTCCAATCTTCTTTTGATTAATTGAATAAGATAACAAATAATGACTAGGATGAAAAATATACTTTATCCACTTTATAGGATTAGATTTTTCCAACTGGTTCCAATTTGCTTCTAAATATCTAAGTTTATCTGCCTGCCAAATAGAGTAAGCAATAACTGCTCCCAATAAAGGAGCCTCAGGACCAACTCCAGCTCCTGAAATTAAAATCACTAAAGCTAGCAGCAAACTATGCCATGTCTTTCTATATGATGCTGTTCCTTTAGCTTTAAATTCGTGTAATAATTCATGACTAGTCTTAGGTAAATTACCCCATTTAATCTTTAAAAAAATAACCACGCTACATAAAATAGTTAATACTAGTAACGAATACACAAAATTTACATGCAACCATTGAGAAACTGATTCCCACAAAATATGACTTAGTATCTTTTCAGTCATAATAAATGCATAGGAAATCAAAGCAAGCACACTACTATACATTAAACCTAGCAAAACTAAAAAAAATTTTTTTCTTTCAAACATCCTTACCAACAATCACCCACTTGATACAATTTTTAAAAAATTTTTATTTCAATTTTAAATTTAAGTCTCTTTACCTATATTATCTTTTAAAAGATTACCATATTAAATGCTTCTAGGCTAGAACTATTGTAGAGTATGTATGAAATTCTTAATTATCGTAAATTATTTCTTATAAAAAATAAAAAAACAACATCCCCGTCAACAACGAGGATGTCTTCGATTGTGGTATGTAGAACCTTACTGAGAATGACTAAGTTATCCAAACTAGGTAATGATCTACCAGATAACCATTTATAAATGGATTGTGGATTCTCAAATCCCATAACTGATTGAATGTCACGTACACTGTACCCATTGTTTTTGAATAAACTTTTTAGGTTAGCACCAGTTTTTTCTGAATTTATCGAAATATACATTGGCTTCATGTAATCACCTCAATTTAATTATACATACCTCTAACACTTTATACCAAAAATAGCCAACGCAAAATTTGCATTGACTAAAAATTATGTAAACCGACACGTATTGGCTTACGTGGGATACTCTTGTATCTGGACTTATTAGACTACTGAATCAGACTAGCACATCATGGCTAGCAACTTCCACGACCTAGTCCGCATTTCAAGTTCAGGGCATAGACCTTTTCCTATCCAATTTTCACCAAACATGTGCAATGTTCCAGTTAATGTAATATTGTCGATTTTGGCTACTCAAACCTTACTCGTCAGTTATAGTTGCGTTACTACAACTTCACGACACGAATTCTTAATTGATATTCTTCTTTGGTTCCTAAGGTAATCAGCCTTAATTAACTGAAGATGGCATATTGCGAATCCCTGACGGCAAGTGTCTTAGTTTCAGATATGAGTCCCCTTGCTTCTCTCTACACAACTTTTTTTCGTTGCTCCCAATTAGTACTACCTAAGTGGAAATTAGAAAAAATAAACGTATCCGTATATTTCGTCATAGTAGTTATTAAGAGACGTATGGCTAGGCGGCTTGTCACACCTTATCCACTAGCTTCATCGGTACACTTATATACTAACAAAGCTTAGGTCATTAAACTATAAACTATTAGGTTAATTTTTGCGATTTCGACATAGGACCAATTTCTTAATTTATGCAAAATAAACTTTGATATCGCTTTATTTGCATAAATTTTAGAATTTCTCCTATATCTATATTTGATATATTTAATAATTCATCATTTAAAAAGACACCAGATTTCTCTAGTGTCTTCATCAATTATTCAACTCTAATATTTTCTAACCTAAAAATTCAAAAACATCTTTGCGGTCATATAGCTTAAATACTTTTTCAAATAAGAATTGACCAACAAGTGACGCAATAACTGGAATAACTAACCATGCTAGCAATGCTGCGACAACGCCTAAGCCTTTTTCAATTGATGCTAATGGTCCTACTAAACCTACTAAACCAAAACCACCGGAAGCAGGAGAACCAGAAATTGACATCAAAGCTACAGGAACTGCAGAAATTATTGCTGTAAAGAAACATGGTACTAAGATAATTGGACGTCTAAATAAGTTAGGCATCATCATCTTCATCGCACCTAAGGCAATCGCGATTGTTACCCCTGGCTTGTTAACTTTCCATGAGTTTACTACAAGTACAAGTGTTGTTGCAGCAACTCCCATTGCAGCAGCACCAGCAGCTAAACCGTTAACTTGGATAGCCATCGCAATCGCTACTGTTGAAATTGGAGAGATAATTAACACTGCAAAAGAGCAGGCAATTAAAATACACATTAAAACTGGTTGTAATTCTGTAAATGTGTTAATCACATTACCAATTGCGGAAGTTATCGCTGTAACATATGGATACATATAGAATCCAATTAAGCCAGCACCTGCTCCTACTACAATTGGTGTTAAAACAATTGCTACTGATCCAAATTTATCGCCTATCAACAGAATTAATCCAACTGCAATCGATGCTGTTAACATAGTGTTAATAATATCACCTGTTCCAGCACCTACATAGGCACCTGTTTTATTCAACGCTGGGAAGTATTTAATTACGCCAGAACCTACAAACGCGGCTCCACCAACTACGGTCATCTTCATTCCATCAAAGCCAAACTTTTGAGCAATCAATGTACCAATAATTAAAGGTGTTCCTAATTGGAAAATAATTGCTGCTTGTCCTAAATGTACGGCAAAAGGATTAGTGCCGAACATCTTGAGGATAGCGGCAAGAACAGCATTAGGAATTAAACCAACTATAATCCCGATGGCAGTACCGCCTAAAACACGATCAATGAAAACTTTGGGTGTAATCTTTGTTGTTTCCAAATTCGTCACCTTCTTTATGTAAAATATATACACTATTATAAGTGAGATTGTGAGCAATGTAAATATATTTTTCTTTAGTTTCTTTTTTTTATTAGAGAAAAACGTAAAAAATTAATTAAATTTAACACTTATATTTAAGCATTCTGCTATAATAATGATATAATACATATTGTAAAGGTTATCATTTATATGAGGAGGAATTTTTAATGGTTTCAATCAAAATGTTTGGTGTTCGTGATGAAGAACGTCCAATGGCTGAAAACTGGGCAAAAGAACACAACGTTAACATTGATATGACTAGTGACATTCTTACATCCGATACTATTGATGAAGTTAAGGGTTTTGACGGTCTAACTTTAATGCAAGTAGCGGAAGTTACTGATGATTTATATCCTAAATTGAAAGAATTTGGTATTAAACAAATCGCACAACGTAGTGCTGGTTATGATATGTACAATTTAGATGCTGCTAAAGAAAATGGCATTATTATTACTAACGTGCCTAGCTACTCCCCAGAATCAATTGCTGAATACACTGTAACTACAGCATTGAACTTAGTACGTAAATTCCCACTAATCGAAAAACGTGTTAAGGAACATAATTTCTCATGGGAACCTGAAATCAGAGGTCGTGTTGTCGGTGACATGACAGTTGCTGTTATCGGAACTGGACGTATTGGTTACCATGTAGCTAAAATCTTCCATGGTTTCGGCGCTAAAGTTGTCGGCTATGACTTATATCCTAGTGATAAATTAGATGGTATCTTGGAATATCGTGATTCCGTAGAAGATGCTATCCGCGATGCAGACATTATTTCCTTACATATGCCTGCTTTCAAGGAAAATCATCATATGTTTAACTATGAAATGTTCAAGAAATTCAAATCTGATGCTGTACTAGTTAATATGGCTCGTGGTGCTTTAATTGATACAGAAGATTTATTGAAAGCTTTAGACGATGGTCTTTTAGCTGGAGCTGGTCTTGACGTTTACGAACACGAAGGTCCATTAGTTCCTATTGACCTAACTGGAAAAGATATTGAAGACGAAACATTCAAGAAAGTACTCGAATCTGATAAGATTATCTACTCACCACACGTAGCTTACTACACTGATGAAGCTGTTAAAAACTTAGTTGAAGGTGGTTTGAATGCTACTTTAGAAGTATTGGAAACTGGCAATGCTTCAACACGTGTAAACTAATTAGTTTAATCCTAATAAAAACCTCTGAGAATCTGTCTCAGAGGTTTTTTATTATACTTACTATAAGTTATTTATATTTTTGTCACCATATAGACTTTCCCAGTCATTTCTAAAATCTGCCACAGCTTGAGAAATAGATGGCATCTTAAAAGCAGATGCTACAATATCAGGACCAACTGTTACAGCTTGAGCACCATTGCTTAATGCTTCATTTACTTGTGCTACATTATGGAAACTTGCAGCTAAAATTTTAGTATTACTATTATCTAAGTTAATTCTTTTAGCTAGATTTCTAATAACCTCAGCTGAATCAATATTTTGATTTAACATTCTATTATAGTAAGGAGCCAAGTAGTCAGCACCAACATTAATTGCTTGATAACCTTGAAATTCCGTATAAATTGCAGTTGCTGTTACTCTAATTCCTTCAGCCTTTAGTTTTTTCATGACTTCTAACCCATCTAAAGTAGTTGGAACTTTAATATATACATCCTTGCCTACTTCATCTACAATTTTGTGAGCTTCATCTATCATTCCAGATACAGAAGGTGCTACAACTTGTACGTGGAGTTCTCTTTCATCTCCAATAATTTCCTTTATTTTTTTTAGATGTACGAATAAATCATCGCCTACTCCAGCTTTTTTTAGAATCGTTGGATTAGAAGTTACTCCTTTAACATTTAATTTATCACAGTAATATTTAATCTTTTTCAAATCAACTGTATCTAATAAAAATTCCATATCTATTTTGTCCTTTCATGCTAGAAAAGCATAGAGAAACCTCAACGTTCCCTATGCTTCCCTAATTTATTTTATAATAGCAATTTTTGTACCTTCATTAATTTCAGGATATTCCTTTTCTTCTACGTACATTGATCCTGGTAATGTAGCAGTTTTATCTCCTGTGAAATTAATAGCTATATGACCTAAGTTCTTCAAGTTAGTTTGAACTTCGTTACCTACTGCTGTTATTTTGTATTTTTCATCGTCAATTTGTAAAGTCATGCCTGCCTTTATTTCGCCAGATAATTCATTTACTTTAATGATGTAGCAAGATGGTCTAAGCGCATCTGGAGCACCTTCACCAAATAAGATAACCATTTTAATTTCCTTGAAATTCTTAGCTTCTTCACCAATTTCTATAACTTCTGTTTCGTAAAGTTTAGTCTTTTTCTTTTGTAAGAACATAATAAATCACACCTCATCATCAATTCATTTTTTACTTTTATTTTCCTGAATATAATCCAAAACTAGCTAACCATGCTACAAATACTCGAGGTAAACCGTTTAAGAAACGTGAGTACAATACAGATGTAACCCCAACTTCAACTGTTTCTGGCTTAGCTTCTTCAAGACCTAAACCAACAGGAATGAAGTCACAAGCATTTTGAGTATTGATAGCGAACAATGCTGGTAATGCATATTGTGGAGGAATATGACCTTTACCAATTTCAACACCAATTAGAGTACCGATAACTTGGGCAATTACAGCACCTGGTCCAAGCAATGGTGATAAGAATGGCAATGAACAAATGAAACCTAAAATCATCAAGCCCCAAACGTTCCCTGCAAGAGGTACCATGATTTTAGCGAACCAGTTACCAATACCGGAACCCATGATAATACCGATTAGCAAAGCAACGAATGCCATAAATGGAATAATTGTATTCAAAACTGTTTGTACTGATTCCTTAGCAGCTTGGTTAAATGTAGCAACAACTTTACCTACACCAATACCAATCTTAGCGATAAATCCGCCACCATGACCTTGTTGTGTCAATGTCTTGGAAGTATCTATTCCATCTTCTTTATCAGCTGCAGTTTCTTCTTTGGTAGCCTTTTCATTTTGCTGCTTAACAATTGCTTCTGCGTCTTCAGCATTTACTAATGAAATTTGTTTTGGAGTTACAGCAGATACATATAATTCTGGAGTAATGTATTTAGCTAACGGACCACTCTTACCTGTTGGAAGAACATTTACTGTCAAAATATTTTTACTTGGGTAAATACCACAACGTAAAGTACCACCACAGTCAACAATTGCTAATGCGATTTCTTCATCAGGAATTGCTGTCTTAAACCCATCAATAGCTTCCATACCTGTTAATTCAACAATTGTATCAACAATATCTGGTCTGTTACCACCTGTTACATAAACTACTTTATGTTTTTCTTCTGTTGGTGTTACAACGATTGGACCACCCCAACCACCTGAGCCTTTTACGATTTTAATACTGTTCCATTTACTCATAGTTCATTACCTCCAATTAATCCACTGTCTTAGATAACTTAATTCCAGTTGTGCGACATACATAAGCAGTTGTAAAGTCAGTTACCCAACCACCAATGAAATTCATAACCAAACCTACTAATAAGTATCTAATAGCTAAGTCCATACTATTCAAACCTAATTTTTGTACACCTTGTGCGATACCCATCCATACAAACAATTCACCTGGATTGATGTGAGGGAATACCCCATTACTTGTATGACAGAATTGAGCTTGTGCAGCGTAGTAACTTGGCTTGTAGTATTCAGGTAAGAAACGAGCCATTGTAAAGGACATTGGATTACCTAACATAAATGCTGATAAGAATGGCAAAATTAGATAACGTGTAAAGATGTTCTTAGATGCTCCTCTAGCAATCTTATCCATCTTTTCTTCACCTAAGAATGCAATAATTGTATTCATTAAAACCAATAATAGCAATACAACTGGTACGATTGTCTTCATCCAACCAATGAATGTTTTTCCACCTGTTTCAAAGAGGTTCATAAAACCTGATGCAAGATTTACAACTATATCCATGAGATCATCTCCTAATTAAATTTCTTTGACATATTTGCCTTCAAATTGTTTGCCATTAAACCAATCTTCGTAAATAATGGCATGTTAAACACATTTACACTTGTATCGTAAGCACTTGCTGACAATTTTTGTGTCTTAAAATCAACAAAAGTTTTGTAAGCATTCAATAAACATTGTCTAGTCAATTTATTCATTCTCTTTAACTCTTGATAATCTGCGGCTAAAACCGCGATATTTTTGCCTTCGAGTTTCTTCAATGTTCTAAATTTAGCAAACACTGTAACCCCTTGCATTAAACGGGCTTCTTTTATATTTCCATCATTATCTATCACTATCAACATCAATGAACCTGAAAAGAAACGTTTAGGATTTTTACCAATCAGAATGCGATAAGGTCCTAGTAATCTTAGTTCACGATAATTTCTGGAAAAATTTTTAATTTGAAAGATTCCAAACAATCCTTGTAAGAGAAACGCCCCTACAACAATCAATCCTATTAAAATAATCATCTATATTCCCTCCGTTATCTGTGTTAATGGTAAATCCATGTCATATTCCAACAAATTATTATAAATTTCATCATATCCTGAAATCATAAAGATTAAGTCGTATACGTGAGACAGAATCTTACTCAATTTAGAGTTTAGATTTTGCGGTATACCTATTAAGAAAATGATTCTTACTTCTTTTCCTTGATATTTTACAGCTTTTGATAAGATGCCAATCGTCAATAATATTCTAGAATGATTAGATTTATCAACCATATGCGGAATTGCAATCCCATTTTGGAAGACATTACTCATTTTTTCTTCTCTTTTCTTCCAATCTAGCTTAAATTCTGGTAATAATTCACCTGTTGAAATTTCTGTATCAATTAAATTCTCAACAGCTTTCAAATAGGAAATTCTTTCTTCAAATCTTTGAATTCTAAATTTTACTTGTTGGCTACTAATTCCCGCCATAACTTGCGATAGAGTTACTTTGCTAACTAATTCGTCATTCTTAAAGATACTCTGAATTCTAACAATTGGAGTTGTAACATCTTTACTTTCAAGTGGTAAAGTTGAAAATACAATCAAGTAACGTTCAGATGATTTCTTGAAACTTTCACTACTCTTGAAAATATCCGCTTCAGTTGTTCCTTGAAAAGTTTCATTTAACCTACTAATAATCAAATTTTGAATACTTTTACTTACTTCACCAACAATCGCAACTTTATGATATTGAGGATTCCCTCTTTTTTCATCTTCTATTTCCATTTGATAATAAAGTGCTAAATAACCCAATTCTTTATCTGAAATCTTAATATGCAGTTTACTTTCTAATAAATTAACTGTCATAATAGCTAAATCTACTGCCACTGGATATTTTTCAACAATTTCTCGACTGAATAGATCATCATTTCTCATATATGTGGCACTTCTATTTATCATGAAAATTGAATGATACTTTATCTGTTCAAAGACTCGATTGTAATCAATATCTAGACTGATATTTTCCTTAACTTGACTAAAAATTTCTGCGAACAACTCATCTATCCACATCAAGCGTTTATTTATTCGTTCAGTATTTCTATTACTATAGTTGATATTCAGCGGTATTAATAGGAAGCTTTTTTCTGCTTCTGTTATTTCCTTTGAATGTAAATACTTCTTTAATATAGATAGAATTTCGTCATTTACTTCAGAACTAGTCAATTCATAATAACAATCTGGCGTCGTTGAAATTTTTCTACCATGCTCATGTAAGAAGTTAAGTATTTTCAAATGTCTTATTATTAAATTACGTACTGTTTTACTTTTATCATACTTTCTAACTAATTTGGTTATTTCCTGCTTTTCTTCAATTGCTAGTTTCTCACCCAAATCATAGTAGTCACAAACAAAGTTACGTAGAATGAAAGCAATTTGACAATCTGCCTTACTTTCTAACATTACCCCGTTGTTACTTACCGATCGAATAGTAGTATCGTAATCTTTTAATAGAAGTTTTATTTCTTTAATATCACGATTGATTGTACCTTTACTTACCATCAAATATTCAGATAAATCATCAAGTAACATATATCCTTTAGATTTAATCAGCATCAATAATATGTACGCTTGACGTTTTAAAGGATTATTGAAATCCAAAGTTGTCTTTAAATAATGTGTCTGAAATTTAGCTAATCTAGCATAATCTTCGACTTTCAAATAATATTTTTGATTTTTTTCTTGAATCTCAGCTATTTCGCCTAATTCTTCATTCAAACTCGTTATATACTTTTGTAAAGTTTTCTTAGATACCTGTAACTCACTAACTAACCTATCTACTGTAATCGAATCATTTGTCGTAAGAATCTTAAACAATTGATAGTTTAATACATTCATAACCTATCCCACTTTCTATCCGCGAGATTTTCCTCCGGCAACATTTGTTGTAACACCTGTTATATAACTTGATCTGTCTGATAAGTAGTAGGCAACTAAATCAGCAACTTCTGATAATTTACCACTTCTTCCTAATGGTGTAGTACTCTTACTCTTGTATCCTGCACGGATATCTTCAACCGTTTTGTGTCTTGTATATGCTAAAGCTTCTTCATAAGCTAGTGTTCTTAAACCTGTTGCTTCCATAATTCCAGGAGCTACACCTACTACACGAACATTGAATTCACCTAATTCTTTTGCCCATGAACGTGTTAAACCTACAATCGCTGCTTTAGTTCCTGAATAGATGCTTTGTCCTTGTGAACCTTCCAAACCAGCTTCAGAAGCCATATTAACAATTACACCTGATTTTTGTTTTACTAATTGACGAGCAACAGCTTGTGACATTAAAAATACACTCTTTACATTGACATTGAACATCTTGTCAAAATCATTTTCAGTTAATTCATATTTACTATTACTTTCCTTAGCATCTACTAATAACCTAGGCAAGTTAATACCTGCATTATTTACAACCCCATCAATATGTCCATGTTCTTCAATAACTCTAGCAACTAATGCATCAACTTGTTCTTTATTTGTTACATCTGTCTCTACAAATGTTAAATGATCATGTTCTTCCTTAGCTGGTTGCAAATCTGCATCATATACATATGCGCCGTCATTTAATAATTCTTTTACAATTGCTTCCCCAATACCAGAAGAACCACCTGTTACAATGTACACCTTTTCATTTAAGTTCAACCAGTTCTCACTCATAAGAATTCCTCCAATAACTTTATATCTTTATTACAATTCTTATTTTAGTGTTAACGGTTACAACAATTAATACAAAGAATTTCTAAAATCTGAGAAAAATATTGCACGAATTAAATATTTAAATAAAATTATATAGATAATATAAATTCAAATCAACACTGTGTATGAATTTATTTAAATGAAATACTTCATTAATATATTTAGTATTTGTCGCCATCTTCTTTGTTATATCTACTTTCTCCAAAAACTTCTAATGCCGCAGTAGAATTATGTACAACGTCATTAAAATCTTCACTTGACGCTACACTGGCTGTAGCATTGTTTTCATTGAACCGAGTGCTTGTGAAGATGAATAACCACCGTCAGCAATCTTTTGTTTACTGACACCATACTGTACAGACATTTCTTTGCCTTCTGCCTGCATTTTAGCTACATTTTAGTAGCCTCTGCAGCCTTTTCGCCACCAGTAGTTAGCAAATTAAAAGTCTTAACATAAGCATTTTGTAAATCACTAGCTTTTTGAGCTCCGTCAACTGCAGCAGCTCCTATACCTTTGATAATAGGCATTACTCCTGATAAAACAGTAGAGAATTTAACTGTATAATCAATTAACTTTTTTCTACTAGATTTTATTTTCTCACTCAACTTATTATTAAATGACACTATTTGAAGTGCCTTACAATTGTTAGACAAAGTCTAGCGATTGTAAGGCACTTCATTTTTTCAGTTGACTTTTAATAATCTAAAAATATAGTTTACTCATCTTCGCCAATATGGTCTCACATTACCTATTATACTTAGGCTAATATAAAGAAAAATCCAAATATAAATATGCTTCCACATCCAGTCCCAGAAGAACATCGTGCCAATAATTATAGCTAGTATTACTGTAATTATTAGTATCCACCAAAAACGATCGTCTTTTTTTAACCAGTTATACATTTTCTTCATATCTCACCTCCGGGACTTTCTCATATGATTATTATACCATATTTTACTTTCCCCATAAGCGTCTTAATGCTTCTCTTGATGAGACTGGTCTATCTTCTTTAACCTTAGCGGACATTACTTCGACCAATGTTTCAAATTCTTCTTCATCTGCTTCACGTAATGCTGTTTCGATTTTAAAATTCTTAGTTTGAGTAGCTAATTTATTTTGCCATTCTTCATTAGCTTTCTTATTATCAGATTGTAATTGCTTGATTTCTTCGTTTAAATCATCAACATCTCTAGATGACTTTTGTAAGCTATCTAATTACTTATCTCGTTCTCGTTCACCAAGTTGTGATTTCAAGCCGTCACGTTCATCAGTCAAACCTAAATCCTTCAAATCTTCACGTTTCATGTCAATCTCTCCTATCGTTTTTATTTTACGTGGAACGCTCCACGCTGATTGATTGCATACAAAAAAAGCAGTTTTATGACTTACTCAGGTCGGAATGTTACTCTCTTGATTTACCATCCTTATATAATTCAATTTCATTCATATCTTTTAGATAAATAGCATCTCCATAGTCTAAACTACCAGTTGTGTTATACACAATAGCGTCTCCAACATCATTATCTTCAAGAAAATCTATATCCAAGAGAAACACTTTTACTGATTTACCTTCTTTTAATTGTACATTAACCCATTTACATTGAAATTTATCTAAAATATCATATAAGTTAGTTTCAATACTAATTTTCATTTGTTACCCCTTTAGGTTCATCTACTAAATTCACAATATTCCCTTCAAATTTGCCATGAACTAGTAAACTAGAAATTCCATTGAGCAATCCACGACCATTAGGAACAAGACCATATACTTCAAATATTGTTCCATTTTCATCAATTATCTTTTGACCTGCCACAATATCCGTTCTTTGTACAGTGATACATGAAATATCGTCGTGTTCCAAGTAAAAAACATCTATCGCTTTCATCAATCTTCCTCCAACTTATTAAGTTTATTTGTATATATTTCTATTAATGTCTTTGTATCTTCAATCTCTTTCTCTGTCAAATTCCACTTAGTTGCATTCTTAAGTAAAATATTTCCAGCTTGAATTTCTCTTAAACAAGCATCTTTTTTTGTCTACAGGATTTCCATTAACCTTCATTTGTTTAGCATGAATCAATTCTTCTAAAGCTGCTCGACCAGCTTTAGAAGAAAGCATTATAGCGTCATTAATATTTGATGCTTCTGCTCTTTCCCTTTCTAATCTAGCATCTATTTCTTGTCCCATAAGGATTTGACCGCTAGCTTTTCTAAAGACCTTAGTTATTTTATTGAGCTCTAGTTTGCTTATTGGGCTAGAAGATTTATCATTAACCTTCCTTCTATTCGTAGTATATCTTACATCTCGTCTAAATTGCTCAATTATTGGCTTATTTTTAGAAATAATTTGTTTCCTAGCATAATCCCTAGTCAAAATATCATACTTCTTACCATACATCTTGTTAGTTTCTTTAGTGTATTCTCTTAACTTCTTTTGACGTGCTGCAATTAGTGTTTTAGTGCGAGGAGCTATCATCTGCTCGTCTTCTAATTCCTCAACAACTTTCAAACGTTTCTTAGCATCTCTAGTTGAGCGTTCATAATAACGTTGCTTTTGTTGCAAATTACCATTTCTAATTGCTTCTTTAGGATTATACTGGGTCATGTTATTTACATTGACACCTGGAGTAAGTGGAAATAATTTGTGCCTGCAGTTAATTCCTAATGTTCCAGCGGGTTCACCGTAACCGTGATTGTAGATTGAATCATACTTGTCATTATAATTAGGATCATTAGTTGGAACTATATTGACTACCTTGCCTTGAATATAAGCACACGCTTCACGGCTGTTAGAGTAGCTAGACATTAAACTATTCTTGTAACAAATAATCTCTATAAAAGAATTGTTAAGGACAAAATTTATCCTTAACAATTCTTCAATTTCAATATTATTTTTAGCTTACCTACTACCTCATTAAATCAGAAATAATTTCTGCAGCACTCTTGCTCTCATGAATCATTCCAGCGACTGAACCAGCAAATATTATCCCATTCTCTACATCATCTTGATAGACAGCTTTCTGATATGCCTCATCTAATAATTGATTGAATTTTAACTTATCAGTCATTTTGTCTTCTAACTCATATAGCTCTTTAGCTTTCTTATTTACAACTATTCGGCTAGCTACTCCCATTTTTGTACCAATTACACCAATAGAAGTGTCCTTTGATTCAATAATCACTTTCTTCCAATTGTCACCAACGGGACTTTCCTTAGAAATTGAGAAAATTGTACCACATTGTACACCTTCAGCTCCCATCGCCATCGCTGCTTTCACTCCACGATTATCAGCAATTCCCCCAGCTGCAATAACCGGAATTTTTACAGCGTCAACAACTTGAGGCCAGAGTATTTGTGATGTCATAGTTCCAATATGACCTCCACTCTCCATACCTTCAGCAATAACAGCATCTACACCTAGCTCTTCCATCTTCTTAGCAATTTTTACGTTTGGAATTACAGGCATTACTTTTATTCCTGCTTCCTTTAGTTTAGGCATGTACAATTTAGGTGTACCAGCACCAGTTGTTACAATTTTTACTCCTTCTTCAATGACAACATCAACGATTTCTGGAACTTTCTTATTTAAAAACATCAAGTTAACAGCAAATGGTTTATCAGTTAATTCTTTTACTTTATGGATTTCTTCGCGTACCTGTTCAGGTGTATCTTGACCTGAAGCTAATACACCTAGCCCACCAGCATTAGAAACAGCTGCCACCAATCTTGCTTTGGCTACATCTTGCATCGCTCCTTGAATAATTGGATATTTAATTCCTAACATTTCTGTAATTCGATTCATAATTTCTCACCTCAATTATTTAAAATATAAAAAGGATATCTTACAACCATATAGTTATAAGATATCCCAATTGATATTAATGGTAATTACAATTTACTAAATAATTAGAATTGATCGATCAACAATTGACGAATTTCTTTCAAGTATGGTTGACGAGGATTTGCAGTTGTGCATTGATCATCGTAAACACGATCAACCATCTTATCAAGAGCTTTTTCAAATTGTTCTTTAGTTACACCATTTGCAGATAACTTAGGTTCAACGTCTAATTTCTTCATTAAATCGTTAATCTTGTTGCATAATGCATCTACTAATTCAGCATCTGAGTTACCTTTCAAACCTAATGCACGAGCAATATCTGCATAGTCTTTTTGAGCACGATATACTTCATAACGTGGGAATGGTGTACGTTTTACACGACCAGAAGCACCGTTAAATTTAATTACGTGTTGCATAGCAATGGAAATTGCCAAACCATGAGGTAATCCAAATTCCCCACCAGTCTTGTGAGCGATTGAGTGGTTAATACCCAAGAATGCATTAGCAAATGCCATACCTGCTAATGTTGCAGCATAGTGCATATTTTCACGAGCTTTTTCGCCTTCTAATGTAGGATGTTTTGGATCATACTTATATGAAGCTTCCAAGTTTTCAAATACTAACTTAATAGCTTGCATTGACCATGGGCGTGTGAAATCGGATGCCATGACTGATACATATGATTCAAGAGCATGTGACAAACTATCCAATCCAGATAGAGCTACAGTTCTCTTAGGAACAGTCATTACAAATTCTGGGTCTACAATTGCTACTTGTGGTGTCAATTCATAGTCTGTTAATGGATACTTAACGTGTGTATTATCATCTGTAATAACAGCATATGGTGTTACTTCAGAACCTGTACCAGATGTTGTTGGAATTGCAAACATTCTTGTCTTCTTAGCGTGATGGAATTTAACAATTCTCTTACGGATATCAACGAATTTTTGTTGTAATTCTTTAAATACTTCACTAACTTTTTCGTAGCTATCTAAGAATCCTGGTTCTTGATCTAAGGAGTATTCATAGATGTAACGAGCAATCTTTGTAGCATCCAATGCGGAACCACCACCAATAGCAATAACTGTATCTGGTTCGAATTGTGCCATTTGTTGAGCAATTTCAATTGTTTGTCCTAACATTGGGTCAGGTCTTACAGTTCCATAAAGAGCTGTCTTAACTTCATTTTCTCTTGCTGCTAATTGATCGTAAACTTTGTCTACAAATCCAAACTTAACCATTCCTGGGTCAGCTACGATGAATGCACGGTTGATATCTTCAGTTTCATCTTGTAGATAGCTGATAGCATTCTTTTCGTAGTAGATCTTTTCTGGTAAACGAACCCATTGAGGTCTGTTACGTCTCTTAGCAACTGTCTTAACATTTAATAGGTCTGATGTTGATAAATTATGTGACAATGAATTCTTCCCCCATGATCCTGTTCCAAGTGTCAAACTTGCACGTAAGCCATCTGTGTAAATATCACCAATACCACCAATGGAATCAGGTTGATTTACCAAGATACGAGCTGCTTTAGTTCTATCACCAAATTCTTTTACAAATGGATCGGATTGAGAACCAATTTGGATAGCAGCGTTATGGCCTGCACCTTGATAATCTAATAATGCAGCAACGGTCTTAATACCATCTTCACGATCTTTTGCTTTATATACTGACAATAATGGAGAAAGTTTTTCGGATGATAGCTTTTCACCGATGTTCTTAGCAGAAAGTTCAAATAACATTACATCTTTACCTTCTGGAAGTTCTACACCAGCTTGTTCAGCAATCCAGCGAGCTGGCTTACCAGCAACTGGACCATTTACACCATGTCTATCATTGAATACGAAATCTTCAATCTTCTTATAGTCTTTCTTAGGAACAACGTATGCTCCTTTTTCTTCCATCTTCTTTAGCCATTCATCATAGATAGGAGCTTCAACAACTGCAGAGTTTTCAGTAGCACAAATCATACCGTTATCAAATCTCTTAGATAGAAGTAAATCTTCAACAGCTCTGTCAAGGTGTGCTGTATGATCAACGTAGATAGCACCATTACCAGCACCTACACCCATTGATGGATTACCAGACTTCAAAGCTGCATTAACCATTCCTGGACCACCAGTAGCCAAAATAGAAGCAATCTTTCGATTCTGAATAAGAGCTGTTGTCTTTTCTAGACTTGGTTCCTCAATCCATTGAATAATGTTCTTTGGAGCACCAGCTTTTACAGCTGCGTCGTAAATAATTTTTGCTGCATGTGCCGAACATTTTTGTGCTTGTGGATGGAAAGCGAATACAATTGCGTTTCTAGTCTTCAATGCTAATAATGACTTAAACATTGCTGTTGATGTTGGGTTTGTTGTAGGTACAATACCTGCTAAAACACCAAGTGGAGCTGCAATTTTTACTTCGCCTTTAATCTTATCTTCTTCAATTACACCAACTGTTTTATCATTCTTAATAGCATTATAGACATTTTCAGTTGCGAAACGGTTCTTTGTATCCTTATCTTCTACAACCCCACGTCCAGTTTCATCTACTGCTTCATGAGCTAAAATCAAAGCAGCCTCTGAGCCAGCCAAAGCAGCAGCTGCAACAATCTTATCTACTTGTTCTTGTGAGAAAGTAGAATATTCTTGTTCAGCTTTTAATGCTTTTTCTACTAAACCATCAGTGTATACACGAGCATCTTCTTCTTTGTTGTTTGTCTTGTTAACCATTACTTTAGCCTCCTACTATAGCTAAATAAACTATAAGTTAATATTTAACCATTAATAAACGATACAAATATAATTGTGTTATCGTGAATTAATTCACAAATATTACACTTATAAAATAACATCATATCTACAATAAATCAATACTATTTTTAAATTTAATTTTATTTTTTCTCAGATTTTGTTAAATAAGTCACTTATATCAATCGATCAAAAATACAAAATAAAGCATAACAAAAAACTTAAAAAATATTTTTTTGTAAACGTTTTCTATTATAATTTAATCATATCTCATATGGTACACTTTTACAATATATTCCGAGAATTTTATCAACAAAAATAACTTAATGTTGATTGAACATTAAGTTCATAATTATAGTTAAAATAACACTGTTTTTTACAAATCTCATTAATTGCCATTAATTCCATTTAGTTTAAAAACAACATCAGATTCTCAAGTGTGTCAATGCTACTTATAACAACTATTTCAAGAAATTATCTTCTCTATTATTTAGTTTTATCTCCTCGAAAAAATGTGAAGAAAAAATATTTAAAAAAATATTTATTTTACTATATTCTAAAGGGGTAGGAATGTATAGAAATTGAATGAAATTATCGTAATTTGTCGCAAAGACGTCAAGTTACATTATTCACATAACTAGAAGTCAGATTTAACCTTATATTTTTATACTTACTACGTTTTCTAGCTACTCAAAAATGTGTTAATTAAATCTTATTTCTGACAATCTCTAGATTTTTGAATCTTATTCAACCTTGAGCATTTCTTAATACTTTTAGAAAAGAAAGATTGACTATGCTTAGCAAAAACAATCATTATGGCAAGCGAATTGCTAATACTCCACATGTACCTCGCTATGCACTTAGATGTTTCAGTTGCTCTTGGAACTGTCTTTTTCTTTACACCCCAAGTCTTAGCTGATACAACTAGTGAAGTTGATACAGGCATAAACTCTACTACAGTAGCCGCTAATAATACAACTGAAAATCATACGACTAACAACAAAGTTAGTTTAACTAATGCTACTTCAGCTCCTGTTGATACTTCAAAAGATACAGTTCAGACCACCCCTACTTTAAGTGATGCTGAAACAGTTACAAATTCAACTGTACCCACCACTTCCACTAGTGAATCAAGCAACAGCGTAACTAATAATTTGAGTAGCACTGATACTACCCAAAATAGTTCAACTAATAATACTACGATACAAACTAATAATTTAAATAGTAAGGTTCAAGCAAAATTACAAGCCAATCCAAGTAATACTAATATTACAATTAGTGATGGTGACACTAATCAAGTTGTTCCTTTACAACAAACTACAACATCCAAGGAACTTCCACAAACTGGTGAAGAGTATAATGGTTTAACTACTATTGGTCTCTTGATGCTTTCTTTAGCAACTGGACTTAGTTTAAAGAAACGAAAGAAAGATTAATCTTTTGCTGATTAAGTTCAAAAAAACATCATCTCAAATTAGCTCTGAGATGATGTTTTATTCTAATCATAATTTCTCAATAAATTATACAAAACTCTAATTTTTTCTTTAATATTTTCACCAATATCAGTATCCGCAACTGATTTTCGTTGTAATTCATGCTTTACCACTCGAACCGTTGAAACGATATCTTTCCCGCTTCTAATAGCATCTTGTTTTGAAGTAAATGGTTGATGCGAAACTAGTTGCAAGCCATATGAATTATACAATAATGTATATCCAGCGATCCCTGTTGTTGGCTGATAGGCTTTGGAGTATCCTCCATCAATTACCAACATATAACCCTCTGCGCAGATTGCATTATGGCCTCTTTTAACTGGAGTATGACCATTAATAATATGATTAGTATCATCACCAGCAAATCCAAATTCTTGTAAAATTTTGATGCAGAAATCCTTATTTTCCCTTAATTTATAATATGGATTCTTTACTTCTTCATGACAAGCTTTATCTGCAATAAAATAACGTTCAAAAGTAGTCATAGATTTCTTACCGAACAGTGGGGAAAGAGCTCCTTGCCATAAATACCACATAAAATCAGTGGCAAAATCATCTTTTACATTTGGCTTAGAGTAAGCTTTTCGAATCATCTTTTCAGAAAAATCAAATAACTTTTTACCTGAATATTCTTTACTACCAATCTTCAAGCTACAGAAATTTCCTTCTTCATCTGCAGGAATACATCCATGGAATAAGAGATTGCCATTATATGTACGGTACATACTACCTTTATTCATCATAAAATCTAGATGACGTTTTAATTTTGTAGAATGTTGAATGGAAATTAATAATTCATCTACAATCGCATTTTCTTCATCTGTTAATTCACTAGGATTTTTAGGGTCTACTGTGTTGAAACAAGTATTTTGTAACGGATATTCTTTACCATTTAAACTAATTACATTTTTCTTGTAATCTATCTTATTAAGTAAATCTCGATCATCCATTTCCAATTCTGGTCTTCTAGCTATAACTTTCCCTTCAAGCTTAAATTGCATCATCGCAACAGCTTGATGAATTTGCGTAATTTGTAGCTTTTCGCCGTTGAATCTATACCCATCACCATTGGTCAACTTAGGTCTAAACTGAGGATTATCTTCATATTGCTCTTCAGCAAATCTTGATAGGTGACGTAGATTAATGCCATATGCATCTTCTATAATATTTAAATTATTATATCTTGCACAAATTCTCAATAAATTCAACATACATAGTTTTGAGCCTGCCATTGCACCTAGCCATAGTAAATCATGATTTCCCCATTGCATATCGACAGAATGATAATTCATCAATCTATCCATAATTTTGTCTGGTTCTTCTCCCCTATCGTAAACATCGCCTAGAACATGTAAGTGATCTACTACTAATCTTTGAATTGTGTAACAGGTAGCAATAATAAATTTATCTGCTTGATCTAATTTCAAAATATTCTTCAAAAGTTGATTAATATAACTTCTCTTATTAAATTCTTGAGGATCGTTATATAATAATTCTTCTGTTATATATACAAAATTAGGATTTAGTGCTTTACGAACCTTTGAGCGCGTATACTTGCTTCCTGATAATTCTAAAAATTCTAATAAGTGGGAAATGTTATCTAAGTACCATTGTTGTAGCTCATTTTCTGTACGTAATTTTTTCTTTACTAGAGCCAATTCATCTTCAGGATAGTAGATTAGCAAAGCAAAATCTTGCATCGTTTGTTCTGTCATTCTATCTGAAAAGTAATCTTGAATTTTCTGTTTAATACTCCCAGAACCATTTCTTAAAACGTGATCAAATGCTGTATACTCCCCATGCAAATCACTTACAAAGTGTTCAGTTCCCTTTGGAAGATGCAAAATTGCTTCCAAGTTCATAATTTCAGTAATCACATCTTGTTTCGTAGGATATTTTTCTTTTAATAAGTTGTGTGAATAAGCATTCATGTCAACTTGCTTATTTACTAATTCTTCATTATCATCAAAATTCATCGCTATCAACCCCTATATTATGGTCATCAATATGCTTTTACATTACGCCCATAAAATGTTTTTGTCAATATTTTTTAATTATTTAATTACAAATACTTATTTTAAAATATTAAAACTTATTTATATACGTCTTGGGATCATTAATCCTTAATAATACTTTATAAAAAATTATTTTCAGTGATTCTTTTTAGAAAGTTTTTGTATATGATATAATTTGAATAGTTATAGTTGCAACGTAATTTTTAGTGAGGTGTTATATATGGAGTATCCTTATCGTGAAAAATTTCTATCTTGGGCTAAAGATGTTAAACATTACCGCGAAAGTACCGTAATGTTGTACGATTATACCGTCAATAGTTTCTATAACTATTTTTATAGTCAATCAGAACATGGTAATGATATTCGTCTTGTCCGACCTCAAGATATCACTAACTATCTTGTAAATATTCAAGAACAACATCATATTGTTGCTAATACTGCTAATAAATACTATTTTCACTTGAAAAAGTATTTTACTTTTCTCTATAGTAATCATTTGATTGATGAATATCCTTTAATCGATTTAAAAACTTACAAAGTTAATAAATACACTAATATTACACTTGGTTGGCAGCAATATCTACCTGAAATTTTCAAAATTGCGGAACTTTCTGATGATGCAAAATTAGAGCTTTTTCTAATCTCTCAAAATATCGAACCAAAGGGATTACTTAATATTACTTTTGGACAGCTTCGAAACTTTAATACAGAAAATACTGAAATTTTGCTAAATAATATTGAAGTAAAACCTGATAATTATTTCGTATTCTCACTAAAAAACGATCCTGAAAAACCATTGAATTCGTTAAATTCATTATTAATGAGAGTTAGACCTGATGAAGAAATTTTGAATATGACACTAGCTCCTTCAAAATTAAGACAGAGTTACATTTACAATTATCTCCTTACTAATAAAGATAAATCCGAAATTGAACTTCTAGATCATCTTCATCTATCTATTAAGTCATTAGTATATTATCGTCAAAACTTGCTCAATATTGACTTTAATAATTTTGTTTATGAAACTCCAAAAGAAAAGTAGTTTTTGCCCTTTCTTATCATAAGGAGATAATTAAAATGAAAAAATATTTAATATTTATTTTATCTATTGTTGTTGCACTACTAACTTGGGTTCCGAATACTCGTCTATTTTTAACGGATTCCAGTATAGGAACTATTCTTATATTAGTTTTATCTATTTTTGTATGTGTTTTTTCTGTAATTTATAATAAACACTCTCGTTCTCTTTGGTATATATTTTCTTTTATATTAGGATTAAGTCCTATACTATTTTTAATTTTCGTTGGTATTTTTTTAGCATTAGGAATGCCTTTTGCACCATGATTAACTTTCAAGTAGAAACCGGAAAAATTTAAAAAATCGCCAAAGATTTGCACTAATCCTTGGCGATTTTTACTTGGCGTAAGCTATTAAATTTTATTTTAAGTATTCAGTCAGATTCACATCTAGAATCCTTAGCCCATCTTTCAAAGATTGCATCACGTCTTGCTTCTTTATCCTTCAACATTCCATGTGTTTGTAACCAAACGTTTTTCGCAAAATTCAGTACTGCTTGCTCATATGTATTACCACCACAGTCCAAAGCAATATCATGATAATAAGTTGTTGCATATGGGACATCAGTATCATCTAAAACATGATATCCACCTTCAGCACACCATTCTATTTTTCCACTTGTTTCACTAGAAGTTGGATAAATATCCATAAAGTTTAAATTCATGTGTGCTGTCTCCCAGAAGACCCTATCCCCATGAACATTTTCCTTCCAGAAATTAGGATGTGTCCTAAGCCATTCATAAATTAATAGAAAATTTTCATGCGTAAAGCTGTCTTCTTTGACTTTCTTATCCAAATTTTTCCATTCTTGATACTCATCTTCTAGGTTCTTAATATTATAGTCACCATGGTGTCTGAAAATTAGGTGATTCTTTGTCCAAAAGAAATCATCGCTCAAATTCCCAAATTCTCCTTTTTCATTAAGATCTTTATCTTTAGGTTCACCAAATACTTCATATGCTATTTCATCTGAAAACCAAACTTCTCCGTCATTATCAGCTTGAGAGTAGGCTTCCAAGAAAGAATCATATATATAATCTACTTTTCCTGAATTTTCCTTATATTCCAATGGATGACCTAATTCCTCACTAAAGTAGATCCCCATTTATCATGATTATTCTTTAGGATGATACGTTCTTTTTCAAATAGTTTTAGGTAATTAGGTGATTCTTTTACAAAATTGGGTATATCATAATTCAAAAATTTTTCTTCCATGTCACTCATCTTTACTTGTTAATCTACAATAATCCTACCCTAATCTTTACGAAATAAAAATCTACCAGTAGTTTAATAGTAAGGAATATTCAAAAAAATTTTATTAATTATTATTTTTTAGACCGTTTTACTTTTGCAGTAACTAAGATAAGAAATAGTGGGATAATACCGTCAACTCGTCCACATTTAAAAATATCAATTACCAATAGTAATAATACAATAAAAACTAGTATTGACTTTTTCATATTTACTCCTTAACTTCAAAATAAAAAGTTAAGAAAAATCATTAAATAAAAATATACTTTTTTAATTTAATTTTTCCTAGCTTTCTTACTCTATTGATTTTAACGACTTCTTTTACAACGTTTTGTTACCACCAATGATTGATAAACATATTTTATACCTAAGCAAGCAAATAATATATCAATAATTGTAAATAAAAAATATCCTTTATCAAGAAAAATACTTCCTACCGCTATTGATAACATTACTAAGCCAATATAAAAAGTATAATTTTTATAAAATTTTTTATTTATTTTCATATATTACTTCCCCTTTCCACTAATAATTTCAGCTAGATTTATTTGTTATACAATTTCATCTCCTAGTTTTAATTTATCATATTATTAAATCATCGTGCCTAAATTATCGAATTTGGTCTTTTTTTAGATTTATTTGGTAATCTTAATTTTATACATTTTTCGCTAATCCATATTATCTACATATACTAATATGTATGGTTATATAATTTACATCGTCAATAATCATTTGCAAAGATAATTATGGAATGTCATATAAAGAGGGCTGGAATATCCTAAGTTCCAACCCTATTTATTAACTATATTTTCTAATTTCTTTAATCAACATAACTACAAAAACCATCAATGTTCCCAATAAGATTAAACCTCTCATTGTTAACATAGAAGTTCGCATAAGCCCATTTAGATCCAGTAATATTAACAATAAAAAGCCTGCATATCTACTATTTTTTGTAAAATTTACTTTCAACCTTGAAATTACCATAAACCCTACAACTAGCAATATAATAATACCTGTTTCTACCATGATCATTCACCACCTATACCAATAAACACAAAAAAATTAGACTGTTTTCAAGTTATACCTTTCAATCAAACTTTTCATTTTAGCCTTACTTCTTCTAGGAAAAGTCTCTTTATATCCATCTTTAAAAGAAATAACCCTTGTTGACAGGTTAATTTCAACAATATTACTTGGATTAGCTAAACAAGATTGTGATATTTTTTCTAGAAAATCATTTTCTGCCTCTAACTTCTTAATATCGCCTGTAAACTCACCCATACCATTAACTGTAACTATTTTTAATCTATGTGACTTAGGAGTGGTAATAATATATAGAATATCATTGATATTTTCGTTAATAATTCTTCTGCCCATTTTATAACTAAATGTCATTTTCTTTATGGCATGAGATTCCCTAATTCTCCTTGTAGCTAATGATAAAGTTTCATTTAGTCTCTTTTGAATCACTTCATCACTATCGTTTTTAGTAATAAAATCTAACGCTCCTGTGCGACGTCGATAGGTCATTGCTGCTAGATTTTCATAAGCTGTAATAAAAATTATCTGTGCATTGGGATCTTTTTGTCTAATAAATTCAGCTAAATCTATGCCATCTTTATCTGCTCTATCCCTACTAAGCTCGATATCTAAAAAATAAACTCCACTATCTACTTTGTTATCTTCTAAATAGTCAGCTACTTCAATATAACTATTAGCTTCTAAAGTTATTTTAACCTCTTTATCTTTACTGTCAGCAGAATCTTCTAAAGACCAAATAGCATATTTAACTAAATCATGTATCCTTCTAACTTGATCCTTCTCATCGTCACAAATAATAATTCCATATTCTTTCAAATTAAACTACCCCTTAAATGCTCATAACCATAAGGAAAGTAAACCAACCATCTTTAATTTGATAATTGATAAAAATATCATTATAAGGTTGACTTAATTCTTCTATATTAGCTAATCCTAATCCATCATGATGCTTCTTAGTTGTAAAACCTGATTTTCTCATATCTTGAATTGTTAAGTCTGTATTTCGACAACGATTCTTAATTTCTATTTCAAGCTCACCATTCTCTCGATAAACCATTGTGTCTATCCTAGCTTCATCGCCAAGTTCAAGACTTTCTTCAATTGCATTATCATACGTAATCCCTAATATTCTAATGATATCAAATGCATTATACTTATTCGATAAACTATCTATCACATCCCGACATTCAAAAGAATATTGAATATTATCTTGAAAGATTCTATTCAACTTACTGATAAATAAACTCTTTAATAATTCATCTTTAACATTGTCAACATCATTAAACTGCCATAATACTTTATCTTCTAAAATCTTACTCGAATATTCAGCTAATTTATCTATTAGCTCTTTATCATGACTTTTCTTTGCACTGAGCTTCAAACTTAATAACATATTTTGATAATCGTGCTTAAATTTACGTAAACTTCGCTGGCTACTTTCTAACTGTTGAGTATAGGTCTTTAAATCTTTAATTTGTTGTAAATTTAATTTATCTTGTCTAATTTTTTTACTATTATTATAGATATATAGTGAGAAAATTAATTGACCTATAATAATTATTATAGCAATCGTATATGCTAATATATCTATTTTTATAACGTAGTTAGCTAAGTAATAGACAGCTATTGAGCCAAAATATAAATATAAAATTAGGAAAAAATATACTTTCCCATACTCATTATCTAAATTCTCTACGACAGTGGTTTTAGTAAATAATATATACTCTATTAATACAAATATAAATCCACATATCATTGAATTAATACTTGTATCCTGTTTGCCTATAAGTTGAAAAAATAGATTTTCAACTCCATATGTAATATACGAATATGACTGTATTAATAATAATCTGCCTAATATTCCATAATCTATAATTCTTCTTTTATATACAAAATAAAATAGGGTAACTTCCACTAATTCTGTATAGAAAGCCATCCTATCCCCAGCACCACTAAATATAAATACTAGTGGAAATGTGGTACATATAAAAATACTATCTTTTTTTATATTTTTTTTAATTGGTGATATTAAATAAAAAAACACATAGTCAAAGATTATGCCTAAAAATAAAGAAATAACTGATATAAAATAATCTACTTCACTGTTCAATGACATCATCACTTACAAGTTCTAAAAAAATTAAATAAGCACTTCTTATACTGTGATTTTCCAAAATTCTTTGTAGTCCCACCTACAACAACTTGTAACTTTTTTTCTGTTAACACTTCAAACTTCATAAAAAATCTCTCCTTTGTTATCTTTATTACAAATATAGTTTAACATTTTTTAATCTACTTTATTCGTTTTTTATCATATTCGGTTCATTTTAATGCTTATTTGGATGAAATTCTTAAAACTATAGCCACCACATAAAATTTAACACCCACGCTCTCACATAACTTATTTTCTTATTCTTTTCTATGACTTTCTCATCAAATAACTTATAATGCCCATCTTCTTTTAGACTAGTATAAATACTTATAAAGATACTATATGCAACTATTACAGTAACCCAAAATACCATATACTCACTTCCTAATCTCAAAATATATTATATTAAAAATAATAAAAGTAGTGTCAAATTTAGCTATATACTATAACTTACACTTGACACTACTTGAAGAAAAATAGATTTATTTCTTATTTTCTAATTCATTAGACTTATCTTAACGGCAACTTGTAAAACCACCAGAAATTCCACCCGCTACGGCTGACCAGGGTCCACCGATAGCTCCAATTAAAGCTCCACCTACGATGCCAGCTCCACAGTGAACCCAGCGATTTCCACTACCACCATAACCATTTTTACCACCATTTACTGATGCTAAGTTATCTTCAGTCATAATTGTGAATCTTTTATCTAGATTTTTCATTTTAAATCACTCCTATATTATAAACAAGTAAGTGCTCCGCCTACCATTCCTAAGTTTGCTCCACCTACAATACCAGCTGGTCCAAGTGGAACTCCTGCAGCTGCTCCAGCAAATAGACCACCTAAGAAGTTACCTACACAGTTAGGACCACGTTTCCCACCATCAACCTTTGCTAACTCACATTCTGTCAATACTGTAAATTCCCTCATCATGATAATCATCCTTTCATATGTTTATTTATTTTCATCGCAGTATCTAATAAGTAAAGTAGTGTACTACCACCTACTAGACAAAAAATAGTAACTATTATCATTTTAGGCGTTTGAATATAATCTAAATAAGACATTTCCTCATTACCAAACAGCCATATTCCTAGTGGAATCAATAGTGCCCAAATAACTGGAGCAATAACATATCTCTTCTTTCCTCTAATGAATCCACCATCCAACCAAGTCTCCCATAGTTTTTTCAGCACATAGAACACATCCTCTCTAAAACACTTGTGAAACATATGCTTACACTTTTATTGTATTATCATTCCGTATTCAAATATCAATTTAGCATAAAATGTTTTATACCTAGTTGGTTACATTTCTGTTTAACTACAAATATTTTGATTTGAATGTCTTAATCTTTTGAAAAATTTGGTATTAGCGATTGTACATCCTATATCATAACCAAACTGTCCGCTATCTATATAATCATAAGAATTTCTTCCACCAATTATATGTGCTAATTCTTTCTTATCAACTTGTATAAAATTATTATTCATAACTTCAACACCTCATAATTTTAAAAATTTATTATAGCTATAATTTACACTTATAATTATTCACTTCATCTGCTCTTTTTGACTATTTCTTCTAATTTTGCTAAATTTTATTCTTATTCTCTTTTTTCAACCAGATAGGCACCACTTATTACCAAATTGGAAAAATCTCCTCAATTTATTACTTTCTATGTAATAATAAAAATACTTTTATAATGAATTGAGGTAAAAAGTATGAATAGTTTTTCTAATAATATTAATTTCAGCAAAATTTCTGTTTCACTAATTACTTTACTCCTATTGATCTGGACATTAGTTGATGGAAATCTAATTCATCTTGGTATACTAGCCTTTTCTTCTTTGGTTACAACCATGCTACATTTTCACTATTTTGAATCTACTGATGACAAGCATCCACTAAATAGAATTGATTTTGGATTACAATTGCTATTTATCTTTATTTCTATTATTAAATTTTTCTTGATTTCAGGAAGATAACAATAAGCCTATCAGGTATCAAATTACACCTGATAGGCTTATTTATTAACATATGTATCAACAATTTTGTACTTCTTTTTAAATTTTCTTTCTGGTATAATTTTGCGATTAGTGAAATCCAAGTAATCGCCTATATATCCAATGCTAAATTTCTTAACTAGCACTATTTCTCACCTATTTGGCAAATAGTCCAAATAAGTAGTTATTGCTACCATTCCAGCAGTTTATCACACTATGTAGACATTATTTGCAATAATTACATATATACGATTAGGGGGATTGAAAAATGAGATACATTAAATTTACTTTGCTAATATATTCTTTTTTACTAACTTGGGGAATCACGACGAATAGTATATTAGCGGATGAAGTCACACCTACTACAACATCTGAAACAACAGTTACGTCTCAAAGTCAAAGTATACCTGTTGATTCTAATGATGAAGATGCTGCAATTGAAGAAAAATTTTACTCTCATGATGTTACAGTAGATGAATATAATCAAAATGTAGCCAACTTTAACAAAGTAGATACGAATACTGTTAAGAACATGGTTACTGAAAATACCAATAACTTAGACCAAGTTCTTTACATTGGACGTCCTACTTGTTATTTTTGCCGGCAAGCTTCACCACACCTACGTGATTTTAATCAACTAATAAATAATCAGCTTTACTACTATGATATTGATGCTGAACCTAATGCTCATGACTTTGCGTTTAAAGAAATTGGAATTCCTGGAACACCTACAACTATGCGTTTAAAGAATGGTAAGTTGGTTAGTGCTTGGGTTGGTGGCGAAAAAACAGGACAAGAATTTTACGACTTTTTATTTTTTGCAGATGCTAACAAATTGGCAGATTCCTATACCATAAAGAAAACTGTAAGTGCAAATACTTCAAATACTGTTATTACAAATAATCAAAATGTTAAGCCAACTATTAAGCCTATACCAACAAACATAAACCAACTTAAAGAGGAAAAAACTACTCTTGAATTAGTTAATACTACTTCACAGTCATCTAAACCTGTTAAAAAAGTTCAGAAACAAACTACTAATAAAGAAAATAAAAATTCTGTTCTACCACAGTTAGGGGCTGTCCCTCTTTATCATCAGCCACTATTTAAACTTCCTATTCCCCGACTTATTCCTAAGCGACTAGAACGTATTATAGCGTTGGTCTCTTTTCTAGTTCTATATATTGGTATCACTATATGGACAGGATTGAGTTTAAAAAATTGGGATAAAAAATAAAATATCTAATATAGTAATAGGACCAATTTTTTAATTTATGCAAAATTATCGTTTTGATTTAGAAAAATCAATTATTTGCATAAATTTTCTAATTGGTCCTATCTTTATATTTAACTTTTTTCAAAATTTGCAACTTTATTTCTCACATTAATTTTTGGGGCTAACTTCAAATAATATGCTGTTTACTCTTCAGACACTACCCGATACTTCTTAGCAAACTTTTCGGCTGTAACAACCTTAGAATTGGTAAAATCGATAACATCTCCCTCAAAGCCAATATCATACATCGCCGCGCTGCCACCATTTATACTAACAAGAGAAGCTGAAATACCATTCAAAATAGTTCGTATTATTCCTTTTTTTGCCCTAGTAACTGCCGGCCAATAAATTCTGACTTTATTACCACTACCATGCAGCCATCGTAATCCATTATGCTCAAAAGCATATTTTACCCAATCAGGCTGGATATTATCTCTACTCACTTGCCAAACATCTACTTTTCTACCTCTATAGATTGCTTTCATTTGCTTTATCACCTTTCTTATTATTTTTTCCTATCCTTAATAGCCATAACTAATCTATACATCACTAAGACTATATATACCAACAATGCTATTGATACTATCATATATAGTATTTTATTTTCATAGCCTTCATCAAATATTGTAGTTACTATTAGAAATATTCCTAATATTGCTTGTTTTCTAGCTCGTTTATCTAATTCACCATATTTTTTCTTATAATTAACTTCTAAAATTGCTGATGTTATAAAAAATATCCAAATAATTGCCTTAATAACTAAATAATCCATCATTCCACCATCTATTCTCTATTTTTGCCATTATTATACTATTTTAATTAAATTCAATTCTATATTTTCTTAATTAACACTCTTTTCTGCTTATTTGGTTCATATCCATGTACGTTAAAAAAATAGCGACAAAAATATCGCTGTTTTGCCACTATTCCCAACTATTTAAATAAATTAAGTTTTGCGATTCTATCAACTGCTTCTTCTAAACGTTCTGGTTCAATTAACAAACCAATTCGTACATAACCTTCTCCATATTCGCCAAAACCATTTCCAGGAGCTACTGCTACTCCAGCTTCATTCAAAAGTAAATCTGCAAATTCTTCACTACTATATCCCTTTGGTACTTCCATCCAAGCATAGAAAGTTCCCTTAGGTACGAAAGCTTTCCATCCGATTTTTTCAGCAGCTTGGATGAACGCATTTCTTCTAGTTTCGTAACGATCTACAATCTTACTGATTTCAGCATCGCGTTCTGGGGCTTTCAAAGCATCAATTCCTGCATATTGTAGAGCTGGAAAGATACTTACAAATAAATGATCTTGGATAAGATTTAAAGCATCAATGATATCAGCATTTCCTACCGCAAAAGCAACTCGCCAGCCTGCCATGTTAAAAGTCTTAGAGAAGGTATAAAATTCGATACCAACATCCTTAGCTCCTGGAATCTCCATAAAACTTAATGGTCGCTCTCCATCAAAACCAATTGCACCATATGCAAAATCGCTGATGATACCTACTTCATA
The DNA here is from genome assembly GCF_026847815.1 of Ligilactobacillus sp. UO.C109. Taxonomy (NCBI): domain Bacteria; kingdom Bacillati; phylum Bacillota; class Bacilli; order Lactobacillales; family Lactobacillaceae; genus Ligilactobacillus; species Ligilactobacillus sp. UO.C109. Next base: position 33,810 of record NZ_JAPSFH010000003.1, on the reverse strand, counting down.
TTTCTTTGCCCAAGCAACTAATTCTTCGTAAAATTCTCGAGTTGCGGTCGCACCCGTTGGATTATTAGGGTAGTTAATATAGAAGAATTTAGCCTTTCTAGCAAGTTCTTCTGGAATAGATTTCAAATCTGGCAAGAAATTATTCTCCTTCAAAAGCGGAACTTTCTCAAAAGTGACCTGCCCAAGTGTAGCTCCAGACCAATAATCTGGATAACCAGGATCAGGTAATAAAAATACATCACCAGGATTCATCAAAGCTAGTGGTAGTTCGACTAGGCCAGTTTTAGAGCCACCAAGAACTGCAACTTCTTTTTCTGGGTCGAATGTAGTTTGATACTTTTCTTGATAGAAGTCTGCCACAGCTTGTTTAAATTCTGGCTGTCCACGAAACAATGAGTACTTGTGACTTTGCGGACTAGCTACCCATTTTTGTGTGCTCTTGACGATATATTCAGGAGTTTGTTTATCAGGATTACCTTGTCCTAGATTGATAACATCTACTCCTTCTGCAATTTTTTTGTTAACTTTGATTACCAAATTAGCAAAAAATTGCTTTGGTAGATTTTTTAGAATTTCAGATTTTTCAAATTTCATCGTCTTTCCTCACCTTCTTAGTCGTATAATTCTGGTCTGCGATCCTCAAATACATGAATTTGTTGCGTGAATTTTTCCATTTTAGATGTATCTAAATCATAAACTGTCAATGTTTCTTGATCGCCACTATCACTTAAAACTTCACCTAAAGGATTAATTATCAGCGAATGACCATTAAACTTATTATCAGGATTTTCACCCACTCGATTAACCGCAACAACATAAGTTTGATTTTCAATCGCTCTTGCAATTAACAAGGATTTCCATTGTTCAATTCTAGTTTGAGGCCATTGAGCCACGACATAGATTACACTCAATTTTTCCTTAGCAACTGTCCGCAACCATTCTGGAAATCTAATGTCATAGCAGATAAAAGATGCACTCTTCACACCAGCTAATTCAAAAACATTTTTTTGATCACCAGCAGCTAAATACTTATCTTCATCCATCAATCTAAACAAATGAACTTTACGATACTCACTAATAAGCTTACCTTGTTTATCAACAATATAAGTTGTATTGTAAAACTGTTCATGTTCTTTAATCGCAACTGATCCACCAACAATGTTAACCTTATAGTCTTGTGCTTTAGCTTGTAGAAATTCTTTAGTTCGCTTCCCTTCAACATCTGCGATTTCTTCTAACCTTGCTAGATCATAACCTGTATTCCACAATTCTGGCAAGACAACTACATCCACCTTAGCTTGTGCTGCCTTGCTTAAATATTGATCAACCTTTTTGTAATTTTCTTCAGGTTTCCCATGTTCAACAGGAATTTGTGCCAATGCAATCCTTAATGTCATGCAATCACCTCTTATTCAAGTAATTATGATAATTTAATTATACTCTATCATTTTTAAACAAAAAATACTAATAAAAAATAAGGATTAAGACTAGCTCATCTTAATCCTTATCTCTATCATTTATCTAATCTATCTAAAATTTCTTTAGCCACTTCATGATTAGTATACATCCAGAAAATGTGACCCAATACTTCTGATAAGTGTTCTTCTAAAGGTTGACGTTTAGCACTTGGAATAGTCTTCATAGCTGGCATAATTACCAAGTGGAAAGCAATCCACATAGCTACACCAAATGGAATACCTTGTTTCTTAGTTAACCAATTCATTTTCTTTTCCAATGCTAATGCATATGTTGTCGCAAAAGTTACTGAAAATCCAAAGTGAATTAGGAAACTAGCCCATGGCATTCTATGACCAGAATATTTATAAGTTGATTGTGTTATCTCTGCCGGTACTCCCAATTGTTGTAGGAATGTTTGTGGAGGATTAACTTCATCGCGTTCAGGAGTTCTAGGTGGCATAATGTTTTCCCAACCTAATTTAACTAAACCAGAAATAATTCCCGATGCAGTTCCAGCAATTAAAACATTTTTTAGACTTTTGTTCACAAAAATCACCCCTCTTTGAATTGCTACTAGTGTATCCCTAAAGCTAACTTAGCGTATCGACTTAAACGATCTGTCGTCCACATTGGCTCCCATACAAATTCAACATCTACGTTCTTTATCTCTGGAATATCTCTCAAAGCTCTTGTAACCATATCTGCCAAAATGTTAGTAAGTGGGCAACCCATTGTAGTCAACGTCATTTCTACCAAACAAATGCCATCTTCATCTAAGTCAACGTTGTAAATTAATCCTAAGTTAACAATATCTATATTCAATTCGGGATCAACCACTGTTGTTAGCTTCTCTATTATATCATCTCTGACCTCTTTATTACTTCTCATACGACTTGGTCCTTTCTTATAGATTTTTACCAAAAATACGCATTCTAATTTCTTGTCCAGTTGGAGTTCCTGCCAGGCCACCAATTCCTGTTTCTCGTAGTGACTCTGGCATGTTTTTGCCAACCTTGTCCATCGCACTAATTACTTCATCTGCCGGAATCATACTTTCACAACCAGCCAGTGCCATGTCTGCAGATATCAAAGCATTGCTAGAACCAATAGCATTACGATTAATACAAGGTACTTCTACTAACCCTGCAATAGGATCACATACCAAACCTAATAAATTACTAATTGCAATCGCCATTGCATTAGCACTCTGTTTAGGAGTCCCGCCTGCTACTTCTACAGCCGCAGCTGCTCCCATTCCAGAAGCACTACCTACTTCAGCTTGGCAACCACCTGTAGCACCTGCAATGCAAGCATTGTTAGCAATAACCATTCCAAATCCACCAGCAGTAAATAAAAATCTCACCATTTGTTCTTCATCTAATCCCAACCTCTTTTCAAGAGTAAATAATACTCCTGGAAGAGTACCTGAAGATCCTGCTGTTGGAGTTGCACATATAACTCCCATCGCTGCATTAACTTCATTTGTAGCAATGGCTGATTGTACTGCTGACATTATCATATCTCCAGATAATGTTTTATGAGATTTTCGATAATCTTTTATTTTTACAGCATCACCACCTGTTAATCCTGTTTTAGAGTGTACTCCAATTCCATGGGCACCCCGACTAACTGCTAATCTCATAGTGTCTAAATTATGTTTCATTTTTCTCCATACATCATTTCTGGAAACGTTCATATCGTTACACTCAGCTTGAATAACTAATTCAGATATTGGTAAGTTTTTAATTGTAGCATCGCTAACTAATTCTTCTATACTTGCATACATTTTATTTTCCTCTTATAAACAAATGATATTTTCATATTTATTAATAAAAAAGCCTCTTATACCTTCTTGCAGTTGCTGTTTCAAATCAAATTCATATATCGTGTACTCATCATTTTTTAAAACTTGTTTCTTGTCGAATGGAGCCAATCTCTTCAAGTCTTCAACAAGTGATGATCCATCATCTTTTTCCGCATTAGTAGTTACGTAGAGTACAATCGATAATGGCCCGGTTGGTTCTATATCTATTCCATGAAGTTTTATATTACGGATTTCTATCGTCCCACCACCAATGGAGCAACCTGAAATTTGAACTTTCTTTTCTTCATTAATTAAATCTAGAATTGCAGTATTAGGATGGTGAATTGGACTTTTGCCACTCTCCTCTACAAATCTAATATCTACTCCTTGTTCTCTAGCAATTTGTCTAGAATTAGGAACTCGTGGATCTGATGCATCAAATCCTAAAACTCCTGCTGCAATTGCATAATCTGTTCCATGACCGCGATGTGTCTTAGCAAATGAGCCATAATAATGTACAACTACCCTTTTAGGAATGCCACCAAATAAATCATTAGCTGCCCTTCCAATTGCAACCGCACCGGCAGTATGAGAACTTGAAGGACCTATCATTATTGGTCCAATAATATCAAAAACACTTCTATATAAATTACTCAAACCGAGTACCTGCTTTCACTAGGATATCTTCTACATTATTATAGCACACCACATAAGCTGTAACTTTTAATTATTTTTATGATAATAAAATAAAGAATAGTTTCTTCCTATTTAAATAAAAAATTGCCGATAACTTTTGTTTAAAAATTACCAGCAATTTTCATATTCTAATTATAATTATTTTTTAGTGTATTCCACATCAATAGTTTTAGCTGTTAATCCTGTTACATCCTTTCTGTATTGTGGTGTAACTAGACCCACAAGGTAACTTACTACAAATGATGTCAAGAATGATACGCTACTTGTAATAAATGGAGAAATATTTAAAGATTGTACATAATATGTTAAACCAGCTGCTACAATCAAAGCAATTACAGCACCAACAGTATTAGCTTTTTCTGTAAAAATACCTGCAGCAAAGATACCTGCAATAGGAACACCAAACAAACCAGTTACTGCTAAGAATAAGTTCCATGTTTCTGAAGTATTGCCAACTAATAAGTAAATAGCAACTGCTAAACTAAATAAACCAGAAATTACGATAATCCAACGAGCTAAAGCAACATCACTAATATTCTTAAATTTATCATTAAAGAATCTTTGTTTAAAGTCAACAATACCACAAGAAGAAATAGCATTTAAACTAGAAGCAATAGTTGATTGAGCAGCAGCAAAGATAGCAGCAATAACTAGTCCAGCAATACCTGCAGGAAGTTTAGTTACAATAAAGTATGGTACAACTGCACTTGTATTAAATCCTTTTGGTAACATTGCTGCGTGGTTGTAGAAACTAAATAGAACTGTACCCATTCCATAAAAAATAGGAATTGTGATAAATGCTAAAATACCATTTGTCCAAAGAGATTTTTTTGTTTCTTCCATTGTTGCTGTTGTTTGATAACGTTGTACAACATCTTGACTACCAGTGTATTGATACAAACTATTAAAGAATTGACCTGCAAATATCAAGGGTAAGAATTTGGATAAGTCACTTATTTTCATATCAAATCCAGAAATTAATTTATGATGTGTAATTGCATCAGAAGCTACAGTAGCCCAGCCCCCATCAATATAATGTGCACCTAAAATAATAACTAATAAGGCACCACCAAGTAGTAAAATGCCTTGGATAACATCTGACCAAATAACACCTTCAATACCACCTAGGAATGTATAAATGATACATAGTCCGCCTACGAATAATGCAATAATAATTGGATTAATATCCGAAACAGATGTAATTGCGATGATAGGTAAGTAAATAACAATAGCTACTCGAGCAATATGATAAAGCATAAATAGTAAACTACCTAAAATTCGCATTACCGGACCAAATCTTTCTTCTAAGTATCCATAAGCTGTTGGAACTTTTAATTTTCTAAAGAATGGAACATAGTACTTAACTAAAATTGGAATGATAGCAATAATTGCTAAATTACCAATTGAATATGCCCAATCATTTAAGAAAGCTTGTTCAGGTGTAGACATAAAAGTGATAGCACTTAAAGTTGTAGCATAAATGCTAAATCCTGCAGCCCAAGCTGGAATTTTACCTTCAGCTGTGAAAAATGAATCTGTATTCTTACTTGCTTTTTTAGTAAAATAAGCTCCGACTGCTAACATTGCTAGCAAATATAAAACTAGGACAATCCAATTAAGAGTACCAAAACCGACTTTTTCCATTTCGTTTCACCTCATAATATTAATTAATTTGATTTTTTGCGTAAACTTCTTCTCTTTCTGTTCTTTGTATATAGAATTTTAAAATTAGTGGAGCAATCAAAGTTGTGATTACGGTTACAATTATCATGGCAGTATAATGATTTTGATCAACAACATGTGCATTCAGAGCTACATTGGCTACAACTAGTGCCATTTCTCCACGTGATACCATTCCTGCTCCTACAATATTCGATTCATCCCAAGTTAATCCAAAAGCTTTTGCTCCAAGACCACATCCTATTTGTTTTCCCAAAATTGCTATAATAATTAGCAATATAATAAAGAAAATATCATTTTGCATTCCTTTAAAACTAATACTCAATCCAATACTTACAAAAAATACTGGTATAAAAACAGCATATCCTATAGGTTCAATCTTCAATGACAATTTCTCTTTAAATTTTGTTTCAGAAATCGCTAACCCTGCAAAATAAGCTCCCAAAACATCACTCATTCCCATAGACACAGCCAAAGCAGCAAAACCAAAGCATAAAATTATCGCTGCAGTTGTATCATTTTCGCTCGCATTTAACTTACTAAATATTTCTAAAAATTTAGGTACAAACCACTTCCCTAACAAGAATGCGATTACAAAAAATAGTATCTTAGGACCAATTAATTTTAATAATGCTATACCTGATGTTCCGCTACTTCCAACAAAACTAATACTCAAACCTAGTAAAATAACACAAATAATATCATCAGCTACTGCAGCACCTAAAATCATGGCCCCTTCTCTACTATTCATCCGGTTCATTTCTCTAAGTACTTGAACTGTAATACTTACTGAAGTTGCACTTAAAACCAGCCCTATAAATAATGCTGTTTCCCAAGAAAAGCCAAATACTAATGCACATAAAAGTGCTGCACTTCCTGTTGGAACAATTACACCTAGTATCGCAATTGTTACAGATGGTTTCCAATACTTCATCAGCATCTGTAAATTTCCTTCTAATCCTGCAATAAACATTAGAATGATTACTCCCAGCTCTGAAAAATAATGAACTAAATTAGTCGGAGCTAAAATCCCAAGTACTGCAGGACCTGCAATAATTCCTACTAATAATTCTCCAATTACACTTGGAAAATTAAATACATTAGATAAATGGGCACCTATTTTTGTCAAAAGCAATATTATAAACAATTCAACGAGATACGTCATTGATAACACCTACCGTTTCATCAATACCTCTTCTACTTTCTCCATTTCATCAACTACTTTATCTTTATCAATTCCATATTCTAAAAATATTGGTATATTTTGATCTAATTCATTTAACATATACTTCCAATCTGTATTTCCATCATTTAACATCATCGTATTTTTATTTTTTATATCTTTTAAATGATATACAGAAATATTGTCTTTCAATTCATCAAAAGCAACATGTGGATTTTCATTTATCCAATACCAATTTCCAGAATCAAATGTATATCCTAATTTGATATGATTATCACTTAAATAATTTATTGCTTTTTTTATTTCTACTAAAGTTCCATTGGCATTAGGTTGATTTTCAATAGTTACATTTACAGATGTATTATTTAAAATATCATTTAATTTGTTAAAATTTGTATTCCTAATATCTATATGCCCTAAACTGTATTTTAAGTTAGAGATATTATACTTTTCAGCTATTAAAATCTTATTTTCGATATCTTGATTGAAACCTTCTTGATTAAACAATTCTTGCGGAACAGAATAAAATAACTTCCATCCATTTTCCTTACACAAATTAGCGATTTCTTCTAATTCTTCTTCAATTTTGCCTTCATTAAAAAACTCTCCACGCACTTCAATGTTATCTATCAATTTCTCTGGTAGACTTTTCAAGCATTCTAATTGGCTCTTACCTTTTTTTACTTCATTTTCGAAAATAGCTGTGTTTATAGATACATGCATTTATATCCAACCGCCTTTCTTAATATCATTCCTGTGCAGTGTTGTAATCGAAGGTAGCACTCTCTATTTATAAAACGTTTTCATTCAACAACGTCATTATATAAAAAGAAAATAAATATTTCAACACTTAAAAAAGATATTTATTTTCAAAATAAGGTGATAATTCTTTTATATCAGCATTTTATAAAAAGTAAATTTTTTTATTTTGATAAAAGTAAAAATATAATATCTGTAAAATAAAGAAAGCTAAGAATCACGTTAAATTAGTGTAATTCTTAGCTTTCATCTTTATTTACTTCTAAAAATTAAATTCTGGAAACCATATTTTAATTTCACGTTGCGCACTTTCTACACTATCTGATGTATGCACCACGTTTTGGATATGTTTATAAGGCCATTCTCGCCCATAATCTCCACGGATAGTTCCAAATTCAGCTTCTCCTGGATTTGTATTACCAGCCATTCGATGCATTGCTTTAGTAATATTTGTACCTGCCGCAACTATCCCCACAATTGGACCTGATTGCATGTAAGATAACATATCTGGAAAATATGGTTTGTCAATCTTATCATTGTAATGTTGTTTTAATTGATCCTCTGTAGCTGATACAACCTTTAAAGCTTCAATTTCATATCCTTTGCGCTCAATTCTAGTGATAATTTCACCTACATGATGACTTGAAACTCCATCTGGTTTAACTAAGATAAGTGTTCTTTCTTCTGCCAAATTTGTCACTTCTCTTTCTCTTCTCGTTAAATTTACCTATCATTACCTATAAGTATAATCTAACACTAATGAACACTCAACAAATTTTTTTATTTATATATTTACTAGCTCAGCAATTCCACCTAAAAGTTGTGCTTTATTTGCTAAATGACTAACCTTAATTTGTGTCTGTATCAATCCTTTAGGAACATATTCTTCAAGATGTCTTTCTACTAAATCAACTAGATATTCTCCTTGTTTAGCAACTGCACCACCTAATAAGATAAGTTCAGGATCAAATAACAAAATAATTTCTGCTACACCTCGTGCTACTTCATCTCCCCAATCTTCAATAATCTTTTTAAATCTTTCATCACCAGCTTTAGCTTTTTCAAAAGCATCAATTACAGATGTATCAAATCTTTTCAAGTAAGCTTCTAAACTTAAAGTAGCTGCTCTTTTCTGATAGTCTGTTTTAGTATTTTTATCATAAAGAGCATAACCAATAGAATTAGCACCAGCATGAGCACCAGAAAATAATTTCCCTTCATAAAAATATGCACCACCTATACCAGTACCTAACGCTATACAATAAACATTGTCACTGCCTTTCGCACCACCAGCTAAACGTTCTCCTAATAAAGCAGCATCTACATCATTAACTACTGATACTGGTAATCCAGATAATTCTTCTAACTCCTTCTTTATAGGTGTTCCTATATATCCTGGGATTGTTGGACCAGCATATTGAATTTCACCATTTTTACCAACAATGCCAGCTGTACTAACACCAATTCCTAGCAAAGTGTAAGAATTCATCATTTCTTCAGTAATTTTCTTTAGGCTTTTTAAAATATGACCATCTTTATTTTCTAAAGTTGGACAACTACTACTTTCGATAATATTTAATTCAGGATCAATCAAGCCATATTTAATAGTAGTACCACCTACATCAAAACCTAAATAATATTTTTTCATTTGATTACCTTCTTTCTAAAGGAATTTATTATAACCGCTTTCAATATAGCATAAGATACTTTTTTTCTCAAATTAATTTTGTAAAAATAATTATCGCATTGATATAACAACGTTTATGTTTGATTATGATAATTATTATCTAAATATGTTGTTGAAATAATTTTTTTCGTATTGTATAGTATAAGCGAAGGTAGTTAAAGCGTTATCAAAAATGAATTGTGAGGTAATAGATTATGAAAAAACTTTATTCTGCTCTTATGACTGCATTTAACGAAGATGGTTCTGTTAACTTAGACGGCGTTCGTGAAATGGTTCGTTACAATATTGATGTAAATCATATCGATGGACTTTATGTAGGTGGTAGTACTGGTGAAACTTTCATGCTTAGTACAGAAGAAAAAAAGAGTATCTTCAAGGTTGCTTATGAAGAAGCTGCTGGCAAAACACATCTTATTGCTCAAGTAGGCTCTTTGAATTTAAATGAAGCAAAAGAATTAGCTAAATATGTAACTGATTTAGGTTACCCTATGATTTCTGCTGTTACACCTTTCTATTATAATTTCTCATTTGAACAAATTAAGAATTATTATAATTCAATTCTTGAAGGTGTAGATAATAAACTTATTATTTATTCTATTCCAGCCTTAACAGGTGTCGCATTATCTCTAGATCAATTTGCTGAATTGTTTGAAAATCCAAAAATTGTAGGTATTAAATATACTAATGCCGATTTCTATCTCCTAGAACGTGTTCGTAATCGTTTCCCAGATAAGTTAATTCTTTCAGGTTTTGACGAAATGTTATTACCTGCTCTTGCATTGGACGTTGATGGTGCAATTGGTTCAACATTTAACTTAAACGCTCCTCGTGTTAAAGAAGAAATTGCAGCTTTCGAGGCTGGAGATATAGAAAAAGCTCGTGAACTTCAAACATTAAGTAATGACTATATTACTGATCTTTTAAATAATGATTTATATCCTACTATTAAGTTAGTATTTGAAAAACTTGGGATTCATGCTGGCTACTGCAAAGAACCTATGAGCAAACCAACTCCTGAAATGGAAGCTGGAGCTCAAAAGATTTACGAAAAATATTTCAAAGAATAGTAGAAATTGGGGTGAAGATTATGGAAAATACCTTTCTTGATCAAGTTCATGGAAAATTAATTATTTCTTGTCAGGCACTTGAAGGTGAACCTTTACATAGCTCTTTCATTATGGCACGTATGGCACGTGCAGCTAAAATGGCTGGCGCACCTGCAATTAGAGCTAATTCTATCGTTGACATTCAAGCTATTCAAGACGAGACTGGACTTCCAATTATTGGAATTATAAAAAAAGACTATCCAGATTCTGATGTATATATTACTCCAACTCTTAAAGAAATGCGTCAAGTTGCCGCTACTGGAGTTGAAGTTGTTGCTTGCCAAGTAACAGGACAAGCACGTCCTAATGGAGAAAAATTGGAAGAAATCATTCCTCAATTCCGCGAAGAATTTCCTAATACTCTTCTTATGGCTGATACTGGTGATCTCAATGATGTCAAAGAAGCTAATAGACTTGGTTTCGATATTATCGGTACGACTATGCATGGCTATACCCCTACTACTAAAGGTATGAATATTGCTGATAATGATTTTGAATATTTAAAAGAAGTTCTAAAAGTTGCTGAGCATCCAGTTATTGCTGAAGGTAAAATTGATCTCCCCCAAAAAGCTAAACGTGTTTTAGAATTAGGTGTACATGCCTTAGTAGTTGGTGGCGCGATTACTCGTCCACTAGAAATTGCAAATAAATTTATGGACGCAATTAAGTAAAAAATTGTGCTATACTTGAGATAAATTATATCAGGGGTGATGTTGATGAATTTGCTTAATAATATAGAAGCAATTTTCTCCACACTTTCTCGCCAAGAACGTAAAGTAGCTTTAAAAGTTCTTCAAAATCCTCAAGAAGTACAATCTATGAATATTACTAAATTAGCTAAAAAAGCGGGTGTTAGTAATGCTACTATCACTCGCTTTGTGCGTAGAATGGAATGTTCTGATTTTCATGATTTTAAATTAAAGCTCGCTATATCTGCTGCTAGCTCTCCTGAGGTTCCAGTTTCTTCTGAAAGCGATTCTATGGGAGATAAAGTTTACGAATTCTATCAAAAAGTACTTCAAGGTACTTGGAAGCAACTAGATACTGACACTATTCATAATATTGTCCATGCTATTACTAAAGCTCGTCGTGTCTACGTTTACGGTTTAGGAAGTTCAGGTTATACTGCACAAGAATTCACTCAACGACTAATTCGTATGGGAATTGCTGCTTTTTGTACAGTCGATAGCCATATGATGTTTATAGATAGTACTATTGTAAACTCTGATGATGTTATCATCGCCATTAGTCAATCTGGTAATACTGATGATGTAAATGTTGCTTGTTCTTTAGCCAAACAAAAAGGAACAAAAATTATCAGCATTACTGGATTTTATCAAAGTCCACTTATTGAGCTCTCTACCTGGAGTGCGGTTGTCAAAAATAGTAATTTTGTTGATAATACTCGCTTTATCAATTCTCAGTTAGCAATTGTGTATGTTATTGATATTATTACAATGGAACTTATGGAAAAATCCGAGTATAGTTCTACTATGAATAAGACCGTTGAGTTAATTATGGATCGAAAATTATCTAAATAAAAATAGGCACCAATTGAGTTTTCTCGGTTGGTGTTTTTTGAAAGAAGGAATCTTCTATGAAAATTGCAGTTGTTGGTGGAACTGGGTTAGTTGGCCAAGGAATATTACTGGAATTATCAAAAGATACAACTTTAGAGCTTCACTCTATTTCACGTAATGGCAAACGCTCTAATTCTATTGCTGGTGTTAATTATCATTCTTTTGACTTAGCACATGATACTAGTTGGCATTCTTTACTTCAAACATCTGACTGGGTTATTGATTGTGTAGGAATTCTTCTCCCTAATAAATCAAAAAATCAAACCTATGAAAATAGTAGCATTGAACCTGCTAAGTTAATCATTGATAGCATCGCTAATTTCGATAACAAGTTCTTGTTTATCTCTGCTAATTCAGCTCCATTCTTTTTAAATAATTATTTACATGCTAAAAGAACTGTTGAAAATTATGCTAGTAGAAAGTTGGGCAATCGTGCAATATCTGTCTATCCCGGATTAGTTTATTCTAAATTTCGAAGAAGCAACTATTATCCTGCTGTAATATTAGACTTTTTATTAAAATTCAAACTATTTAGTTTCCTAAGAAAATTTCGCCCAATTAGTAGAGAAAGATTTGCTAAAGAAATACATTACATAATAGAAGGAAAAAATAGTAGTCTTACTTATAGAATTTAAAAGCAATTAAATTTAATCATAATTTAATTTTTTATCATTATAATTTAAATATATTTACAGAAGATATTAAATCAATCGATTATTAAATTAATCATCTTTTTCTTAATTACTCAACTTTGTTTTAATCGTTATATGCTAAAATAATCTTTATCATTTTTAAAGGAGATTTTTTATGAATGATAAAAACAAAAAAATAGGCTTATTTAGCTTAATCATGATGATTTTTTCAAGTATTTTTGGTTTTGCTAACATGCCAGTTGCTTTTTTGCAAATGGGATATGCTAGTATTATCTGGTATATTTTTGCAGCCATCTTTTTCTTTCTGCCAGTATCCATGATGCTTGCAGAATATGGCTCAACTTTTAAAGATGAGCACGGTGGTATTTATGCTTGGTTAAGTAATACTATTGGTGAAAAGCTTGCATTTATCGGAACTTTCATCTGGCTTTCTAGTTGGATCGTTTGGTTAATAAATATTTCATCAAAAGTATTTATCCCCTTCTCTGCCTTATTATTTGGTAAAGATATGACACAAACTTGGGCTTTTGGTCCTTTCAGTGCCACCCAAGTAGTTGGAATTTTAGCTATTCTTTGGATTATTTTCGTTACTTTCTTTGCAAGTCGTGGTGCAGATGTTATTTCTAAGGTTTCTAGTATTGGCGGGGCTTTCGTAACTGGAATGATTTTTGTATTTTTAATTGCTACTTTCATTTCTTTGTTTGCTACTCATGGACACTTCGAACAACCAATTACAGCATCTGCATTTGTTAAATCACCTAACCCTGCTTTTACTAACCCGGTTGCTACTCTATCTTTTGTTGTATATGCTATTTTTGCTTATGCTGGCATGGAATCTTTAGGTGGAATGATTGATAATATTGAGGAGCCTGAAAAAACTTTTCCTAAGGGTTTATTGATCTCTTCAATATTAATTGCAGTTGCTTACTCCTTCATGATTCTTTTATGGGGTGTCAGCGTAAATTGGAAAGATGTTCTTTCTAGTGACTCTGTTAACCTAGGAAATATCACTTATATAATGATGCAACATCTTGGTATCTACCTCGGACATAGCTTAGGATTATCTGCAAGTGTAAGTAATTTAATCGGAAATATTTTTATCCGTTTTGTTGGTTTAGGAATGTTTTTAGCTTATGTTGGTTCATTCTTTATTTTGATTTATTCTCCAATTAAATCATTTATCTTAGGATCTAAACACTTATGGCCAGAAAAAATGACTAAACTTAACAAGCACGGCATTCCGGAATTTGCAATGTGGATGCAAGCTCTACTTGTATGTATCTTGATATTTTTAATTTCATTTGGCGGTGGCCAAGCTAAGAGTTTCTACACGATTTTAACTGATATGTCTAACGTATCAACTTCGTTTCCTTACTTATTCTTAGTTGGTGCCTTCCCTATATTTAAGAAAAAAGGATTTAAGCAACCATTTATTGCTTATAAAAATCATACTTGGACAAAAATTATTACCTATGTATGTTTCTTAATTATCTTATTTGGTATCATTTTCACTTGCGTTGATCCATTTATACAAGGTGATTGGGTAACCGGATTTTGGACTGTTATTGGACCAATTTTCTTTGGTTCTCTAGCTCTAGGAATTTATACTCGAGCAACAAAGAAAAATAAGAATAAAAATTAAATTTTAAAGCCCTAGTTAGTTGCGATGATTTATCGGACTAACTAAGGCTTTTTCTTATTTATTCTTTTTATGTGCTTTAATTATTTTAAGTGCACGTTTCTTAGTCTTACGATTACTGCTTCGCAAACGACGATAAGCACTTGATAAATCTGTCTTTTCCATTATATTCACCTCTCTTTAACTACCAACTTGCTTTGTGGACACCTGGTATTTTTCCTTGATGTGCCAACTCTCTAAAATTAATACGTGACATTTTAAACTTACGCATATATGCACGTGGACGACCATCAATTTCATCTCTATTTTTTAATCGTATAGGGTTAGAATCTTTAGGTAATTTTCGCAAGCTCTCATAATCATGATTTACTTTCAACTGTTTTCTTATCTCTGCATATTTAGCAACTAACATTTGCTGTTTTCTATATTTAGCAATTTTTGATTTTTTAGCCAAAATTATACCTCATTTCATTTAAATAGTAATTATTACTTTTTTAAATGATAACAATTACTATTTAAAAAGTCAATAAAAATTATCATATTCAGAGTAAAGTTAAATAATTTGACTACTTTTTTTCAATTTTCTACAATTATCTTATTAACTACTCTAAGATTAGAAAGGAGAATGGCATTTTTTTAATTGCCTATTAATTCATTGAAACACATTGTTACTGGAATTATTGCCAATGTTGATGCAGGAAAAACTACTCTTTCCGAAGCGTTACTGTATCAAACTGGGAATCTACGCAATTTGGGTCGCGTTGATAACGGTAATACTTTCCTAGATACCGACCAACTAGAGAAGAAACGTGGCATTACTATTTTTTCGCATCAAGCTAATTTAGAATATAATGATCTTTCACTGACTATCTTAGATACTCCAGGACACGTTGATTTTGTTACTCAAACAGAACAAGTTTTAAGTGTTCTTGACTATGCTATATTAGTTATTTCTGCTACTGATGGGATTACTAGTCACACTAGATCTCTTTGGAATTTGCTAAATCATTACCATATTCCTGTATTTATTTTTGTTAATAAAATTGATATCAGCACTAATAAGGCCTCACAGATTTTATCTCAATTAAAAAGTGAATTAGATGAATCAATTATTGATTTTTCTTCTGATAATATGATTGAAGATATTGCAACGTGCGATGAATCATTATTTGAAGACTATTTACAAACCAGTACCATACCTGATGAAAAAATTCTATCACTAATCTCTGATAGAGTTATTTTCCCATGCTATTTTGGCTCTGCTTTAAAATTAGATGGTATTGATGAATTTTTGCAAGGATTCAATCATTGGACACAAGAGCCGCATTATCCAAACAATTTCCAAGCAAAGATATTTAAAATCTCACATAATGATAAAGGTGAACGTCTAACATGGCTTCGTATTCTAGGTGGTTCGCTAAAACCTCGAGAAGAAATATTGCCTGAACAAAAGATTAGTCAAATTAGAGTATATAATGGAGAGAAATTTTCAACTTATCCAACTGTTAATGCTGGTCAAGTTTGTACCATTCCTGGATTAGTCAATACCTATCCAGGGCTAAGCATCGGAGAAAATCAAATAGATACCATTCCAACTATTACCCCTGTTCTAAGTTATGCTCTTGATCTTAATGGTAATGATATTCAAACTTGCTTAAAAGCTCTTTATGAATTAGAAGATGAAGATCCTAAATTACATGTTACTTGGTCTGAACATCTCCAAGAAATTAGTGTACAAATTATGGGAGAAATTCAGTTAGAAATCCTAGAACAATTACTCCTTGATCGATATAACTTAAACGTCACTTTTACTAAAGGAAATATTTTATATAAAGAAACTATCACTAAAACTATTGAGGGAGTTGGTCACTTCGAACCACTTCGTCATTATTCAGAAGTACATTTATTACTAGAACCTGGAAAAAGAGGTAGTGGTCTCCAGTTCGAAAATCAATGTAGTCTAGAAGTATTAGATAAAAATTGGCAACATCAAATTATATCTAATCTCAAAGCTAAAGAACATCTAGGTGTATTAACTGGTTCCCCTCTTACAGATGTAAAAATTACCCTTTTAGGCGGGAAAGCTAGCAATGTACATACAGTTGGTGGAGATTTTCGTCAAGCATGTAGTCGTGCAGTTCGACAAGGTTTAATGATGCTCAGAGAAAATAATAATTGCCAACTCTTAGAACCTTGGTATCGTTTCAGACTAAAAGTTGATCGTACTCAAATTGGTCGTGCAATCAATGATATTCAACGAATGCATGGTACCTTGGATGAACAACAAGTTGAGGGGATACTAACTGGAATTGCTCCTGTTTCAGAAATGTACAATTATGCCACCAATGTACGCGCATATACTCATGGGAATGGCACACTAGAATTGGAAATTGCTGGTTATTATCCTTGTCATAATTCGACAGATATAGTATCTCAACAAAATTATGATCCTGTATCAGATTTAGAAAATACTCCACAATCTGTTTTCTGTGCTCATGGAGCTGGATATACAGTTGACTGGAAAGATGTACCTACAACTATGCATTGCGAGTATTTTTGGAATGGGATGAATTAGCAAAAAGCGAAGTTAGACGAAAAGGTTAATATATTGGTTGTATAATATTTAGGATTGATAATGTAGAATTTTTTACATTACGGTCCTTCTTTTATTTTCTTCATTTTTGCGTCAAAATAAAAGAGAGAGCCCACACGTCAATCTAATTAAAAAAAGGACACCATCTCTATGGATATAATTTTATTTGGAATTACAGACCCTAATTTAACTATTGATCTTAAATATCAATATATTTCGTATATTGAAGAAAAAACTATTAAAAATAGTAAGGTTTTGCTCTGTCATCTATAGCGGTCGACCATCTATTTCACCTCTATTTTTTTAACGTACAAGATTAGAATCCTTAGGTAATTTCCGTAAACTCTCATAATTGTGAACTACTTTTAATTGTCTTCTTAGCTCCACGTATTTAGCAATCAATATTTGTTGCTTTCTATACTTTGTAATTCTTGATTTTTTAGTATTGGCTATTCTTCCAAAAGCATGGTTTGTTAATTTTATTATTTTAAGTGTGCTTCTAATTCTCTTACTTGCTTATTTGTCAGCAACGGCGAGAAGACTTAGAGACGTTGGATATAGCGGTTGGTTTACTTTCCTATCTTTTATTCCTTATTGTGTAGGACTTATAATACTTTTATTTTTCACAACAAAACCCTTTAAAAAAGAAAACAATAAGTACATAGAAGATACACACTCTAATTTGGGCAAGTTTCTTATGCAATCGAATAGATCATTTATTGGTTCTTTATTAGTATTAGCTTTATTATTTGGTGCTATTGGCGCAACAGATACTGATAATAACAGTAGAAATAACAATAGTTCTTTTGCTGCGAATAAACACAGTTCAAAGCATAAGAATAATAGCAGTCGCCATAAAAAGAAAAGTAGTTCTTCAAGTAAAAAAGATGAAAATAAACATGAAAGTAGTAGTTCTTCTGAAAATTCTAGTTCATCTAGCGTAGTAGAAGATTATCATCCTATAACTTATGATGAATTAGCTCGTAATCCCCAAAGTCATATGAGTGAGCATATTCAAGTTTCTGGTAGTGTAGTACAGGTTGTAGAGAGTTCCAAAGCGTTACTCGTAAACTTAAATGATGACCCAGACCAAGCAGTTATTTGTAAGAATGTTAAAGAGTAATAATAATAACCGTATTTTAGAAGGTGATTGGGTAAACATTTAAGGAACCAGTGTTGGAACAATAGATTATAAAACTGTAATGGGAAACACTAAAACTGTTCCTGCTATTACCGCTACAAATATAACAAGATAAATAACTATACAGGTATTGGTTCTGATGAGCTAATACCTATTTTTGTATGCAAATATGCCTGTTAGACGTACTTTAAGCATAAGTTCAAGTTATAATATGAATAAATTTCACAAAATGAGTTGCCAGATAAAATTATAAAACTTAGCTTTAATCGTTATAATACACGGAAAGATAAGTATGGGTTTAAGAGAAATTTAAAGATATATCAAGCTAACAAAATTCAACTATCATCAAAGTTAGATAAACTAGCTAAAACGCCTAGTGGACGTCAACGATAAATTCAAGTTAATCAAACTTGGAATTATTATAAAGAAAAAATAAAAGAAAACCTCTCTAGTGATGAAGGACAGGCCATTTATCGTCGTCGTAAGTATGATGTAGAACCTGTTTTAGGTCGTATGAAGAGGGATTTTGGTGTGCGAAGAACATATCTTAGAGGACAAAAATCCGTTGAAAACGATATAGGATTAGTTTTAATGAGTATGAATTTAGTAAAATGATAGCTCAGTTTAGTGCTAGATATATAGAATATATAAAAATTCGACTCCAAATTTTGAATTATTCAGAATTTTGGAGTCGAATTATTTTTTAGGAGCTAGAAATCAATAGTTTTTTCATCATCTTTATCAGTATATTATACATTATATTTTATTTATTTATATTATGGTAATGTATTAACACAATGTTATTGTTTATCTTTTGTGATAGTTTAAAGATATCTCATTCCTACATTTAGATTCTACTTTCCACCAAATATTTTCCCAAAGAATCCTTTTTTTTTATTTCTCTCATCCATTGCGTCAACCACTTGTTTAACTAGATCTTTTTGTAAATCCATTTGAATTTGTGCTTGCATCTTAGCTTGTCTGTAGTTTTCCTCTTCTTTTTCTTTCTTATCAGTAATTCCGTGAGTATCCTCATACTTTTTGCGAAGAACAGGCTCTCCCATCCATTTATCGAAGTTATCTACATCGATCATGAATCCAGAAGTACCATACTTACTACTATCAGAAATTTCATACTTACGCGGAAGATTATTATAGTACAACCCCAACTGTGAACTACCATTATTTTTATTAGTCCCATCTGACAATTTATTAAACGCTTATTTATTAAATTGTGCTTGTAGCTTTCCATTGCTTTCTATAAAAGAAAAATCGTCTGGTTCTTTTACCTGTTCTATTAACATATGCCAATCTGACTTACCTCTATATAAAGCATAGTCATAGTTATCTTTTTCAAAAAATTTCTCAATTTCTTGAAAAAGATCATATTTAACAAGTAAGTCCTTTAAGATTTTCTTAATTGGATATAAAAAGTCAGCTTGAATTTTTATAGCATCCTCTTCTGAAATATCTTTAAAATATTCTTCCAATAATTGTTGGCATAAGTAATATAGACCAGAGTCAGCACGATTTAGTAGTTCATCTACTTTCAAATCTCCTTCTTTACTGTTACCTTTAAAAGGAGTAAGTCACATGACATATTTTGGGATTAAAACAATTGCTGGCATCCTAGTAGTAACTATCCTTTCTACATCATACTATTTAAAAACCGGACACACTTGGATTTTTATTGTTGCGATAATATCTGCCCTAATAGAAATTCCTTTATCTTATTATCAGAAAAAGAAGAAAAATAAATAGCCCAAAAGTTCAATAAACTCTCAGGCTGTTTATCAATAATTCCATTCCCAAAAAGCATTGCCGTTCGCTACAATAAACATCTCTAACCATTTTAGAAAAGTACATTTAAAACACTTATCCATTTCCATACCTGGATAAGTTAAATAATCTTTTTCTTGCTTATAGTGTCTAATATTGATACACATTTCACCATAATCACGGAAAAGTAGTATAGGAATTAAGTCTTTATCTATTGATTCTTGATATCTGTTTAGGATTTCCTGTCCAGAATAAATTTTACAAACAGGGTCGCCTAATTCCATACCTTGGAACTCATCTTCGAATAAATTCAATCCATTAGTACAACTTAGTAATTCAATTACTTCATCCGGTAAATTAAGATCAATAAGTTTATTTGCTACATCATTAGGAATTTTATCAAAAAAAGTTATTCTAAAAATAAATACTCCACCAAAATCAGTGACAGGGTATTTCTTATTTCCATTATCTGATATTTCTTTCAGCATCGAAATAATACTTTCAGCTGTCATATTATCCCCTCTTTAATTCAAATGAACGTATCCCTTCCTATTATATATAATAAATTTCAAAGTGTAAGGGTAGTCTATAGAAATAAATATTCAATCCACAAACATTATAGATATATATAATGTAAAAAACACATAACATTACCACAATGTATAATGTTATGTGTTTTTGATACTATTTTTACACTTCGAAAATTTAATTGTACTCGAGGTGTAAAAATAGTCTGTATAAAAAAGACTATTTTTACACTCCGAATAGATTCTGTCCCTTTTTCTTTTATTTCCTTACATTCTAACTTCTTTTTTTATCTCTATTTAGACTATTCTTACACTTCGAAGTGGTCAATATGGCCATTTCGGAGTGGAAAAATATCTTATTCCCCTTTTTCTTTTATTTTAAAAGACTATTTTTACACTTCCAAAAATTTGTAGACTATTCTTACACTTCGAGCATTATATTGTTGTAAAAAAGGCCTTAAATTGCGCATGTAAGCCTTGACATATCAAGATTCTTCAATTTTAATAAAATTATCGATTATATACTAAAGTGCTCTTTTCTCACTGTTATTATATTTCTTATAATTCGCATAATTACAAGCTTTATCTATGTAAAAAGTGCATAAGACCGGGATTTGTTTATGTCGAGGTGTAAAAATAGTCTGTAATGTATATCTATTTTTTCGCTGTGTAAAAATGGTCTATAAATTCATTCAATTATATTGTAATTATTAATTCTATATGATTATAATAAACATAATGATAATTTATAGATGTTTCTATGATAATTCTTAGTTACATCTTATGTATTGTGAGGTGTTTGTATGTCTAAAGAACCTGTTGTCCAACAGGAAATTGTAACAGCCTTCCCTAATACCAAGGAAGTTCGTTATGATAATGAATTAAATCGTATTCCTATTGGGTTTATGAATGAAAGTGAACAGAATATTTTCTTCGCTATCCTAAGTCAGGTTAAAGAAACTAGTGAAAGAAAGACCAAATTATCTTTTACTCAAATTCGTGAATTAGCAAGTTTTCAGAAGACTTCAAACAAAGAATTAATCAAGTCTCTTGATAATATGACAACAAAACTAGCCTCTTTAAATGTTCGAATCCATAATCAACAACAAATCATTAAGTTTACCCTATTCCCAACTTTTCAAATAGATGGGAATCAACAAACTCTAACTGTTGCTGTTAACGAAGATTTTCGCTATATCGTTAATGATTTAGCCAAAGGATTCGTAACTAACTTTGACATTGAAGAATTTACTTCTATCAAATCTAAATATGCGAAAACAGCTTTTCGTTTAGCTAGAGAACACGAAAATGAAGTCTTTGATGTTGTATTAAAGGATTTTAAAGAACTTTTCTCTATCCCTAAATCTTATCGACCAACGGATATCAATAGATTAATTTTAACAAAAGTTAGTAAAATCCTACAGGAGTATTTTACTGTTTTTGAAATTACACCTGTACAAGATGAAAAAGGTAAAGCTCATCGAATCATAGCTTACCGTTTTAATATTGGAAAACGTATTTTAAGAAATCTTGACGAACCACGTCAAATTTCATTATTAGATGACTAAATAAAAAAGCCCCCTACCGACCAAAGTAAGGAGCCTAAAAACTGTATGTGACCAGCATACAGTAAAATCTCAGTCAAGTACCACCCAGACTAAGAATAAATAATTAATATCAAACTTACGATAGCTCTTTATAGAAGTTAATTAAGCACCACCAAAATTAACTTGAGTTTTTTGGACTCATTTTTCGCTATCTATGTTTTTAATTATAGCATTATTATGTCTTTTTTTCATCATTTTTAGTCTTGTGTGTACTTCAAATAATTTTTATGGAAGGAAGTTTACACAATGAAAAGTCTTACATCTCGTGCATTTTTACCAATAAACACTGATTTATTCAATAATCCTAAGTATCAAGAATTAAGTTGTGATGCTATGATTTTATATTCACTATATTCTCAAAGAAAAGAAGTATCTGCTTTTCATTCTCAAACTGGTAACGATACTTTTACAGATTCAGAAGGGATTTTTATCTATTTTTCTAATGATGAAGCTGCAAAAATTCTTCGTATGTCTGTAAGAAAAATTTCTACTTTACGCTCTCAACTTATTGACTGTGGCCTAATAAGAGTTGTTCGTTATGGTCTTAAGAATTTTAAGATCTATGTAAATACACCAGAAACAACTCCAGCTGAAACAGATCTTGTTTTGCCTTGGGCTAATTTTGACTTTGAAAAGCCTATTAAATCCGTTCCTGCAAATTCTGCTAGTACGAAGTCGCAAAAATTGCCTATAAATCAATCTAACAATAATCAAACCAAATTATTATTATCAAGAGAATCAAATGAATCAGTACCACAAAATCAGAGTAACACTCTAGTCACACCTAAAAAATCCAAAAAAGATATATTAAATGAGTTATCTTTAGATTCAATTGTTACAAGACTTAAAGATACTTTTAGTCTTCCTGTGGTTTCTAGATTGAAAGTATTAGCAAATAATTCATATACAAAATTGAAATGGTTTAGCGACACTATTTTTAAAGCTAAAAGTCAAGTAACGAAGAAATTATTATCTAATGATAAATGGTTATATAATCCTGCAAGCCAAGAAGCAACTCAGTTTGAATCTAATGATTTATTAAAACGAGGACTAGAATCTGCTTTACTTCAGATTGCAGAAATCATCTATAAAGGCAAAGAAAAAGTACAGAATAAAGCCAAGTTCATCTATGTTTACTTACGAAATTTTATGGCAAATGCAGTGAAACAATATTTGATAGACAATTACGAATTAACTGAAGATGATGAAATAGAATTAAACGTATTATTGAGTTTCTAAAAAAAGAACCCGTAATAATACAGATTCTTACAAATGATTTTTAGCTTAAATTAGTCTAGATTTTGACCATTAGAGTTAATAACTTTAGCGTACCATTTAGCTGAATCTTTAGCAAAACGCTGATAATCACCTGAACCATCTTCAGCTAAATTAACATAAATTAAGCCATAGCGTTTGGAAATTTCGCCGGAACTAGCACTGATTAGATCTATACAACCCCAACTTGTATATCCTAATAGTTCAACCCCATCTTCAGTGACTGCGTCTTTCAATGCTTGGATATGATCGCGAAGATAATTAATTCTGTAAGTATCATTGACTTTATTTTCAACTGATAAAGTATCTTTTGCACCAAGGCCATTTTCTACAACGAATAATGGTTTTTGATAGCGATCATAGAGTTCATTTAAAGTAATACGAAAACCAAGTGGATCTATTTGCCAGCCCCACTCACTTGTTTTTAAGTATGGATTCTTTAAAGAAGCAAATAGTTTTCCAGCTGTTTGATCTTGATCAGCCTTTCCAATAACACGGCTATTGTAGTAAGAAAACGATACGAAGTCCACTGTACCTTGCTTTAATATTGTTAGATCATCAGTATCTTTGGATAACTCAAAATGTATCTTTTCAAAATATTTTAGAGCATAGTTGGGATAAGCCCCACGAACTTGAACATCAGAGAAAAAGTAATTTTTACGTTGTTCAGTCAGACTGTCCCATGCGTCAATAGGATTGCAAGTGTTAGGATAAATACATCCTGCAGCTAACATACTACCTATTTGATTTGAAGCATCAACTTCATGTCCTAATAATACAGCTTTAGCACTTGCGATTAATTGATGATGAGCGGCTTGATAACTGACATGGAGTTTATCTTCATTTTTCTTAAAAGTAAGTCCTGCCGCTAAATATGGAAGATGTAAGATCATATTAATTTCATTAA
The DNA here is from genome assembly GCF_026847815.1 of Ligilactobacillus sp. UO.C109. Classification (NCBI taxonomy): domain Bacteria; kingdom Bacillati; phylum Bacillota; class Bacilli; order Lactobacillales; family Lactobacillaceae; genus Ligilactobacillus; species Ligilactobacillus sp. UO.C109. The sequence goes on along the minus strand of NZ_JAPSFH010000003.1, from coordinate 9,736 downwards.
AAGTTAGCCAATAATGAACTTTACCTTTAAAATGTGTAAATAAAGTTTCACATAACTTTAGATAGAAATCAATAAGTTTTCGATTACGCCAAGCTCCATACTTTGTAATTAGATTATTAGGGACATCGAAGTGATTAATAGTAATTAAAGGTTCAATGTTATATTTCAAACATTCATCAATTACTTGTTTATAGTATTTTAAGCCTGCCATATTTGGTTGATCATCATCGCCATTAGGAAATATGCGACTCCAACTAATTGAGAAACGATATACCTTAAAATTTATTTTTGCCATAAAGGCCATATTTTCTTTAAAATGATGATAATCATCAACTGCAGAACGTGCAGGAAAATTGATTGTATTTGGTAATAGTACAGGATCTAAATTTCCGCGAGCAACGGCTAGCCGCTGAGAACCACTAGGAATTAAATCGACATTAGAGAGACCTTTTCCATCTTCCAAATATGCACCTTCATATTGATTAGCTAAGGTTGCCCCACTCCATAAAAAAATTTTTTGGAAATTCTTTCATAGATAACACCCCATTTAAACTAAAACTGATAATAAATTTTTGCCATTATCACTAACTGTAACAACATCTTTATATTGAGCTGAGTTGGTTAAGCAGGTGTGATAACTGAATATCCTTCTCCTTTAATTCCTTCAAGATCGAAATTTAATAACTTTTGACCAATTGTAACCTTATCACCTTTTTTTACTAAAGGTGTAAAGTATTTTCCTTCTAAATTAACAGTATCCATTCCAACATGAATTAAAATCTCTATCCCTGAATCAGAAGTTATCCCAATGACATGTCCTGTTGGAAAGAAAGTTGTAATTGTTCCGTTAACAGGTGAAGTTACCTCTCCTTTGGTTGGTTCAATAGCAAATCCTTTTCCAATATATCCCTTAGAAAAAACTTCATCTTTCACTTCCGATAAAGGTAAGACTTTTCCTTCTAATGGACTTTCAATTAATTCTTGCAGAGTATCTTTTGTTGTAACATCTTGATTAGATACAACTTGATTCTTAGAAGTGTCATCTTTCCAGAAAAGCATGGTAGCGATGAAACCTAAAATAAATGATAATATAATTCCGATTAAAGCGATGTAAACATTATTCATACTGTGTGTTTTAGGATCGATCATACCAGGTAATTCGAAAAAGCCCATTCCGCCCATTGCAAATTTGCGTAAATTAAATAAACCATAAAAACCACCAACAATTGCTGAAACTATACAACTAATTAATAGAGGTTTCTTTTTAGGAATTAAGACACCGTAAACTGCTGGTTCAGTAGTACCTAGTAAACTTGAGATTGTTGCGGGTATAGCAACTTTTCTAAAGGATTTATCCTTGTTTTTCAATAATATAGCAATTAAAACTGCGGAAGTAACGAATGTTGTACAGTAATATGGCATCATAACATTGTCAAAACCATTTGTGACGATATTATTGAAGTAAATAGGAATAATTCCCCAATGTAATCCGAACACGACTAAAACTTGCCAGAAACCAGCTACTAAAGCTCCTGCTACTAGTGGAGAAAAGTTTCTAACAGCTAAGATAGCAGAACCAACTAAGTTAGAACCGAAAGTAGCTAAAGGTCCAATTACTAAGAAACCTAAAGTTTATGGATATGGTCACTAAGAGCAATAACTTTTGAGTCACTAACTTTGGTATTAAAGATATCTTCGGCATAATTTAAAATCTGGGTGGCAACTCTAATATCTTCTAAAGAAATATTGGATAATAATTGAGAGACTGAAGATTCCTCATTATCTGATGAACTAAGAGAAAAACGTTTTTCAATTAAATTTTCATCGATATTATTTCTAGGTCGTTGTTTGAAACCTAATCCTCTACCCATCAAAATGATTTCTTGATTATTTTGATCGAGAGTAATGACAATATTAACTTTAAAAATTTTCATAGTAGCCTCCTTTCTGAATAGTAATAAAAAAACCAATATACATCTTTGTAGAGACTACAACAAAAAAGATGTATATTGGTTTAGCTTACCCAAGCGCAATAACTATCCAAACTTACACAAGAAGAATATAATATAAGGCAACAAAATTAGCAACCGTTTTCTTTTGTAACATATAACATTTATTAAATACATTATATATAATATAAATACATAAAACATTAATATAATCAATTAACATTATATATAATATATAATGTATTAACACAATGTTATAATTAAACAAAAAGAATTAACACATTGTAGGAGATTGTGGTAAACTAACTATAGATAATGTACAAATGTATAAATGTGTAAATGTAGAAAGGTAGGTTAAAAAATGACTGCCACAGTATTATCATTTTTAAATTTTAAAGGTGGCGTTGGAAAAACTAGCGCTACTGCATTAGTAAGTTACAACTTAGCAAAAATGGGTAAAAAGTGTCTAGTTATAGACTTTGACCCTCAGGCTAATATTACTGCCCTATTTTTAAAAACTAAGTATCAAAATAAAGATAAAGTTGCAACTATTGAATCATCATTAATGACCGCTTTGAATAGAGAAGAAAGTTTAGATTCAATAACGATTGAAATTGAAGACAATTTATACCTTATTCCAAACGCTGTTGACTTTAGTATGTATAGTCGTTTTTTGGAAAGAAACTTTATGGATGAAAAAGAACGTATTGGTTTCTTCAAAAAGAAAGTTGATTCATTACGTGATAAATACGACTTTATCTTCATAGATGTTCCACCAACAATTTCATTACCAAACGATACAGCTTTCTATGCATGTGATCAAATTATTGTAGTTCTTCAAACTCAAGAACGTTCGTTGCAAGGTGCAGAAGTTTTGATTGAGTATTTACAAAATAGTATTGTTGATGTATATGATTCTAAAGTTGATATCTTAGGAATTTTGCCTTTCTTATCAAAAAGAAGTGCTAGCGTAGATAAAGAAATTTTGGACGCAGCTTCAGAAGAATTTGGTGATGAAAATATCTTTAATGCAAAAATTATGCAAATGGAACGTGTTAAGAGAATGGATATGACGGGGATTACTGATAATCCAAGTGATTCATGGGATAAGAAAACACATGCAGCTTTCAAGGGAGTTGCTAATGAAATTTTAGAAAGGTTAGGTGAAGAATAATGGCTGGTGGATTACTTAATCATTCTAAAAAAAGTGGACAAAACAAATTAGTTCATAGTGGACCAGTAAAAGTTGAAAATCAGGTTGAACGTGGTGATGTAGTTACTGATGAAAATACAGTAACCTTTCCTGCTAATGTTCGTGTAGATAATCATATTAGAAATCAAATAACAGCTTTAAATAATATAGGGATTGGATCAACCCAAAAAGAAGTTGTAGGGAATCTATTGAGTGAAAGAATTGAAAAGTTAAGCGATAGTGACAGGCAAAGGTTTAATCGTATCTTGAATATTTTGGAACAAAAAGATTATCTTACATCACTAAGTAAAAAATAATGGCGAAACAGAGGATAGTTTGATATTATCCTCTGTTTTTGTGTATAGTGTTAAATGTAAATAGATTATATATAATAAATAATATATTTATATAATGTTAATAGGATAATATTATGTAGACAACATTTATATAAAGTGTATAATAAAGAAAATTATTAACATGTGGTGTTAAAAGATAATCTTGAATGGAGGGAAAGTAACGGTGAAAAATGTATGGTTGATATTAAAGTTAATAAGGTATTTGCTAGTGGGTATAATTTGTCTAACTCTAATATTTATTTATAAAGAGGACATTACTTTTCACCCGACGAAGTATACATTTGAAATGCAACATATGTATTTTTTTATTACCACAGCTATTCTCCCATTCTTTAGATTGAAACATCAAAGTTGGTTTATATCCGATGGTGAACCAGTAGTTTCTTATAAGCAAAAAGCGTTAGATTTACATCATCAGGATCTTGCGCAAAATCATAAAGATAGAAAATGGACTTCAAATGGAGTCTACACGAATCCATATGAATATACGAGTGTAGATACAATGTCGCATGATAATATGTCAGAATGGCTATATAGTGTAGCAAAAAGCATGATTATGAGTATGTTATTTATTTTTTTAGGACCGATTTTTATAATCTTAGATATATATATTAAATATAAAAAGTAAATATATATATTAAATGTTAGTATATTATGTTAATAACACAATATACTAACATTAACACAAAAGAAGAGATTAACTCACGCGTTATCTTTAAGGATGAGGATTGGAAAAGTAAAAAATATGACCTCCCTAAAAATGTAGAAATGTTGTTTTTTAGGGAGGTCTATTATTGTAAATTATTTAATTCATATTAGTTAATTTTTCTACTTATGATTATTTTTGCCAGTATTCCTAATACTGTTATATATATCAAAGTTGTAATAATTGTTGATAGTAGCGGTTGAGTATGTTGCGTCGCAGTTCCAGTACTAATAATAATCCAAAAATCATTGAGAAAATGTATTATTATTGTGGCAAATAAGTTCTTATATATTAAATATATTACTGCGAATAGCATACCTATTCCTGCTGCCACTATGACTTGGCTTAAAGTCGGTAAAAATTCTTGTCTAAATAAATTTATAAAATGCAACAATCCAAATAAAGAACCTGAAGTAATAGCGCTAATCCATATTTGCTTACGTTCATTTTTTAGGCGTAGATGAGTATAGATATAGTTACTAATTATCCCTCGACAAACAACTTCTTCAACAATCCCTGCTTGTAGAGATACTAATAGTGCTATAAATAGATGATTGATATTAGTTACAATCATAAAAAGAGTAATTAATACTATTGCGGCAGCTGTAATCTTATGTTGTTTAAAAAAAGAAAAATCTATTTTGAAATTTATTTTTATTCCAATAAATTTTTTATTTATAAACCACATAATTCCGCAAATTACAAAATTTAACAGAACAGTTATAAATGTAGAATATAGTTCAGATTTAATCCCTAAAAAATGAACTAATGTACCTGTTCCAACTATTAAAATACCATAAAGTAATACCAGTACAACTGGTACCTTAAATGTTTTTAAACTCATATCCCTATACATTCCCTTAACAATATATTTAATAATAGGAAAACATATTTTTCTTATAAAGTCTAGTATTATCTAATTATACAACAGCAGTTGTGGTAAATTATCATATTAAATAATAACATTATGAATATAAATAATATTATTACATTATATTTTTAACATTAACACAAATAACAAAAAAGAATTAAAATCAGCTTAATTTGCTGATTTTAATTCTTTTAAGAGATATTGCTATTTAATAATAGTTGAAATGGCATCATTTACACTACTTTTATCACGTTCAATCATAGAAACACGACTTTCTATAACTTTAGTATCCATGATGATTTCACGTGTTAATCCTGGAGTATTGAGTTTAGGTCCAAAGAACTCTTTAAATTCAGCTAATCGTTGTTCTGTATGCAATGCACGTGCAGTAACTGTGATATAAGATGTAAATTCCATATCGCCACCGACTGTATCTTCAAGCCATTTCCAGTCGTTACGAATCCAATCCCAAGCAACTTGTTCGCCTAGATTGTTTGAAAGAGTTCTAAAGTACCAAGTACGTAAATCTTGAGGTTTGATAGTATCTGCATCTTCGAAATGAGATACAATTTGTTGAACTTGGTTAGTATCTTTTGTTGAGGTCAATGCAAACAAAATGTCTTTTTTATATGAACTATCACTAGTTTTACGGTAATCTTCGAGTAAAGATGCAAATAATTGAGGAGAGTTGTAATTTTTAACTTCATTTTGCAATACAAGAGCACGAATATCAGAAGATAAGCTTAATAAATTATCTTGATTTTGAGTAAAGATTTCATGGGCTTTAGATTCTACAGAAGAATTTTCGGCATATAAAGCGGCACTCAAAACAAGAGGACGAACTAGTTGATCGTCATTGCTATCAGTATCCTTTGGTAACCAAGATAAACGTTGAACTTGGTCAGCACTTAAAGTATTAACAAATTTCTTTAAGTTTGCTTCATCAGTGGAATCTGGAGTAACAAAGAATTTCAAATTATTAACAATGCTATATAAAGTCTCATTAACAATAGCTGAATCACTATTTGAAAATTCTTTTAATAATGGAATAACCTTAGAATAAGAAGCTAAACCACTATCAGCAAGGAGACGTAAATCTTGCAATAATTGTAATTTATCAATATGTGTTAGATTTTGTGAGTTAACTAAAATATCTTCTAATAGTTTAGGAGCGTAATTAACTACAACATGAGAAGTATTTCCTACATTGAAACGTAGAGGTTTATCGGCTGCTTTTCTCAATTCTTGATAGTCACCTAAATCTAATTCCTTTTGTGTAAGTAGCTTAGGGGCTTGAGCAAAGTCTGCATGTAGAGGAACTTGCCATAAACGATCTACATCTTTACCTTCACCAATAAAGAATTGATTTTGTTCAACTACTAAATGACCATTTTTAACATTGACATTAAGAACTGGATAACCAGGTTGTTCTAGCCATGAGTTCATAATAGAGCCAATATCAAGATTTGAAGCTTCACCAAGTGCTTTCCATAAGTCAGAACCAACTGCATTATTGTATTTGTGTGACTTGAAGTAAGTTTTTAGTCCAGAACGTAGAGCATCATCGCCAATTAAAGCACGAACCATTACTAATAAACGAGAACCTTTTGCATAAACAATAGCTGGATCAAATAGAGAATCGATTTCAGCAGGATCCTTAACTTCAACGTGAACGGATTGAACGCCATCAGTTGCATCGCGTTGTAAAGCTTGAGGTGCTTCAGATGTTTGGAATAATTCCCAGATATTCCAGTCAGGTTGTAGTGCATCGATAGCAACATATTCCATCATATTGGCGAAACTTTCATTTAACCATAGATCGTCCCACCATTTCATAGTTACTAAATCACCGAACCATTGATGAGCAAGTTCATGAGCAATAACAGTTGCAACAATACGCTTTGTATCTAAAGATGTGTTATCAGGATTTAATAATAGATAAGCTTCACGATAAGTTACCAAGCCCCAATTTTCCATGGCTCCGGCTGAAAAGTCAGGTAAGGCTAGTTGCCAGGAGTGAGGGAGTGGATATGGAGTTTGATAATAATCTTCGTAAAATTCAATTGAACGTTTAGCAATATCTAAAGCAAAATCTAGTTCTTTTTTGGCATGAGCTTTAGTTGAAAATACACCGATTTTAACACCAGATTTAGTTTCAGTAAGTTTGCTTTGTAGTTCACCAAAGGCAAAGGCTACAAGGTAAGTTGACATTCTCACAGTAGTGTCAAAGTAATGCACACCATTTTCTGTCTTAACTTCTGGCATGTTGCTAAGGACAGTTTCACCTTCATGCTCGTCAAACTTTATAGCAAGATCGAAAGTAGCTTTAGCAACTGGTTCATCAATAGAAGGAAATGCTTGACGCGCAAATGTAGTTTCAAATTGCGTACCGATAAGTTGTTTTTTTACACCATCAACTTCATAGTAAGAAGGATAGATTCCCATCATAGAATCAGTAAGCTTAGCAGAATATGCCACTTCTAAATCAAGATCTCCAGTATTAGGAACATTAAAAGAGACAGTTTCAGAACTATCATCGAATTTAAAATCGGTAGAATTACCATTAACCTTTACATCAAGAATATTGAGGAATTTTTGATGTAAAGCAATTTCTTTTTGAGAAGCATTCCCAGAAATTTTTGTAACTCCAGTGAATGTTTTCTTTTCACGATTAATATCTAAATAAATTTGATAATGTTTTGGTTGGAATAAATCATATAAATGTGATACTTGTCCCATTATTTGACCACCTTTCATTTACTAGATAAGTCAATAATACGCTTTTAAATGAGAAAAATCTATTAATACAATTAAAAATATATAATTATATATAATATAAATGGATTATATATTTAACATAATTTATAAAATTAATATATAAACATTATGTATTTAACACTATACATATACATTAACACAAAAGCAAGTAATATAGTGATTTGTAAATTTTAAAAATTTTGTTTAAAATATAATAACCAATTAATATTTATACAAGGTGATTTATATGGGAATTTATATTTTTGGAATGCTTACAACTTTGATGATAGAGGTAATTACATTATCTTATTCGAGTAAAGTTTGATTTTTTGCATATAGTTGCATTTGTTTTGTTAATGATTATTTGCATACCGATTAAAATTAGTAATTTAATTATGATTATCGGTGGAGTATTGATTACCTATTATCAAGATAATGGAAGAGACAGTTGGTTGAGATACATAATTTTTGTAATGTATTCTTTTATCACGACTTGGATTTTACAAGTAGTTTTGAATTTTTATGGAAATAAAATCTACGATTGGTTTAACTACAATAATTATTTAGGAACTTTGGTTTGTCAAAGTATAATCTTTTTAATGCAGATAGGAATTATTTATTGGTTTAAAGATAGTTTGGAAATTTTATTAATGTCGGATTCAAGTAAAAAGAGAAAAATGGAATTAGTGGCTATTGCATTTTTAGCAATCTACTTAATTTATGGATCAACATTTAATGATAATTACAATAGTTGGTGGGTAAGTATTTATGTAATAGGATTGATTTTATTTTGGGGATATATAAGAGCGATTGCCTTATTGGAAACCAAACGAGAACTTGATGAACTAAAAGATTTGGAATTACAGAATATTGAAAATTATGCGAACAAGATTGAAGAAATGTATCAAGATCTTAGAAGATTCAGACATGATTATTTGAATATTTTACTTAGCATGGATCAAGCAATTAAAAGTGGAAATCTAGAGTTGATAGAAGAAACATATACTAAAATTATGGAACCAAGTAAAGAAAAGATTAACGCGGCTTACTATGATTTGGGTAAACTGAAACATGTAAAAATTTCAGCAATTAAAAGTATTCTTTATAATAAATTTAGTTATGCAGCTCGTGAAGGAATTGAATTGGAAATTGAAATAAATGATGGTGTTACGGTTCAATACCAAGATTGCTAGATGCAGTTAGAATACTATCTATATTGTTGGATAATGCAATTGAAGCGGCGTTGGAAAGTAAGGAACCACGATTATTAGTGGCATATATTAAAGATGCTGATATTGAAAGAGTAATTATTGAGAATAGTACTAAAGTAGAAAGAGTAGAGATAGCCCCACTGTTCAAAGAAAATTATACAACTAAGAGTGGAAATAGAGGGCAAGGATTAGCGACTGTTAAAAGGTTGATCGGTCATTATCCCAATGTATCCTTAAAAACAAGTAGTAGTGACTATACATTTACTCAGGAGTTAGTTTTAAATAAGGAAGAAAAAGATGAAAATATTTATTTTAGAGGATGATTCACTTCAAATTTTACGCTTAAAGTTGATTTTAGAGAGTATTCAACCAAACTTAGTGATTCAAACTTTTAAAGAATCAGATAAATTATTGCAACATATTACTCAGCCAGATGAAAATAATATTTATTTGCTAGATATTGAATTAAAAAATTCTAGGTATGGTGGTTTTGAAGTTTCTCAAAGAATTAGAGAAATTGATAATTTAGGTACAATTATAATATGGTATTTCAGTATATTTCACAACATTCCATAAATGCTAATTTAACAATATTTTTGCGATATTTAAAACATCTAAATACAATTATATATTTCTCAAAATATCAAAAAAGTATGCATCAAGTATGCACACTTTTAATAGTTAGAAATTAACA
>NZ_JAPSFH010000018.1:0-34948 GCF_026847815.1 Ligilactobacillus sp. UO.C109 | reverse complement strand
ATATGGCGAAAGTGGTGAAGGGGTTAACACACCGGATTGTGGCTCCGGCATGCGTGGGTTCGAATCCCATCTTTCGCCCTTTAATTTATTGGGGTATAGCCAAGCGGTAAGGCAAAGGACTTTGACTCCTTCATGCGCTGGTTCGAATCCAGCTACCCCAGTTAGTTGATGGCGGTATAGCCAAGTGGTAAGGCAGAGGTCTGCAAAACCTTTATCACCGGTTCAAATCCGGTTACCGCCTTTAGTTCCTAAGGGTGCTAACTGTAAATATGCCGGTGTGGCGGAATTGGCAGACGCGCTGGACTCAAAATCCAGTGTCCGTTGAGGACGTATCGGTTCGACCCCGATCACCGGTATCTGTGTTTAAGTCTTAGTTTTTATAACTAAGGCTTTTTTGTTATTTGTATTAATTTATATAATTTAAAACAGTTTTGTTTAATATAGTATATTGTGATAGAATGAAAGCGTATTATAAAAAACTATTTAAACAATGAGGTGATAATTATGAGTACAATTAGTCATTATAAAGAAGTAGATATTAATAAAAAGAATCCTCTCCTTTCACAAATTAGAACGACTGTTGAAACAGCATTTTATGGCAACAATTTTGAAAGAGTAACAGATATTTCAAAAGCATATTATTTAGCAAAAAATTGTCCTAGTACAATTGTGACAGATGTTCCAATAAAGCATACCCAAGAATTAGGGTTACCAGTAGATTCTAAAATGTTAGTAAATAATCATGGAAAAATTGTTGGAAGAACAGCAGCTGCACGACATATTATTGGGCATTTAGGAGAAGATACTAACGAATTAGCAGGAGTTCTTAGAGATGCAATTTTTGAAGCTAGTGACAGAAAATTCTATAAGACAGAAGTTTATGTAGGATTAGATGAAGATTTTATGTTAAAATCACACCTTGCTGTCCCAAAAGGTTATGAATTTAATATGTTATCATATATGCTAAATTTTCAACCAGTAACTTCAGAATATGAAAAAATGTATCAAGCTTCTCATAAATATGAAGAAGGAGACATTTTTATTTATGCTGATCCTGAATTTAAAGATGAAAACTATCCTAATGGCCTAGTAATAATTGATGCTGAACATAATGTAGCTGCAATATTAGGTTTAAGATATTTTGGAGAACTAAAAAAAGCGACATTAACATTAGCTTGGGCAATAGCTCATAGACATGGATACACAGCTTCACATGGTGGAGAAAAAGTATTTAGATTTGACGACAAAGATGATAAAGTTTTTGCATTCTATGGACTATCTGGCTCAGGAAAATCGACATTAACTCATGCTAAACATGGTGGCAAATATGATATTGATGTTCTTCATGATGATGCTTTTGTAATTTCAAGAATAAATGGAAGTTCAGTTGCATTAGAACCAGCCTATTTTGATAAGACTAATGATTATATGCCTGGTTCAAAAGAAGCAAGCTACTTTACCACAGTTATGAATGTAGGTGTAACGTTAAATGAGGAAAATAAGCGAGTTTTAGTAACTGAAGATTTACGTAATGGAAATGGTCGTACAATTAAGTCAAGATATGCTTCATTGAATAGGGTGGATAAAGAAAATGCACCTATAGATTCTATTTTTTGGATTATGAAAGATGATAGTCTTCCACCTGTTGTTAAGTTAGATAATCCAACGTTAGCAGCAACTTTTGGAGTAACATTAGCTACTAAGAGATCAACAGCAGAAAATGTAGTAAATGCTGATAGAAATTCTCTTGTAATTGAGCCTTTTGCTAATCCATTTCGTGCATATCCATTAGCTGAAGATTATCGTGACTTTAAAGAGTTATTTGAAAAACGTAATGTATCTGGTTATATAGTGAATACAGCATCTTATAACGGTATTGATATTGATAAAGAGATAACTTTACAAATTTTAGAAGATATAGCTAATGAAAAAGTTAATTGGGAAAAATTTGGTTCTTTAGATGGAATGTATTACTTACCATTTGAAAAATATCCAGTTGATTTTAAAGATAAGAGTTACACTGAGAAATTGAAGAGAAGATTAGAAATTAGACTGGAGTGGATTGAAAAGTATGAGGGAAACCATCCTGATAATCCATTACCAGCTGAAATAAAAGATTGTTTAAGTAATTTAATTAATGAATTAAATTAAACAATAACGGATAAAATTCTCTAGATGGTCTTTTTGGTAGTTTTTTCCCCTTTTTTTTGTTACTATGTAAATAATAGTAGTCGGAAAGGCAGGCAGAGCTTTTATGGAAATGGAAAAAATAAATGAAAATACTATTCGTGTAGTATTAGATGATGAAGATTTAACAGCTCGGGGAATAAAATTCTTGGATCTGCTAGGAAACCAGAAAGAGATTGAAAGTTTCTTTTATGAAATTTTAGATGAAGTAGATGTTGAACATGAGTTTAGGGAAAATGATGCAGTAACATTTCAATTAGTACCTAATAAAGAAAGTGGTCTAGAGATATTTATCACTAAAGTAAATCCTGATGATATCACAGATCAAGGTGGAGAAAAAGAAACCGAAAATGAGAATGAAACTGTAGAAGACACAGAGGATGTAAAAAAGGATATAGATTCCTCTAGTGATGAGTTGTTGAATTTAATTAAAAATAGTATCGAAAATTCACGGAATATTGCTGAAAATAGAGATTATAGTCGTAGATCTAAAATAGATGATGACGAGGTTATTCAGTATTTAAATGACGATACAAAAAAGAAATATGTGTTTGTAGTAGAATTTTCAACATTTGAAGATTTTGTTCAATTAGCGCATGTTTTAAGAATTGAAGGTGGAGTTTCTAACCTGTATTCTTACCAAGAAAAATACTATCTTGAATTGGTATTGTTTGATGATAACTATTCTGAAGAATCTGCAAAAGACTTAATTTCACTCTCTTTTGAATATGGAAAGAATTCTAAGATTTCTCCGGTTCTTTTAAAAGAAAGAGGAAAATTAGTGATGGGGCAGACAGCGTTAGAGTTAGCTCGGTATTATTTTAAATAAGTTAAATAAAATCCCTTTCTTGCGTATTTTCACGTAGGAGGGGATTTTTTGATATATGCTAAAGATGAAAAAAATAATATTGTAGAAGCAAATATGGCTAAAAAAGGAAGAAAATATTATTGTTCTGGTTGTCATGGGCAAGTGATATTGAGATGTGGAAAATTAAGAGTTAGTCATTTTGCGCATAAAAAGCATGCTTGTGATATCTTTTCCGAAGGTGAAACATCAGAACATTTAAGAGGAAAGAAATTATTAATGACATGGTTAAGAAAAGAAGGAAAGAATCCACAAATAGAAGCATATTTGACTTCATTACATCAAAGACCTGATATTTTGTGTAATAATAAAGCTTTTGAGTTTCAATGTTCGCCAATATCTGTAGAAAGAATGAGTGAAAGATCTAAAGGATATATAAGTGAAGGATATGATTTCTTTTGGTTTTTAGGTAAGAGGCATTTGATCAAAAAGAGATTAACACAACAAATAGCACAATTTATACGATGGCATAAAAATCTAGGATTCTACTTAATTTATATTAATGTAGAACAAAGAAATATGGAGGTTTATTACCATATTCAACAAGCTGACTTTTTACCAGTCCGCTTTTATAGAAAAAAAGTAAATAGCTGGAAGGAATTACAAGATTTCTTTAAGCAAAATAGAATAAAGAATTATAATTTATTGTCTATATCAGAGAGAAAACGACAAAAAAATTGTTTTTATAGAAGTTGTTTGCAATCGACGAATAAATTTAAAGAGTTACAAGTAATATGTTATACCCATGGATATATACTACAAGAAATATACGAAGAAATTTCAAGCGAAAGATATACTTATCCAATCTACAAGGAATATATATTCACTAAAAAAATGTACGAAAAGTTGAATTTAAAAGATATAGAACTCTATTATCAATTACCATTCATCAATTTTAGTAACATTGATTAAATAAAAGGTAAGTTAAAAAATTTGAAAAAATATATATTTTCTTTTAATATTTATGTATGAGATGAATACATCAAATAAAAGAAAAGAAGTGAATTTTATGTCTGAAAAGAAAGCAAAAAGATTACTTCAGAGAAATGAAGTTCCAGAAGAATTAACGTGGGATTTAACAAAAGTATTTAAAAGTGATGAAGAGTTTGAAAAGGAGTACCAAGCTGTAAAAGATGAAGTACAGAACTTCAGAAAATTACAAGGTACAATGGATCAAGGTAGTCAAAGATTTTTACAAATCATTGAAAATTTCTTAAGTATTAATAGGAAATTTGAAAAAGTTTATGTATATGCAAGTATGAAAAATGATCAAGATACTACAAACGCTAAGTATCAAGGATATAATGAAATGGTTGATGCATTAGCTGCTGAATTTTCAGAATCTATATCCTGGTTCGAACCTGAGTTACTAGAATTAGATGAAGATAAATTAAAGCAATATTTTGTAGAAAAAAAAGAATTAAAACAGTATGAACATTTAATTGAGAGTATGTTGGTCATGAGAAAACATACGCTTGATAAAAAAAGTGAGTCTTTATTAGCTGGAGCTAGTGATATCTTTGGGACATCGCAAAATGTTTTTGGCATTTTAAACAACGCAGATCTAAAGTTTCCAATAGTAAAAGATGATAATGGTGATGATATTCAATTATCGCATGGTGTTTATGGAAAATTAATAGAATCTACAAATAGGAAAGTTAGAAAAGCTGCATTCAAGGGATTATACAGTGTTTATGACCAATTTAAGCATACAATGGCGACAACATTAATTGGAAATGTTAAGGTGCATAACTTTAAAGCAAGAGTTCGTAATTATAAAGATGCTAGAGAAGCTGCCACAACATCTAATCATATTCCAACAGAAGTCTATGATGTTTTACTGGAACAAGTACACAAAAATCTTTCTTTACTACATCGCTATGTAAAACTTAGAAAGAAGATATTAGGTGTCGATGAACTCCATATGTATGATATGTATACACCGTTAACTGAAGATAGTAAGCTTACTTACAATTACATTCAAGCACAAATTGAAGCTAAAAAAGCACTTGAAGTATTGGGAATGGATTATTTAACGCACGTTAGTGAAGCATTTGAAAATCGTTGGATAGATGTAGTTGAAAATAAAGGAAAGAGAAGTGGAGCATATTCATCAGGAGTTTATGATACTCCGCCATATATCTTATTAAATTGGCAAGATAATTTAGAAAATCTTTTTACCTTGGTACATGAGATGGGACATAGTATGCATAGTTATTACACTAGTCATAATCAACCCTATCAGTATGGAGATTACCCAATATTTTTGGCAGAAATAGCTTCAACTACTAATGAAAATATTTTGACGGATTATCTATTAAAGAATAACGATGAAAAAGAGATATTAATCTATATTTTAAATCATTATTTAGATGGATTTAAAGGTACGGTATATCGTCAAACACAATTTGCAGAATTTGAAAAATGGATTCATGAACAGAATTCGAAAGGAGTACCACTAACTGCTAAATCAATTTCTGAATATTACTTAGAATTAAATAAGAAATATTATGGTAGTGATGTGATAAGTGATCCTGAAATAGCTTTAGAATGGGCTAGAATTCCGCATTTCTATTATAATTTCTATGTTTATCAATATGCGACAGGATTTGCGGCAGCAACTACTTTAGCTGAAAATATTTTATCTGGCGATGAAAATAAATTAAACAAATATTTAACTTACTTAAAAGCTGGTAGTAGTAAATATCCATTGGAAGTCATGAAAGATGCAGGTGTGGATATGACAGATTCTTCATATTTGGAGAAAGCATTTAAAGTTTTTGAAGAAAGATTAAATCAATTAGAGACATTATTGTCAGAAAAATAAATATAAATAAAAAAGATTGGAGATCATTAATTTAATGATTACCAATCTTTTTTTGTTATAGTATCAATTGAACGTAAATAAGAATTAGTTTAACAAAGTTTCATAATAGATGTTCCACTACTATTTTGTTGTCTCTGTGAGAGTAAGACTTTCTTTATTTCATCTAATGATTCACAACCAGAAAAAGAATACGCAGAATTATTATTAGCTGAGCAATCATAAACAACAATTGTAGGATGTTCAGTTACATTCATTTCGGTAGCTAATTCTTGATCTTGTTTAAAAGCTTCTATTGCTAATTTAGAATGTCTATCTTGTTCAAAAATATCCCAATCTAACCCACTTTTTTGTGCAGCTAATTTAATGGTTTCAAAATTATAATCTTTTTGATCATTAACTACAAGTTGTTGCACATTTAGTAAGAAATTCCGTCCTTTCTTCTTTCCTTGAAAAGAGGCAGCTTTAAAATCTATAGATGAATGATAAATATTCTCAGATAGTCTATTACGTATATCAACATTATTTAGTGGAATATTCATGCGACACATAACATCATTAATAGTTTTGAAATTCATTAAAGGAACAAAATTGAAGTTAATTTTTTCATTCAATGAATCACCTAATTTTAATATGTTTTGTTCAGTATGGTAGCATGCACTACCTAATGGGTTAATAAATAGATACATATCTAACACATTGGTTGCCTCCTAAAACCTTCGCTCTATTCAAGTATACTTTAACTAAAAATAAATGAAATTTCAAAGATTTTGTTTTTTCGTCTTTACATATCCTTTACAAAAGCACCCAAGGCTCTTTACATTAACTAGATATAATTAAATTGAGCAAATGGGAGGACAATATAATGAAAAAAATAAAAATTCTTATAGGAAGTTTATTAATTGCAACCTTGATGACAGGATGTGCAAGTAAAAAAAACAATAATATAACTATTGTTGGTTCAACAGCAATGCAACCAATGATAGAAATGGCAGCAGAAGAATTCCAACATCACTCTAAAGTAAGAATAACTGTTCAAGGTGGAGGCTCAGGAACAGGCCTAAGTCAGGTACAAGCAGGAGCTGTAGCTATTGGAAATTCAGATATTTTCGCACAACAACAACCAGGAATTAAAGCTGAAAAATTACAAGATAATAAAGTAGCTGTTGTTGGTATTGCACCTGTAGTTAATAAGAAAGTAGGTATAGATAATTTATCTATGGATCAATTAAAAGGAATTTTTACAGGTAAATATACTAACTGGAAACAGGTTGGAGGAAAAAATCAAAAAATCATTGTAATTAATCGTGCTCAGGGAAGTGGAACAAGAAAAGCATTTGAAAGTGACGTATTAAAAGGCGAAAGTGCTATTAAAGCACAAGAACAAGATTCAAGTGGAACAGTACAAAAAATGATAGCTGCTACACCGGGATCTATAAGTTATTTAGCTTTTCCTTATTTGAATAAAGATGTTCAAAAGTTAAGTATAGATAATGTAAAACCTAATGCAAAGAATGTTGAAAATAATGATTGGAAAATTTGGGCATATGAACATATGTATACAAAGAAAAAGGTAGATAAAAAAGTTAAGAAATTTATTGATTATATTTATACAAAAGAAGTTCAACAAAATCTAGTTAAAACTTTAGGCTATATTACAATTCATGATATGAAAGTTCAGAAAGATGAGAACGGAAATATTGAAGAAATTCAGAGATGAGGAAACTTATATGAGAGATGAAATTAGAGAAAAAATTCAGAAAAATTCAAAAGCAACTTATCAAGAAATATTTGGAAAGTTGCTAGTATCAATAAGTATTATTGTCATTTTGCTGATTGTAAGTGCAATTTTTGGCTTTATTTTTTCAAAAGGAATTGCAACATTTACGGAAAATAATGCTCAAGTTAAAGATTTTTTCACAGGTACTAATTGGAATCCAAGTATGAATGAAAAAGGACATCCGCAAGTAGGAGCATTACCAATGATTTTGGGATCATTTGGTGTAACTTTACTGGCTGCAATTTTTGTAACACCTTTTGCTATAGGGACGGCTTTGTATATAACAGAATTGGCTTCAAAGAAGATGAAGAAAATTTTACAGATCGTTATTGAATTATTAGTAGGAATTCCATCAGTAGTTTATGGATTTATCGGATTAAACGTGGTTGTTCCTTTTATCAGAGAGAATTTTGGTGGTACAGGATACGGTATTTTAGCTGGAGCAGTAGTTTTATTTGTAATGATTTTACCGACAGTTACTTCATTAACAGTCGACAGTTTAAAAGCAGTACCTAAGCATTATCGTTCTGCTTCATTGGCTTTAGGTGCTACTCCATGGCAAACAATGTTTCATGTGACTTTAAAAGCTGCTACTTCAGGTATTTTAACAGCAATAGTTTTTGGAATGGCACGAGCTTTTGGCGAAGCATTAGCGGTTCAAATGGTTATAGGAAATGCATCATTAATGCCAACTAGCTTATTGAATCCAGCATCGACTTTAACTAGTGTTTTAACTATGGGAATTGGGAATACTGTAATGGGCACAGTCGGAAATAATGCTTTATGGTCTTTAGCTTTAGTGTTATTAGCAATGTCTTTGATCTTTAATTTAATTGTTCGATTGATTGGAAGAAAGGATATTAAGTAATGAAAAATACAAAGTTTCAAAATAATGTTGCAATGGCGATAATAAAGCTAATTGCTGCTATGGTTGTACTAATATTAGTTTTCTTACTAGGAAAAATTCTAATCTCAGGAGTACCACATATTTCTTGGAAGTTTTTAGTAACACCTTCAAAGGCATTTACAGCAGGTGGGGGAATTAGCGTCCAAATATTTAATTCTTTCTATTTATTGATATTAACGTTATTAATATCATTTCCTATATCATTAGGTGCAGGAATATACTTAGCTAAATACGCAGCAAAAAATAAAATAACATCGCTAATTAGAATGGTGATAGAAATTTTAAGTTCGTTACCATCAGTAGTTGTTGGGCTATTCGTATTTTTAGTTTGCGTGGTCCAAATGCAAATAGGATTTTCAATATTAGCAGGAGCTATTGCTTTAACGTTCTTTAATTTACCACTACTAACAAGAAATATAGAAGAGTCTATTAAAGCTGTCCCTAATCTACAATTAGAAGGTGGATTAGCATTAGGATTATCTAAGTGGAAAACTATCACTAAAATAATTCTGCCTGAAGCTTTGCCGGGAATTATCACAGGCGTTATCTTGAGTGCTGGGAGAGTTTTTGGTGAAGCAGCTGCACTTATTTATACAGCAGGTCAAAGTGCGCCAGCTGTTGATTTTACTAATTGGAATATTTTTGATGAAACTAGTCCGTTAAACTTGATGCGTCCAGCTGAGACACTAGCCGTTCACATTTGGAAAATTAATTCAGAAGGAATTATGCCAGATGCAAACGCAATTTCAGCAGGAACTTCAGCAGTTTTAATTATTGCAATTTTGATATTTAATTTATCAGCTCGATACTTAGGTAATTATTTATATCGTAAATTAACATCAGCGAGGTAAAAATATGGAATATAATTTAAAAGATAAATATATTTTGCAGTTAAATGAAAAAGAAAAGGCATTAGAAACAAGGGATTTGAACATCTTTTATGGAGAAAAACAAGCTTTATTTGATGGAAATTTACAATTTGAAAGATATAAAATTACTTCTTTAATCGGTGCTTCAGGATCTGGAAAATCAACTTTTTTACGCTCTTTAAATCGTATGAATGAAGGAGTAGCAGATGTTAAGGGAAGTATCTTATATCGAGGAATCGACATAAATTCTCCTAAAATAAATGTTTATGAGATGAGAAAATATATTGGAATGGTTTTTCAAAGACCAAATCCTTTTTCAAAATCAATATATGAAAATATAACTTTTGCATTAAAAGAAAATGGAATAAAAGATAAAGAAAAGCTAGCTGAAATAGTAGAAACAAGTTTGAAACAAGCTGCTTTATGGGATGAAGTTAAAGATGATTTAAATAAGAGTGCACTAGCTTTATCTGGGGGACAACAACAAAGATTGTGTATTGCTAGAGCTATTGCGATGAAACCTGATATTTTATTATTAGATGAGCCTGCAAGTGCATTAGATCCGATATCAACAGCTAAAATAGAGGAAACATTATTAGAATTAAAGGAAAAATATACTTTGATAATTGTAACGCATAATATGCAACAAGCTTCAAGAATTAGTGATTACACAGCATTTTTCCATTTAGGAAATGTCATTGAATATAACAAAACAAAGAATATTTTTACAAATCCTAAAATAAAATTGACAGAAGATTACATTTCAGGAAACTTTGGATAGGTGAACTTAATGGAAAAAATAATAACAACTAAAGATGTACATTTATATTATGGAAGTAAGGAAGCTCTTAAGGGGATAACTTTGGACTTTCCAGATAAGGGGATACATGCATTAATTGGACCATCTGGTTGTGGAAAATCAACGTACTTAAGAACTTTAAATCGAATGAATGACATGATAGAAAATGTAAAAATAGAAGGCGAATTTAAATTTAAGAATCAAGATATATATGATGAAAAAATAGATTTGGTTGAATTAAGAAAGAAAATAGGTATGGTTTTCCAACAACCTAATCCTTTTCCATTTTCTATTTACGATAATGTTACTTATGGATTAAGAATGGCTGGTATAAAAGATAAGAGAATTTTGGATGAAAAAGTAGAAACAAGTTTGAAACAAGTTGCAATTTGGGAAGAAGTAAAGGATAATTTAAATAAAAATGCCTTGGCTTTATCCGGGGGACAACAGCAAAGAATCTGTATTGCTAGGGTACTTGCTGTAGCTCCAGAGGTTATTTTACTAGATGAGCCAACAAGTGCGCTTGATCCGATTTCAACAGAAAAAATAGAAGAGATGTTACTAACCCTTAGAGATAATTATACATGTATTATGGTAACACATAATATGCAACAAGCTTCAAGAATATCAGATACAACGTCTTTCTTTTTAAGTGGTAATTTAGTTGAGAGTAATAAAACTAAAAAGATATTTTTAAATCCAGATAAAGAACAAACAGCTGACTATTTAAGTGGAAAATTTGGATAAGGAGAATTATTAATGAATAGAAAATTTTTAGGACAGTTAAAGATTGTGCATCAAGATTTTATTGAAATGGGATTAGAAGCTGCAGAAGCAATAAAGTTAGCAACGGAAGCTTTCGAAAATCACGACTTAGAATTGGCTAATAAAGTTATCGAACATGATGAGGTAATTAATAATTTAGAAATAAAATTGGAAAAAAAGACTAGTCAGTTAATTGCTTTGCAGCAACCTGTTGCGACAAATTTAAGAAAAGTAATAGCGATTTTAAAAGCTAGTTCTGATGTAGAAAGAATTGGAGATCATGCGGTAGATGTTGCCAAGGCAGTAAGAAATATCAATGTTAAAAGAAGAAATGTTGAAATTGAATCTTTGATAAGAGAAGTTAGTGAACAAACGCAAGAAAATTTAGTAAAGATAGTAAGTATGTTTGCTAAGTTTGATGAAAAAGGCGCCGTTGAGATTGCTAAAAAGAATCAGGAAAAGAGAGAAAAAATTAATGAGATCAGGAAACTATCAATTAATGCAATAAAAGAAGATGCAAACTTTGCAGAAGAAGGTATAGATTATTTAAGTATTATTGCACATATTAAAAGGATAAATGATTATATAACAAACTTAGCAGAGTGGATAGTTTATGAAGAAGAAGGAAAAATTACAGAATTAACGTTCTAATAATCATAATTTAAGTAAAAATAATGAAAAAAGCTTAATTATTTGGTAATTTATGTCGAAAGTATGTTAAAATAAAGACGTACTCAGAAGAGTAATTAAGATGTAATTTTTAGGAGGCTGTTTTTAATGTCAGTATTCGTAAACGGTAACGCAATCTTTAACGCAGCTCGTCAAGGTCACTATGCTGTTGGTGCGTTCAACACAAATAATTTGGAATGGACACGTGCTATTCTTAAGGCTGCTCAAGAAACTAACACACCTGTATTGATCCAAGTATCAATGGGTGCTGCTAAGTACATGGGTGACTACAAGTTAGTTAAGAAGTTAGTTGAAGAAGAAATGCGTGTAATGAACATCACTGTTCCTGTTATTATGCACTTAGACCATGGTAACTATGAAGCTGCTAAGGAATGTATCGAAGCAGGCTACTCATCAGTTATGTTTGATGGTCATGATTTGCCATTTGAAGAAAACTTAGAAAAGACAGCAGAAATCGTTAAATTAGCACATGCTAAAGGTATCTCTGTTGAAGCTGAAGTTGGTTCTATCGGTGGTGAAGAAGACGGAATCGTTGGTGAAGGTGAATTAGCTAGCGTTGAAGAAGCTAAGCAAATTGCTGCTTTAGGCGTTGATTACTTAGCTTGCGGTATCGGTAACATTCACGGACCATACCCAGAAAACTGGAAAGGTCTACACTTTGATCGCTTACAAGAAATTGCAGATGCAATCGATACACCATTAGTATTACACGGTGGTTCTGGTATTCCTCAAGAACAAATCGAAAAAGCTATCAAGATGGGTATTTCTAAAGTTAACATCAACACAGAAAACCAACTTGCATTTGCTGCTGCAACACGTAAGTACATCGAAGCTGGTAAAGACCAAGAAGGTAAGGGTTATGACCCTCGTAAGTTACTTGCTCCTGGTTCAGAAGCTATCGTTGACACAGTTAAGGAAATCATTGGCTGGTTAGGTACACCAGAAGTTAAATAATCTTATTTACTTTTTTAAAGAGTCGTTTATACGGCTCTTTTTTTATATGCTTTTTTTATATATTATTGAATTATTATAAATACTATGTTATAATTTTTCTAAATTAATAAGAGGGGATGGACAATTTGGATAGCACAAAACAAAAGAGTATTACTTTGGCACAAAAGATTAACGTATTGAGAGCAGCAGTTATGGGTGCTAATGATGGTATCATTTCTGTTGCTGGCATTGTTTTAGGTGTTGCTGGTGCTGCTAGTTCATCATTTGCTATCTTAATATCTGGATTAGCTGGAATGTTAGCTGGAACAATATCTATGGCTATGGGTGAATATGTTTCGGTTCATTCTCAGAGCGATGCAGAAGTGGCAGCTGTTGTGAGAGAAAAGAAGATATTAGATACTGATTATCAAAAAGAATTTTTATTTATAAAAAATAAGTTACTAAAAGCTGGAATTTCAGAAGAATTATCTCACAAGGCGACTAAAGAAATGATGGACAGGGATCCATTAAAGTCTATTGTCAGAGAAAAATATGGTTTTGAGTTAAATGAAAAAACTAATCCTTATGCAGCAGCAATTGCTTCGATGATTTCTTTTCCACTGGGAGCAACATTGCCGTTACTATCAATTTTAATTTTCCCAGTTCAATATCGTATTTTTGGAACTATGTTAGCAGTGATAATATCTCTAGTATTTACAGGATATTTTGCAGCACAATTGAGCCATTCTAGCAAATTACATGGAACTATTAGAAATGTTATTTCTGGTATGCTGACAATGATAGTAACATATTTTATCGGTGTAATGTTTAGCTTATAGTAAAGTGAGTGACAAAAATGTTAAATAAGAGAAAAAAGAAAGCGACAATGGAAGAAAAAATGAATGTATTGAGAGCAGGAGTATTAGGTTCTAATGATGGTATTTTAACCGTAGTTGGAGTTCTTTTTAGTGTAGGTGCTGCTACTTCCAATAGATTTACTATTTTGATTGCAGGTTTAGCTGACTTGGTAGCATGTGCTTTGTCTATGTCAGCTGGTGAATATGCATCTGTAAGTGTTCAAAGAGATACCGAAAAATCAGCTGTTGAAGAAGAGGCTACAAATCTTAAAAATAACTACTCAGAACAAATTAATATTGTTAAACAATATTATCAAAATAAAGGAGTATCTTTGCAAACAGCAAATTTGATTGCCAAGCAATTAATGGAGAAGGAAGATAGAGTTGCTACTTTAGTTAATATTAAACATGGAATTAATATGGGACAGTATTTGAATCCATGGATGGCAGCTTGGTCATCGATGTTTTCTGCAGCATTGGGTGGTTTATTTCCTTTAGTAGCAATGACTTATGCTCCTAGCAATAGTAGATGGTTGGCTACAATTTTAGCAGTAATAATTTCTGTTGGGTTGACAGGAATGATTAGTGCTAGACTAGGAAAGAGTAATATTAAATATGCAGTGTTAAGAAATATAGTTGTTGGAATTATAACAATGGCGATTCACTATTATGTTGGACAATTAATTTAAAAAAGATGTCATAATCAATTATCAGTAAAGATTTTTGATTATGACATCTTTTATTTTTTATAGTAAGAATCTATTAATTTTTGAGAAACAAGTTTGCATATAACAGCTCTAATGGCAAATTTTTCAGTTAATTCTAACGTATTAAAAGTGTCAATAAAGTTGTAAGAAGAATTTTCGATATTATGTAAAGTATCATTAAATAGATTTGCAAAAGAATTATATGCTTGCTCTACAGATTGTTCTTTTAAAATTTCATTAATACAGTTCTTTACTACCTCTAGTGGATAGATAGTTTTTAGAAGAGAAATTACTAAAAGCTCAGCAATATGACTAGCATCGTACTTTTTTTTCTCAGGTCTTTGCATCAATCCTTTTTTTACATAACTATTAATCATGGAAGGTGTTAATTCTGAATCGCTTAAATCTTTTAAATATCTGTTACCGAGACTTACAAGTTGATCCATATATACTTGAAAATCAGGAAATTCTTCCCACATAGGGAGATAAATATCATTAAATTGTATCAACGATAATTTGAGTTCATCATTTATTCTACTAGACATAGATAATCCTCCTTTTACTATATTATAGCATAAATATATACTGAATAAATTTCTGCTATATATAGACTAAAAGTCTAGATTATATGGAAATTTAATGCGTATAATGGTATCATAATCTATGAGGTGATGTATAATGACTAGAAAAATGCAAATAAAAAATGAAATATGGAGTGCAATAACTCATGGAATTGGAATTATCCTCAGTATTCTAGGGATGGTTTTATTAATTTTAAAGGGGATAGATACTAATTCAATAACACTTTTTTCATATATAGTGTATACATGCTCACTAGTTTTATTATATTTATTTTCTACGCTTTTTCATTGCTTGTATTTTACGAAAGCTAAGAGAGTTTTCCAAATTTTTGATCACTGTTCAATATTTTTATTGATAGCAGGTACTTATACGCCGTATTGCATGTTGGCGATAAAAGGTGTAAAAGGATTGATATTAATGATAATGATTTGGTTAATGTCAATACTAGGTATTCTATATCATATTTTAGCTTCTAAAAGAAAACAGGTATTTGAAACAATTATTTTTGTAGTAATGGGTTGGCTTTGTATACTAGGGGCGAAAGAATTATTTTTATCACTAGGCAAGATAGGATTAGGTTTACTAGTTGCAGGTGGAATAACTTTTACACTTGGAGCACTGGTATATAGTATTCCTAAGATAAAATATGCACATGTTTTTTGGCATATTTTTGTAATGTTAGGATCAATATTAATGTTTATTTCGATATATTGTTATATTTAAAATTAAAATAATAAGAAAAATATTAAATTAAACCATTGAAAACGCTTGCTATAAATTAATTTAAATGCTATCCTTAACTTAGGAATAGGAAATTTCTATGAAGGAAAGGGTGAGCATTATGTCAGTGAGTCAATTGAGCAAAGTACAAAATGAAGCATTAGATAATTTTGTAGAAAATTTTGACATTATCAATGCTTTAGCTGATAGGAATAGGCAAAAAATAATTGTGTTGCTATTTGGTAACCTAGAATCTGGCATGACTGTAACAGCCATTACAAATAATATGAGCATAACACAGCCTGCAGTTTCGCATCATCTCAAGATATTAAGAGATTCTGGAATAGTGGCGTATCGTAAAGATGGTCTGCAGAGTTATTACTATTTAACTTTACAAGAACCATTGGAAAAGTTAGAGAATATTTCAAGAAATTTAAGATTAGAGTTAGAAGAATAGATTTTATAAAGCTAATTACGTATTATATATTAAGCGACTACCTTAGTTATAAAAGTAATTAGTTTTTTTTTGTGTTAAAATAATTGTACATCATGAAAATGGAGGTTTATCTAGTGGGTAAATTTTATGCTGTAAAAAAGGGAAGGAAAACTGGAATTTTCACTACTTGGGCAGAGTGTCAAAAACAAGTATCTGGCTTTCCAAAAGCGGAGTTCAAAAGTTTCATTAGTAAGCAAGAAGCAGATAATTGGTTGAAAGAAATTAAAAGTAGTAATGAAAATAGAAGAAAGAGTTATAGTGTTATTGTCTATACGGATGGTGGTTCTAGAAATCATGGAAATAAAAAAGGAGAGCATGTAAAGAAAAACGATAAAGCTGCATGGGCATATCTAATAAAATATCAAGGTTCAATAATTAGTGATACTGATGGAGAATATGGAAGTACTAATAATAGGATGGAAATCATGGCTTTAAAGAAGGCATTATTGGATTTGAAACAACGAGAGTTACAAAATGAAAAAATTTTGGTAGTTCTTGATTCAAAATATGTTTTAGATGCTATTACTAAGCGATGGTTACAATCGTGGGAGAAAAATGGTTGGAAAACTTCTGCGGGAACTGGTGTTAAGAATAAGGAATTATGGATGGAAATTAGCAGATTATTGCCAGAATTTCCAAATTTAGATTATCAATGGACAAAGGGACATGCCAATGATGAAGGAAATAATTTAGTTGATGAGTTGTTAAATAAAACTATGGATCAAATGGATTAGCCTATTATGCTAATGTTTTTATCTTGATAAGATATTTGTATATGTTATAATTATTCTTGCATATACGGGGATGTTTAGGATTCGACAGGTATAGGTCGAGCTTAAATTGCGTTTGGTAGGTTGCGGCTACCTAAAAACGCTCAGTTAAAATATAACTGCAAAAAATAACAATAACTCTTACGCTTTAGCTGCTTAGTCAGTTTTAGTGTAGATCTTAGCTAGTATTACCTACGTGCTAGGTGAGGTCATATAATTTAGTAGGTTACGTTTACTTTTGCGGCGTGAGAAAGTAAAAAGAGATTTTCATGCTAGTTAGTGACGTTTGCCCTGACATATGGCGCTGTTGCTGATGAATTTTAAATAGTATGTCTATGAACGTAGAGGTTTAGGTGGCGATATGCTTGGACGCGGGTTCGATTCCCGCCATCTCCATATAACTTTCTTATATCAAAGTTTTGACGATTAGATATCGTTGAAATATCATCAAGGTACTGAATTAGATTTTTTAAAGTTATTTCAGTGCCTTTTTTGACACCTAAATTTATCCATAATATTTAGACTTGAATTTTGATCACTCTAGCATGTATGAATATTTTTAAGTGTTATATCTAGGCAAGTTATAGAAAATAACACAAATAGCAGAACTACGTTTAAATAAACTATATTGATAAAATAGAGATATTTTTATATCTATTTGGATAACGCTTTCAATTTATATGATTTAATATTATAATGAAGAGGTAAAGATATTAAGAATATAGGTGGTAAATAGAAATTATGAAGAATTAATACTTTTTATTTGAAATTTGAAAAAATATTAAACTTATATATATCAATTGAAGTTTAATAATATGAATGATATTCTTAATATATTAAGTATTTTGGAGGGGTGTTGCATGTTTTTAACATTTGGTCAATTGGCAGGTTTAATTGCTGCACTTGCATTTTTAGTATTAGTGATATATTTATGTCGAGTTTTAGCACGTTTGACAAGTACAGTATCTGAGTTGACAAAGAGCATAAAAACTTTGACAGAGGATGCTGATGATATTTCAGAAAAAATTGAAGACTTATTAGTGAAGACTAATAGTTTAATGGATGATGTTAATCAAAAATCATCAAAATTAGATCCATTATTTCAAGCAACATCTGATTTAGGTGAAAGTGTTTCGGATTTAAATCAAGCAAGTAGAAATTTTGTTGAAAATATGGGGAATTCAACTCATGGTCTTGTAAAAACTTCAACAATGTTGAAAAATGGATTAAGAGCAATTAAGCTTATTAACAAATTACGCAAAAAATAATATGATGTGAGGAGGACTTTTTATGGGAAAAAAATTATTGATAGGTTTAGGTGTAGCCGGTGTTGCTTTCTATGCTAGCAAGAAGTTGTCGGGAAAATATTTAGAGAAAGCAGCATCTAAATTGGATGATATTGTAGCCGAAGGTCAAGAAACTGCATTGAAATATCGCGAATATTTATTAGATTATTTAGATGAAGATGATAAATTAGAAAAACTAAATAAAAAAGTTTTACAAGCTAAAGATTTGGTTGATAAAGATTCGGTTACAGAAGCTTTAAGTAATTTAAAAAGTTCAACAAGCAATTTAAAAGATAAACTTATGGAAAAAGAAGATTCTTTAGATAATGATGAAGATCTTCAAGATGATATTGTAATTGATCAAAGATCTGCTTTTGGAAAAATGAAAGAAAAAACAGAGTTGGAAAATCCAACAGTTGTATTTTATCCAGATGGAACATCTGAAACGAAGTAATTATAATAAAAACCACTCAAATAAAATAATTGAGTGGTTTTTATTATAATTATTGTTTAATGTTATTATCTTATGATAAAGGAATTATTTGAAGTTCTTTGCTAGTGTGAGTGAATGGTTTAACACCATTATCTGTAACGTAAACACAATCTTCAATTCTAACTCCAGCATAATTAGGAATATAAATACCTGGTTCAATAGAGAAACACATACCTGGAACTAATTCCATTTTGTTTCCTTCCATAATAGATGGAAATTCGTGTTCGCTTTGTCCCATACCATGTCCAAGACGATGGATGAAATATTCACCATAACCAGCTTTTGTAATAACATCTCTAGCAATCTTATCTAATTCTTCAGCTGTCATACCAGGTTTTGCAGCATTTTGTGCAGTTAATTGAGCTTCTAAACAAACATTATAGATATCTTTTAGTTTGTCATCGATTTCGCCAAATGCTACAGTTCGTGAAGCATCTGAAATATATCCTTTATATACAGTACCTAAATCAAAGAGAGTTAGTTCATTAGGCTTAATAGTATCTTCTTTTGGAGCGCCATGAGGATCAGCTGCATTAGCACCGCTTTGAATAATTGTATCAAAGCTCATATGCATGACGCCTTTTTTCTTTAATTCATACTCAATTTCAGCAGCTACAGCTTGTTCAGTTTTATTAGTGCTTAATGCATCAAATCCAACTTTGAAGGCATAATCAGCCCATTTTCCCGCTTCAAGAAGTAGGTTGATTTCATCTTCATTTTTAATTGATCGTTGTTTGTTGATAAAAGGAGAAATATTTTCAACAAATTTAGCTTCTGGAAAATTTCTTAGTATAGCTTCTGATTTTGCTACTGTTAAATTATCTTTTTCAATAGCCCATTTTTTAGGATTTCCAGCTAATGCATTAATGTGTGATTTAATAAGTGCGAATGCATCTTCATGATCTAAATAGCCAAAAACAGGATATTCCCATCCACTTTCCTTTACAGAACCAACTTCAAGTGCTGGGGCAAAGATAAAAGGATCTTTATCTGGAAAAATGAATAAAGCTAAAATTCGTTCGATAGGATCACTATCAAAACCTGTGTAATAACGTATGTTATGGAAATCACTTATATAAGCAATATCTAAATTGTTATTAGCTAACCATTCTTGTACTTCTTCAATATGTTTCATAATAACTCATCTCCTAGTAAGTTAATTATAGCACATGTATTAGAAAGAAAAAATTTAATATAAAATAAGCAATTATGAAAACAAATGGAAAAGAATAAATTAATAAAATTATGAAACGCTTGCAATTTTATAACTTCTTTGATAATCTATAATAGGATTATGAAAATAAAAATGAAAACAAATGCGAGGATGAAAGAAGAATGGAAAAACAAACAATTACAATTTATGATGTTGCTAGAGAAGCAGATGTTTCTATGGCTACAGTTTCTAGGGTAGTAAATGGTAATCCTAATGTAAAACCTGCTACTAGAAAAAAAGTTTTAGAAGTCATTGATAGACTTGACTATCGTCCTAATGCAGTTGCTAGAGGATTGGCAAGTAAGAAAACAACAACTGTTGGAGTTATTATTCCAGACGTTACTAATGTCTATTTCTCTTCACTTGCTAGAGGTATTGATGATGTAGCTTCCATGTATAAATACAACATAATTTTGGCTAATTCAGATGCTAATGAACAAAAAGAATTGCAAGTGTTAAATACTTTATTAGCCAAACAAGTTGACGGTATTATTTTCATGGGAAATAAGATTACTGATGAACTTCGTAAGCAAATTGATAAAACCAAGACACCTGTAGTATTGGCTGGTTCTTTAGATGATAAAGAAGAATTTGAAAGTGTTCATATTAATTATGTAGATGCTGTAGAAGAAGCAGTTTCCGATTTAATTAATCATGGTAATGATAAAATTGCTTTCATTTCTGGACCATTGTCAGAACCAATTAATAGTAAATATAGATTACAAGGTTATAAAAATGCTTTATCTAAAAATGGAATTGCCTATGATGAAGAATTAGTTTTTGAAACAGATTATAGTTACCATTCAGGTGAAATTTTATGGCCAGCTTTACAATCAGTTGGGGCAACTGCAGCTTATGTAGGTGATGATGAATTAGCTGTTGGTGT
Source organism: Ligilactobacillus sp. UO.C109 (assembly GCF_026847815.1). Lineage (NCBI taxonomy): Bacteria > Bacillati > Bacillota > Bacilli > Lactobacillales > Lactobacillaceae > Ligilactobacillus > Ligilactobacillus sp. UO.C109. The sequence goes on along the minus strand of NZ_JAPSFH010000018.1, from coordinate 14,319 downwards.
ATTAAATGGTGCGCAAGATGCAGGTGCTAAGGTTCCAACTGACTTTGAAATTGTAACAAGTAATAATTCTAAATTAACTGAACTAGTAAGACCTAAGTTATCATCCATTACTCAGCCATTGTATGATATCGGTGCGGTATCCATGCGTTTCTTAACTAAGATGATGAACAAAGAAGAAACATCAGCTGATGAAAAAACTATTGAACTACCTTATGGTTATATCAAGCGTGGATCAACAAAATAGTTAGAAGTTATAGAAGCTAATCGAGTATATCTTGATTAGTTTTTTTAATATTTAATTAGAAATAGCTAGCTAGATGATCTGAAAGGAAATTTTAAAAAGTGAAAATAAAATCAGAAAAATATTTATACTTATCAATTTTTATTATGATATTGCTATTTATAAGTTCATCTATGACGTATAAAGAGCAATCTTCTGTACCATTTTTACAAAAATATCTTACATCTCAACCATTCAAGGATATTTTAAGTCAAGTTTCATTTTCATATGGACATTCTGTAATATCTATTAAAGAAGTTGGATATTATAAATTTGTTGAATTTTTTATCCGCAAATTGGCACACTTTTCCACTTATTTTGTTATGGGGTTAGGATTTTATATGACATTAAAGGATAATTTAAAGGAATGGCAAGCAACATTTTTCTCGTATTTGGCAGCAGTTGGCTATGCAGGAATTGATGAATTTCATCAAATGATTACTGGAGATAGAACGCCTTCTTTTGAAGATGTTATGTTGGATGGAATAGGTGCTTTAACAGGAATTATAATCACGATGGTTATATTATATTTTTTTAGAAGAAAAAAATAATATTATAAATATACTTTGATTGATAGTTAATAAATTATTTGCTATAATTTGAAATGGCTTATTGCCTAAATTAATGAATTTATATAATCGGAAAGAGGTTTTAGAAATGTCAGGACATTCAAAATGGCATAACATCCAAGGCCGCAAAAACGCCCAAGATGCTAAACGTGGAAAAATTTTCCAAAAAATATCACGAGAAATCTATATGGCTGCAAAGAGTGGTGGTCCTGACCCAGATGGAAACCCACAATTACGCCTAATTATGGATAAAGCTCGTGCAGCTAACATGCCAAAGGATAACATTAAACGTGCTATCGATAAGGCAACTGGTACTGGTGGTGCTGATTATGAAGAAATTACATATGAAGGTTACGGTCCAGCTGGTGTAGCTATCTTAGTACATGCTTTAACTGATAATCGTAATAGAACTGCTTCTGCTGTACGTGCTGATTTTAATAGAAATGGCGGTAACTTAGGTGAAACAGGTTCAGTTAGCTTTATGTTCGATCGTAAGGGTTACATTGCTATTGCGCGAGAAGATTTAGACGTTGATGAAGATCAAATGTTTGAAGATGTTATTGAAGCAGGTGGAGAAGATTTACAAACTTCAGATGAAGTATTTGAAATTTATACTGATCCTAAGGCATTTGCGGATGTACGTGATGAATTACAAAAGAAATACGATTTAGCAACAGCTGAATTAACAATGGTTCCTCAAAATACAGTACCCGTTCCTGCTGATAAAGTAGAACAATTACAAAGATTAATTGATAGATTAGAAGATGAAGATGATGTGTCAGAAGTATACACATCTGCTGATTTCCCTGAAGATTAATAATTATTTAAAAAGATACTAGTAGATAATTTTATTGCTGGTATCTTTTTTTGCTTGTGAAATTATTATTTTTTAGTTATGCTTTAAATAGCAATACATACTAGAAAGTAGGTTATCAAAGGTATGAGTAATAAAGTAACTGTTTTGGGAAGCTTGAATGTTGATACTATTCTGAGAATACCCAGATTACCACAGCCAGGTGAAACATTGAAAATGGACGATATAGGTGTTGCAGGCGGAGGAAAGGGAGCAAATCAAGCTATTTCAGCTGCTAGATCTAAATCACATGTAACATTTATTGGTGGAGTTGGCAATGATGTTCAAGGTGAGATGATGTTGAAACTCCTAAAAGAAGATGGAATTAATATTAATAATGTTGCAAAATTAAATGAAGGAACTGGTCAAGCGTTTATTTTATTGCAAGAAAGTGGTGAAAATAGCATTGTAATCTATGGTGGTGCAAACCAAGCTATAAAAACTACCGTTATACAAAATGCAATGAATGATATCAAGGATAGTGATTTTTTAGTAGCCCAATTTGAAACACCTCTAGAAGTGACAAATGAAGCATTTAAATTAGCACGTGAGTTAAATGTAAAGACAATTTTGAATCCAGCACCAGCGACTGATATTTTAGACGAACTAAAGAAAAATATAGATTTAATAATTCCTAATGAAACAGAGGCTGAATTGTTAACTGGAATAAAAGTAGTTGACGAAGATACATGTAGACAAGCAGCTGATAAATTAATTGATCAAGGTATTGATAATGTTATTATTACTTTAGGTAAGCAGGGTGCTTATTATAAGACAAAAGATGGCATTTGTGAATTAGTACCTGCTTTTAAAGTTGAAGCGGTTGATACTACAGCTGCTGGTGATACCTTTATCGGTGCTCTAGTATCTAAATTAGATACAAGTTTTAGCAATTTAAGAGAAGCTATTATTTACGCAAGTAAGGCTTCTTCTCTAGCTGTCCAAAAATTAGGTGCGATTCCATCAATACCATATAAAGATGATGTAGAAAAACAGTTAAATAATAAATAAAAAGCAATAAGAATTCCTATAGAACGAAAAAATTTGTTTTATAGGAATTTTTTTTAGAATAAAAAGTTTTTTTGCGTATTTATATATACGAGGAGGTGAGTTAATGAAAAAATCTGTTGAAATTTTGTTGCAAGAAGCTATATCACTAAAAGCAAGCGATATATTTTTCTTTCCAAAAAATGATAGATACCAAATTAAAGTGAATGTTTTAGGAACGAATCGCATAATAAAGGAATGTAGTAAAGAATTTGGAGGACAGTTGATTAATTATTTGAAATTTCAATCTAATATGGCGGTTAGTGAAAAAAGACGTCCGCAACTTGGATCATGGATATATAGTGATGAAAAAAATGAAGTCTTTTGTAGACTATCAAGTGTAGGAGATTTTTTAGGGAATGAATCCTTGGTTGTAAGACTGATATTTCCTAGTACTTTTTTTGAAGAAAACTATTTTTTTGAAGAGCAGATTTACACTTTACAAAAAGCTTGTATCAAAAATGGATTAATTGTTTTTTCAGGACCAATGGGTTCAGGTAAAACAACGACTATGTACAATTTAGCTAGAAAGTTAGCTAATGAAAAACATGTTATGAGTATTGAAGATCCAATTGAAATATATGAGCCTAATTTTTTACAATTACAAGTTAACAATAAAGCTCAGATGTCGTATTCTGAGTTATTGAAAGTAGCATTAAGGCATCATCCAGATGTATTTTTAATTGGAGAAATTAGAGATAATATGACTGCTAAAGTAGCAATAAATGCTGCTTTGAGTGGTCATCTGATTTTGACAACAGTTCATGCTCGTAATGTATATGGTGTTTATCAAAGGTTGAAAAACTTAGGTATTAGTGATGAAGAACTTCAACAAACGATGCAGGTAATCTCATATCAGAGATTAATTCCAACAATAGATGGAGGAGCTAAAGTACTGTTTGATCAAATAGAAGGAAAAGATTTAGATAAAGATATCATTCAAGGAAATATTCAAAGTAGAATGACTAAAGACTGGAGAGAAAAACTTGAGTATTGTTACCTTAATAACTGGATTAATAAAGAAAGTTTTGAAACATTTATTGAAGGATAATAAAAAAGTGTGGAGTTTAAAGAAACAAGCAATTTTTTTCTCTATATTATCAGATTTATTATCAGCAGGATTTTCCTTACGGCAGTCTCTGATAAGTATACAAAATATAATGCCAGAATTTTATTCAGTTTCTCATAAAGTAAAGAAAAACTTGCTGATGGGAACAAAGATTAGCGATGCTTTAAAAGAGAATATTTCTAAATCAACCTATTATCAATTGTTAATTGCAGAGCAACATGGAGAAATGGAGAAAAGTATCAAGCAATTGGGGAGTTTACTTGAAAGAAGAGTGGAGCAGCAAAATAAATTAAAGAGTTTAATGGTGTATCCAATGATTTTATTTTTTATGTTGATAATAATTATGTTAGGAATAAAGTTTTGGTTGAAGCCAACTATTAATAATTTTGGAGAAGATAGTGTAAGAACATCGTCGATTATTAATTGGACAGTAGTTGGTAAATACAGTCTAATTTTAGTGGCTTTGATAATAGTACTATATGTATTAAAAATTTTGAGATGGTGGAGTAAACAAGAAACTATAACTAGACATCATTGGTATAGCCAATTGCTAATTATAGGTAAGATTTATCGACAATATAGCTACTACTATTTGAGCTTTAATTTGTCACTACTTTTGAAAAGTGGACTAGATTTAAAACAAATATGTAGCTTTTTAAATGAATTTGATAAGCAATCTTTACTGTATCAATTAGGACAACAATTAAGAGAATTATTAGATGCTGGAAGTATGCCTGATGAGTTAGTGAAAAAATATCCATTTATCCCTCCTGAATTGAAATTGTTTTTAAATAAGGGAGAAACGTTGGAAAACATAAGCAATGAGCTAGCAGTTTATTCAGAAGTCTCGTATAGGAAGTTATTAAAATTAATTGATAAGTTGATTGAGTTAGTTCAACCAATACTATTTATCGTGATAGCGATAATTATCGTTGGAACTTATTTAACAATTCTTTTACCAATATACAAAACTCTAGGAGGTTTATATTAATGAAAAGGAAAAGGTATGGATTTACTTTAATTGAAATGGCAATTGTCTTATTTATTATTAGCTTATTAATTTTAATTATATTACCGAATATAGGTACACAGAGAAAGCACGCAAATACTGTAAATGATAAGGCGTTGCAGACTCAATTAAATACACAAGCTGAATTATATATGGATGAAAAGAATACTAATACAGTAACAATAGATGAGTTGAAATCAGCCAATTATTTAAATAATGATCAATATGATCAAATTAAGAAGAAAAATATAGAGATTAAACTAGATAATGGTAAGAAAGAATAATTTGGTAGGGTATACTCTTCTAGAAATGATAATTGTTTTAGGAATATTTATGGTATTGATTTTATTGGCATATCGTCCTATAAAAATAACTTGGCAAAATTATGAAGAAAGACAATTTATAAAAAATTTTGAACGAAAATGGAACCAAAGTACAATAAAATCTATTCAAGAGGAAAAACATACTAATGTTTATTTTTATCACGATTTAGTTCGATTTTCTGAATATAATAAAGATAGAACAACAAATGACTATGAATTTTCATATCCGTCTACTATGCACGGAGATACTAATGTTGTAAAAATTAGTGATAATGGTAGTGTTACACCTAAAACAATAAAAATTTTCTCATCATTAGGAAGAAGATATGTATTTGTATTTCAAATGGGATATGGTGCTAAATATTATGTTAAAACTTACCAATAAAGGATTTGTATTAGCTGATTCGATAATAGGTTTAATAATAATTTGTAGTGGAATTTTAATATTATTAACAAATTATCAGTCTCTAAATAATCAAGAGAATTTAAAGATTGAGGATAAAGAAAGAATGCATTTATTACTCAATAGAGTGCGAAGTATGGATAAGAATGAATTAGTAAATTTTAAACAAATACAAGTTAGTTATGAAAACAAAGTTGAAACTTTATCAAAAGAGTAAAAAGAGTGGATTTACATTATTAGAAACAATAATAGCAATAGGAATTACTTGTTTAACATGTATGATAATATTTTCTACACTCCAAATAGTGTGGAAAATCAATGCAAATGAAACTAAAAATGATAGATTGCAGTGGGAGCAATTTAGATCAGTTATAGAAAGTAGTAATTTGGATTTTAAATATGTACGTGTTGACAATGAGAATGATGAATTGATTTTATATAGCGATGCGATGGATGATTTTTATGAATTGGACTTATATAAGCAACAAATCAGGATGCGAAGAAAAATTGATGGGTATATGCCCTTGTTATACAATGTTCAAAAGGTAGAGTGGAGATATGATGAAAATAGGAAGTCGATTTTTATTTCAATTCGGATACACGGTAGAGAATATAGCGAAGAATATATAATGGATCGAAAAAAATGAAAAGTAGTTTCAGAGAAGAAGGTTATTTAATTTATACTAGCATATACTTTTTGATGTTCTTTCTTATGATATTTTTAGGACAGATATTACTTTTTAAATGGCAAATTTTAGCCTATAGCAGAGAGGTAAATTATTATAGAGCTAGAGTGATGTATGAAGTAGTCAAAAGAAAGAATTGTGATAGCGAGAATTTTAATTATGGCAAAGTTAAGTGGGATAAAGAAAGAAGAAAATATATTATTATATTAAAAAATGGTAGAGAGTATCAATTTAAGTGATAATCAATAAACTTGAAAATTTTGCATAAACTAGCTACACTATTAAAGATTAATAGTAACAGGAGGGCTAGTTCTTGATAGGTAAAATGGAAAAGATACAGAAAGAATACAGTTTACTTGAAGAAGCAGTAAAGGAACTGCAAAAAAATCTACAAACAACTTATCTTGATGCGTTAATTGAAACTTTAGAGAATATCTTAGATAATAATCAAGTTCATGTAGAGGATGATAAGCCTGATAAAAAGACAGTAGCAAAGTTAAAAGAATTGTATGCTGATAGTAATATAAAGAACTTAGAAACTGATGAAAAAAGACAGGTTATACAATTATTAATTTTAAAATCTTATAGCGAAGATAAGATTCAGGCTAATCATCAAATGACACCAGATTCAATAGGGATGATAGTATCTTATCTAATAGAGTTATTTGCTGACTCTAAAAAAGTATTAACAATTACAGACATTTGTGTAGGTACAGGAAACTTACTTACTGATATTTATAATAATTTAGATAAGCAAAACAAAAATATTCAAGCTTATGGAATAGATAATGATGATACGCTATTAGCTTTGGCAAGTATAAGCACGCAATTCCAAAAGCAAAATATTGAATTATATCATCAGGATGCTATAGAAGAGTTGTTAATCCCTAAAACGGATTTAGTAGTTGGAGATTTGCCGGTTGGATATTATCCAATAGATGACAAAGTGAGTGACTATATCACCAAAAATAATGATGGACATTCATATGCTCATTATGTATTAATTGAAAAATCTATAAGGCAATTAAAAGAAGATGGAATAGGAATATTTATTGTACCTAGAGGGATTTTTGAAGTAAAAGATTCGGTTAAATTGCTTAAATATATTCAAAAAGTTGGTTATTTGCAAGGATTATTAAACTTACCAACAGAATTATTTAATGATAAACAATCGATGAAATCAATTTTAATTGTACAAAAGAAGGGAAATAAGGCTAAACAGGCAGAAGAAGTATTATTGGGCGATTTCCCTAGCTTTAAAAAACAAGAGGAATTTAAAAAATTTATAAATGAAATAGTAAGTTGGGCAAAGAAAAATATTTATTTTAATTAGAAAAAAAGAACTATAATTTCGATAATTTGGATTTATAGTTCTTTTTTTGTCTAAAAGTGAATTAAATTCAACTATAAATGAAATAGTTGAATTTTACTAAAGTAAAAAAATGTTTTAAACTGGATAGTATTGAATATTAATGAATTGGAGATATATTGATATGAACAAAGAAAATAAAGGATATGCAAGAAATTTAAAAAGTAGACATATCCAATTAATAGCATTAGGAGGGACGATAGGAACTGGACTATTTTTAGGATCAGGAAAGTCTATCCACTTAGCAGGCCCATCTATTGTTTTAGCATATTGTATAACAGGGTTAATATGTTTCTTTCTGATGAGAGCAATGGGGGAACTTCTTTTATCAGATTTAAATACACATTCTTTTATAGATTTTATTACTAAATATTTAGGAGAAAAAATAGGTTTTATAGCTGGATGGACATATTGGATTTGTTGGATAACGATTGCTATGGCAGATGTTACGGCAACAGGTCTATATATAGAATATTGGTTTCCTAATATACCACAGTGGGTTCCAGGATTAGTTGCAGTAGTTGTATTGTTATCTTTGAATTTAGTTACAGTGGGGCTATTTGGAGAAACAGAATTTTGGTTTTCTTTAATCAAAATTATTGCTATCATTGCACTAATTGTTTCAGGAATTGCGATGGTTATAGTTAGTTATAAGACACCGGTAGGACATGCTACTTTAGGGAATTTGTATAGTTATGGAGGATTATTTCCAAAAGGCTTAAAAGGATTTTTGCTATCTTTCCAAATGGTGACTTTTGGCTTTATTGGAATTGAAATGGTTGGAATTACTGCTTCAGAAGCAGAAAATCCCAAAAAAGTTATTCCAAAGGCTATTAATGAAATTCCGTTAAGAATAATTATTTTTTACGTAGGGTCTTTACTAGCAATAATGTCCATATATCCATGGAATTCCATCTCAATAAATGAAAGCCCCTTTGTACAAGTATTTCAGAATATAGGTATAACTTTTGCTGCTGGAATTATAAACTTTGTTGTATTGACAGCTGCATTATCGGCTACTAATAGTGCATTATTCAGTACCGGAAGAATGTTATTCTCGCTTAACTGGGGTAAAAAGGGAAAATTCGCAAAAAAAATGAGCACATTGTCCAGACAACAAGTTCCAGCGAATGGTTTAATTTTTTCTGCTATTATAATAGCAATAGCAGTATTAGCTAACTTTGTAGTATCTAATACATCTTTATTTACATTTGTGTCTAGTGTTGCGACAACTTGTTTCTTATTTATTTGGGGCGCAATTGTTGTATGTCATTTGGAATTTAAAAAGCAACAAAAGAAACAAAACATTCCTGAGGGAGAATTTAAATTACATTTTCATCCATGGACTGATTATTTAGTGTTGGCTTTCTTAATATTCGTAGGAGTAATAATGTGCTTGGAAAAAACAACATTATTTGCTTTGATAGCTGCGATTGCTTGGTTTGTAATGTTATATATGATTAGTAGTATTAAAAAAAGAAATTAGGATTCAACAGAATTAGAAATACGCTAAGTGTTTTTAATTCTGTTTTTTTATTTTATTATTATAATAATATGTTAATAACTAACTAGGAGAGTATGAAATGAAATATTTTACTGCAGATACACATTTTTTCCATAAAGAGTTGATACATGATACACGATTTGCTAATAGAATGTTTTTTTCAGTAAATGATATGAATAATACAATAGTTGAAAATTGGAATAGTGTTGTTAATGATAATGATACAGTTTATCATTTAGGAGATATAGCACTTATAAATAGTAAAAAAGAAGATTTAAAAAGAGTATTGGAAATATTGAAGAAATTAAAGGGGCAAATTGTATTTTTGAAGGGAAACCATGATTCAAGAGCATTATTTAAATTTATAGATAAAAATAATGTTATTTTACCTGATGGAAGAATGAAATTTACTTTTATAGATGTTGGCTTAATTTTAAAATTAAATCATTATCAATTATTTTTAACTCATTATCCATTATTGGTAGGACCATCTAAAAATAGAGTTAATGTTCATGGACATATTCACCACTCCAGTGTAAATTTACCGTGGAATATTAATGTTGGAGTTGACTCAGCAGATATAGATTATTTAATTAATAAACTACCATTTGGAACACCTATATCAGAAAAGAATTTATTTAAGATTATAGAGGCTAAGTTAATAGATCATAAAAAAAGATGGTAGATGAGAAAGAAACTTGTAAGAGTGGGAATATAAGGTATATAATTAACTGATGATTTTAAGCTAGGAGGAATTGATTTTTGAATAGCGAAAGAAAAGAAAGGCGGGAAGTACAACTTGCAAAAAAGGCTGAAACTATCGAAGCAGCAGCAAGTGAAGTATTAGTAATTAACGAGACCCGAATAAAAATTGATGGGAGACCTTATGATTTAGTTGAGAATTATCATGAAGGTTTTAACGCAGAACGATTAGGTGAGAGATTTAGCCAAATTTTGACTAAATATGATTATATTGTAGGTGATTGGGGATATGATCAATTAAGATTACGTGGTTTTTATGAGATTGGTAGCAAGAAAGGATCACCTTATCAAAGTATAGAGAGGCTAGATGATTACTTATATGAATATTGTAATTTTGGTTGTTCCTACTTTATTCTTCATAATCTTGAAGTGCAGACACCAGAGCCAATACCTGCTAATATTAGGAAGAAGAGTTCAAAGAGGAAATCACAATCTAGTTCTAAGAAACATAACTCTAAAAATAATGTATTCACAAATGAAAAGAGATATAATATACGATCACAGAAAAATAAGAAAAATGCTCATTTGAAGTCTGTATCAAAGAAAAATACAAAGCATAGACATTTTACAATTAGGCAAAAATAGGGAGAATTTTATGGATTTAGAAAAGTATAAAGGATACCTGATAGATTTAGATGGAACAATGTACAAAGGAAAGATAAAAATTCCTGCAGCCAAGAGATTTATAGAAAGATTACAAGAGAAAGATATTCCATTTCTATTTTTAACCAATAATAGTACTCAAACTCCGGAAGCTGTAGTAGAAAATTTAGGAATGAATTTTGATATTCATGTTGCTGTAGAAAATGTATATACTACAGCATTGGCAACAGCTGATTATGTAGCTGATTTAGATGAAAATAAAAGAAAAGTATATGCAATTGGAGAACTTGGTTTAAAGCAAGCATTGATGGATAAAGGATTCCGCTTTGAAGAGGTTACTCCTGATTATGTTGTAGTAGGTTTAGACTATGATGTTACATATCATAAATTCGAATTAGCTACATTGGCTATTAAGAGAGGAGCAAAATTTATAGGTACTAATCCTGATACTAATTTGCCAAATGAAAGAGGCTTAGTGCCAGGAGCAGGTTCCGTCATTGCTTTAGTTGAAAGAGCAACACAGCAAGTGGCGACTTATGTTGGAAAACCTGAAAAAATAATTATGGAAAAAGCATTGAAAAAGATGAATATGAAAGCTGATGATGTAATTATGGTTGGGGATAATTATAATACTGATATTAAAGCAGGAATAGCTTCGGATATAGATACATTATTGGTATATACGGGAGTCTCTACTAGAGAAGATGTAGCAAAAGAAAAAATTAAGCCAACATATGAAATTAATAGCTTAGATGAGTGGCAATAATGATTAGATCTATATGGATAGAAAGAGTAATATTACTACTATTTGGCGTAATATTATTCTTTTTTGTATTATCTTTGGCAATAAGTATCACTATTAATTCAGATTGGTTATACTATATTTTTATAAAGTTAGAGCACTTGGATAAAAAAGTTTTTTTAACTAGTAATGAGTTGTGGCATGAATATAAAACAATTTTATATTATTTGAATTTTCCTTGGATAGAAACGTTACATACTAAATTACCACTATCTGTTAGCGCGATACACCACTTTGAAGATGTAAAAAAATTATTTGAATTTAACTACATTGTTTTATTAATTACTTCAATAATGATTGGAATTATGTGGCGAAGAATTTTTACAAAAACAGAATGGTGGAATTTATTAAATTTATTTAAAGTATCAAATATAATTATTTTAATGTTGGTATGTATAGTTTGCTTGGACTTTTCAAATGCATTTATAGTATTTCATCAATTGCTATTTAACAATAGAGACTGGATATTTAATCCGGCAAATACACCAATTATAAAAGCTTTACCAGAATTATTTTTTGAAACATGTTTTATTGAAATAGTAGTAATTTTTGAATTGGTTATGTATACATTCAATTGGTTTTTAAAAAATAGATTAAGGCGAGAATAGGAACGTAAAAGTTTTGTACAGTAAAAAAACGGATAGTGGATCCATTTTTGAATCTACTATCCGTTTTTTTAGTATATAAATAAAATTATTATTAATTTTTTGAAAGTTTACTTTTGAGAGCTCCTACAATAGCAGGAATTAAAGAAACTACAATTATTCCAATAATAACTAAGGAAAAATGTTCTTTAACAACCGGAATATTACCAAAAAAGTATCCGGCACCACAACAAATGAGAACCCAAGCTGTTGCTCCTAGTAAATTATATTTAATGAAAGTAGAATATTTAACTCCTGTACCACCAGAAACAAAAGGAGATAAGGTTCTGATAATAGGCATAAATCTTGCTAATGAGATAGCAATGCCACCATGTTTTTCAAAAAATGCTTCAGTTTTCTTCATGTTTTCTTCTTTAATAAATTTACCAAAAAAGTGATGTTGTGAAACAGAGCGTCCAACTTTATGACCAATGAAATAGTTTAGTGAGTCGCCAGTAACAGAAGCAAGCCAAAATAGTATAATAAAAAGCCAAATATTTAGATGATACTCACTACTAGCTGATAGAGCGCTAGCAGCAAATAATAGAGAGTCACCAGGTAAAAATGGCATTATAACGGCACCTGTTTCGATAAAAATAACTCCAAAAACAATTAAATAAGTTAAATTACCAAAGCTATTAACAATATTAACTAAATGTGCATCGATATGTAGAATGAAATCAATTAAAAAGTTCAAGGTACTTACTCCTTAATAAGTTATTTGAAAATTAATAATACCATATAAAAAAGAAAATAATTAGTTATTTTCTTTATTTTTAATATTTTTAACAAGTTGAGTACTATGTTTTGGCTGAATTTTTTCAGGATAAAGTGATTCCAATGCGTTATTAACAGCCATAGGTGCTTCTCCCATACCAACGGCTATCAAATCTATTCTACCAGGATAATTAGCAATATCTCCAATAGCATAAACATTTTGAAGATTTGTTTCTAATTTGGAATTAACAGGGATTAAATTATTTTTGGTGGTTATTAGATCTAAATCCCATGACTTTAAAATGCTATTGTTAGACATAAAACCATAATTTACTAATAAAGCATCTACTGATAATTCAACAGTATCTTTAGTACGTACTTTTTTAAGTTGTATAGTAAGGTTATTATGAGAATTGTCTGTGCTAAGGTTATCTATAGTGTAGGGGGTCATTATTTTTGAATCAGACTCTTTTAACTTAGCTACATTTGATTCCATAGCTCTAAATTGATTTCTACGATGGATAACAATAGTATCTTTTGCAATAGTGTTTAATTCTAAGGCCCAATCTATAGCAGAATCACCACCACCAGCAATAGCAATAGTTTTGTTCTCAAATATTGATGGATCGCTGACAGTATAAAATAATTTATCGTTTTCTAGTGCTTCAGCATTCGCTATTCTAAGGCGACGTGGTTCGAATGAACCAATTCCGGTAGAAATAATAACAGATTTACTATAACTGATTCTATTATTAGTAATTATTTTAAATTGGTTTTTCTCAGTTTTTTGAATATTTAAAACAGGACTATTAACATATACGTCAACATTAAATTGCTGTAATTGTGTATTTAAATTTCTAATTAAGTCTTTACCGGAAATGGAACTAAATCCAGGAATATCGTAGATTGTCTTTTCTGAAAACAAAGCTTGAGGTTGTCCTCCAAGTTGTCCTAAACTTTCAAGTAATTGGACTTTGGCTGAACGCATTCCTGCATAAGTAGCGGCAAACATACCAATAGGGCCACCACCAATAATAGAAATATCATATAAGTTATCTTCAGGCATAAATTACCCTCCTAAAAAATTACTAAGGATACAATAGCATAAATAAAAAATAAAATAAAATGGTAAAAGAACTGATAGTCAGTTATTATAGAATATAGAAATAAATGGGAGGTTAATATATGCGTTATCGTATAGGAATGATAATTGAAGGCAGAATAACTGGTATTCAACCATATGGAGCTTTTGTCAGTTTAGATAATCGTACTCAAGGATTGATACACATTTCTGAATGTCACCATGGGTATGTAGATAACATTCGAAATTTTTTGAAAGTTGGGCAAATGGTAAGAGTCATGATAATAGATATCGATGAGTATACTGGGAAGATAAGTTTATCAATAAGATGTTTAGAAAAAGCTTTTGATTTTTCTAGAGAAAAAAGACGCCCAGGATTTAATCATCGAAAATATTGGACTAATAAGCATGTTCAAGAAGGGTTCAAGCCTATTTCTAAGAGAATGTCTAAGTGGATAAACGAGGCATTAGAAGATATTGAAAAAAATAAAAAAAACTATTGACGAGATATTAAAATCAAGGTATAGTATATATCGTTGTCTGTTACGAAAGACGACATCAAAAATAATTTTTAAATTGTTGTTGACATCAATTGATG
>NZ_JAPSFH010000017.1:0-242 GCF_026847815.1 Ligilactobacillus sp. UO.C109 | reverse complement strand
CAAGACAGGAGAAACTGTAAAGGTTACCCCAGAAGTACCAGAGAATTATGAGGAAGTAGCAGGAAATCCAACGGATTACACCTTCCTAGAAAAAGGTACTGATGAAAGTAACGTGGTAACAATTCATTTGAAGCATAAGCATGAAGTAGTTACTAAAGACAACGTGGTAACAAGAACAATAGAGTACCGAGATGAAAAAGGTAATCTACTAGATACCAAGAGTCAAAGTCTAACGTTCACTC
>NZ_JAPSFH010000016.1:0-295 GCF_026847815.1 Ligilactobacillus sp. UO.C109 | reverse complement strand
TAATCCGTTGGATTTCCTGCTACTTCCTCATAATTCTCTGGTACTTCTGGGGTAACCTTTACAGTTTCTCCTGTCTTGCCAGATATATTACCTTGCTTGACTTCTTGGCCGTCTTTATCATCATCCACATACACTACTTTGCCTTTTTGTTCATTTGCTCTATATACTACAGTTTCTGTGTAATCTTCAGTATCAAATGTTACTGTCTCACTTGGAACAACAGCTCTATCTGGAGTATAGCCTGCCTTTTTTTGCGTCTTCACTTCGTCGAAGCTTTGACTTGGAACTTTGTTCC
>NZ_JAPSFH010000002.1:0-203 GCF_026847815.1 Ligilactobacillus sp. UO.C109 | reverse complement strand
GAATCCTTGAGTACAAGTTCCTCCTTAAGCGAAAGCTTAAGTACATCAAGTTCGTTGAGTGAATCCTTGAGTACAAGCTCCTCCTTAAGTGAAAGCTTAAGCACATCAAGTTCGTTGAGTGAATCCTTGAGTACAAGCTCATCCTTAAGCGAAAGCTTAAGCACATCAAGTTCCTTGAGCGAATCCTTGAGTACAAGTTCCTC
>NZ_JAPSFH010000015.1:0-35212 GCF_026847815.1 Ligilactobacillus sp. UO.C109 | reverse complement strand
CCTGCCTTTTTTTGCGTCTTCACTTCGTCGAAGCTTTGACTTGGAACTTTGTTCCAGCTTATTTGATTTGTTACTAGATCTTTGTCGCCTGTTTGAGTGAACGTTAGACTTTGACTCTTGGTATCTAGTAGATTACCTTTTTCATCTCGGTACTCTATTGTTCTTGTTACCACGTTGTCATCAATTGATGTCAACAACAATTTAAAAATTATTTTTGATGTCGTCTTTCGTAACAGACAACGATATATACTATACCTTGATTTTTAGGTTACGTCAACAATTAATTTCAATTTTTCTCAAAAAAATCTCCAATGCATACTTTATGAATAATAATTTTTTCGCCATATAATAGGAAGAAAAAATTCAAACTCTATTATTTAGCTCTTAAAATTATAGCTTTATTAAATAATTGCAAAAAGATTAAAAAAGATATTGATTTTTTAATATTTACTGATATAATAAAAACAATTATTAATTCAGTAAATTATTTAGATGGGAGTAGATGATTATGCGTACATGTTTTAATAGATTTAGCAATCGTATAATTTTAATTAGCTTAGCTATTATGATGCACGATGCGTCATCTAATATCTCAGCTAATTTTGAGTGAAGACTTTGATTCATCGTGCGTTTAGTATAGATTACATAACTAATAGTTGCAGCGGTGAATTGACTATATACTTTTTACCCACACTGCTCAACTAGCTTTGTGGGTTTTTCTTTACTCTAATTTATTGAATTACATATTAAGGAGGAATTTTATTATGACAGCAAAAGAACCATTAACAACTCTTGATTGGGACAACTTGGGATTTGAATACATGGATCTCCCTTATCGTTATCGCGCTTATTGGAAAGATGGCGAATGGCATAAGGCAGGTTTAACTGAAGACTCTACACTTGCAATGAATGAAGGTTCAACAGCTCTTCATTATGGTCAACAAGCTTTTGAAGGTATGAAAGCTTACCGTACAAAAGATAACCATGTACAATTATTCCGTCCTGACCGCAATGCTGCCCGTTTACAAGACAGTTGTCGTCGCTTATTAATGCCTGAAGTTTCAACTGAAATGTTCATTGAAGCATGTAAATCAGTTGTTCGTGCAAATGAAGCTTATGTTCCACCATATGGCACTGGCGGTACTTTATACTTACGTCCATTAATCATTGGGGTTGGACCTAACATTGGTGTACATCCAGCTAAGGAATACATTTTTACTGTTTTTGCTATGCCTGTTGGAAATTACTTCAAGGGTGGCATGGTTCCTACTCGCTTCTTAGTTTCTAACTATGATAGAGCTGCTCATAAAGGTACTGGTGCAAGTAAAGTTGGTGGTAACTACGCTGCTAGTTTACTTCCTGGTGACAAAGCCCATAAAGAAGGTTTCTCCGATTGTATCTACCTTGATCCAGTTGAACATAAGAAGATTGAAGAAGTTGGTTCTGCGAACTTCTTCGGTATCACAAAAGATGGTAAGTTTGTAACTCCTAAATCACCATCTATCTTGCCTTCTGTTACTAAGTACTCTCTCTTGTATCTTGCTAAAGAACGCTTTGGTATGGAAGTTGAAGAAGGCGACGTTTATATCGATGAATTGGATCACTTTGCAGAAGCTGGTGCATGTGGTACAGCTGCTGTAATTTCTCCAATTGCTGGTTTCCAAGTTGGTGACAAGTATCATCAATTCTACAGTGAAACAGAAGTTGGACCTGTAACTAAGAAATTATATGATGAATTAACAGGAATTCAATTTGGTGATAAGCCTGCTCCTGAAGGCTGGGTTGTCCGCGTTGACTAATTAATTATTCTTGCTAAGTCAGCGTAAACCATTAAAAAACAATCTGCTACTTTGTAGTTGGTCAATGCTTAGCAAGTCAATAATTATAATTCCTCAAACTTAATTAAGTCAGTATGTCAATTCGCATACTGGCTTTTTTATATGTTTTTACTTATAGATTAGATTGCACTTTAATAATAAATTGTGGTATTCTTAATGAGATATATTTTAACATTTTATAATTTTTAGGAGTGTCGCCTATGCTAAAAAAAGCATTTATTTTTATTGTCAGTTGCTTATGTACTTTATTAATTTTTACTAACTTGAATAATAATCATGTTAATGCAGACACTAAAACCTACAATATCGGGACAGATGTTACTTATCCCCCTTTTGAATTCGCTAATAAGAATAATCAATATGTTGGAATAGATATCGATTTAATGAAAGCTATCGCTAAAGAAGAAGGATTTAAAGTTAATATTCAACCAATTGGATTTAACTCTGCCGTTCAATCTTTACAATCTGGACAAATTGATGGGGTTATTGCTGGGATGGCTATTACTGATGAACGTAAACAAAAATTCGATTTCTCAAAGCCATACTATAAAACAGGTTTCATCATGGCAGTTGCTAAAAATAGTAACATTACCAGCCTCAAACAACTACGTGGCAAACGCGTTGCTTTAAAAACTGGTACTGCCGCTGCTAACTATGCTCTTTCATTGAAAGACAAATATGGTTTTAAAACTGTAACTTTTGATGATTCCGACAACATGTACAATGATGTTGTTAACGGAAACTCTGTTGCTTGTTTTGAAGATATGCCCGTAATGCAATATGCAATTCAAACAGGTACTAAGTTGAAAATCGTTACTAAACCTGCTCAAAGTGGTTACTACGGTTTTGCAGTTATGAAAGGTAAGAACCAAGAACTTCTACATAAATTTGATGATGGTTTAGCTAAGTTAAAGAAAAATGGTGGTTATGATAAGATCGTAAATCGCTACATCAACCAAAATACAATTGCTGAACAAAAGAAAGCTAACGAAAATAGCAACAATGAACATACCTTTATTGGTTTGTTAAAACAAAACTCTGGCGTTTTCCTTAACGGTCTTTGGAAAACAATCTACCTAACTATTTTGGGTATTATCGGCGCAACTATCTTTGGGATTATCATTGGTTTCTTAGGAGTAATTCCTAACAAGTTCGCTCAAGGAGTTTCAACTACTGTTATTTATATCTTCCGTGGTCTTCCATTGCTAGTACTTGCCCTATTTATCTATAACGGTATTCCTAGCTTAACTGGTACTAAGATTCCAGCTTTCATCGCCGGCATCATCACCCTTACTTTAAACGAAGGTGCTTATACTGCTGCCTTTGTTAAAGGTGGAATTGAAGCTGTCGATAAAGGGCAAATGGAAGCTGCTCGTAGTTTAGGATTATCATTTGGTAAAGCAATGAAGAAGATTATATTACCACAAGGAATTAAAATTATGGTTCCTTCATTCGTAAACCAATTTATCATTACTTTGAAGGATACTTCTATTCTTTCTATTATTGGTATTCTCGAACTTACACAAACTGGTAAAATTATCATCGCTCGTAACCTTGAAGGCTTCAAAGTTTGGGCAATTATCGGATTAATGTACTTAATCGTAATCACAGTTTTAACTTGGATTTCTAACTATTTACAAAAGAAAATGAATAGCTAATAAAAAATGTCGTTACTTATAATAAGTAGCGGCATTTTTTTGAAATCTTATTTTTTCTTCGTACTTTAAATAAGTCAAATACACTTTTGAAAGGATTATTACTATGGATAGAATACAAAAAGCCAAAAGATTAGAACGTGAACAGATTATTAAAGAAATAATTCAAAAACTCTCACACAAAGGATATCATTTAAATCGTATTATTACGATTATGCTTGATCTAACTGAGTTCAAAACTTACGAAATTACTAAATGTTATCACGAATTATATTTCAAATAATTAATTTTTCCAAACAAAAAACTACTAGGTGCCTAAACATCTAGTAGTTTTACTTTTCTTATTTATCTTCTCCGTCGCGGACCTTTGCCATTAAGACATCGCATTTAGCTGTTCTAATTACATAAGATGCAACAGAACCAACAATCATTCTTTGTACAAAGTTCTTACCAGTAGAACCAACTACGATTAAATCATTACCATATTCTGGTTGAAAATCTTGTGTGATAACTGCTTTAGGATTACCGAAACGTAGGTGAACACTAACCCTATCTGCATCTAGATTATATTCAGCTACAATCTTATCCTTAAGTTTTAACATATAGCCTTCATTTGCTTGTTCAATTTCATAAATCTTTTGACCGTCAAGAGCAATCCCTGCCCCACCGTATTCAAGAGAATTTAAGTCTAAAACACGTAATACATCTAGATGAGTGTGGTCATTTCTCTTAGTAACTTCAATTGCTGTACGTAATGCCGCATCTGCCCCTTTAGAACCATCAATTGCAACTAAGACACGTTTGTATTCTTGAGCCATAATAATCATCCTTTCTTTTGAATGCGTTTTATTTATCTAAGTTTATAATAGCCCTATACCCCTAAAAATTCAAGCTTTTTAATATTTTTCATCAAATATTTATTACAAAATTTTTCTAATTTATGTAAAAAACAACACCAACAAAACTGCTTTTTCACAGTTAAGTTAGTGTTGTTTAAGCTTATCTATCTAGTAATTTTTTAAAATCTAAATTATTTATCTGCATCCTTTCTTTCACTAATTACTAATTCGCCATCTTTCATATCAGCTAATAAATGTTTTACATCTACGTTATCCAAGTAGAAGTCTGTTACTTTATCACGAATTTGTTGTTCAATGACACGACGTAATGGACGAGCTCCCATTGCTTCATCGTAACCTTGTTCGATAAGATAGTTCTTAGCAGCATCAGTTACCACTAAATCAATACCTTTCTTAGCCAAAGTCTTGTTTACTTCGTCTAACATCAAATCAACAATTTCTTTCAAATCTTCCTTAGTCAAATGTGAGAATTCAATTACGGCATTGAAACGATTCAAGAATTCTGGACGGAAGTAAGGAGCAATCTTCTTCATAATGTCCTTGTCTTCTTTTTCGTCTTTACCCATTAAATCTTCGTTACCAAAACCAGCGTTAGATGTTGCGATAATAACTGTGTTCTTGAAGTCAATAGTGTTACCTTGACCATCAGTTAAACGACCGTCATCTAATACTTGAAGTAATAATGTAATTACTTGTGGGTCAGCTTTTTCAATTTCATCTAGCAAGATAATTGAATATGGATTACGACGTACACGTTCAGTCAAAGTGTTACTATTGTCGTCATAACCTACATAACCAGCTGTTGTACCAATCAATTTAGATACGGCAGTTCTATCGGAATATTCTGACATATCCAAACGAATAATCGCATCTTTAGAGCCAAACATATCCAAAGCTAATTGCTTAGCTAATTCTGTCTTTCCGACCCCAGTTGGTCCAACGAATAAGAAACTACCGATTGGACGATTTCCTTCGTCAAAACCAGCACGATTACGACGGATAGCACGAGCTACTGCATTTACAGCTTCATCTTGACCAATAACTTTGCCCTTTAATCTCTTGCCGATTTCCTTTAAGCGTTCGATATCACTAGCACCCATCTTGGATACAGGAATACCTGTCAAACGTTCTACGGCTTCAGCAACATCATTGACTGTGGCTGTTACTTTTTGAGATTCAGAATGGTTATCAATCTTCTTTTGCAATTCTTCAATCTTTGTCTTAGCATTTAAAGCTGCTTCATAATCTTCCTTGTCAGCAGCTGCTTGTTGCTTTTCTTTTTCATCTTTAATTTGATTTTCTAATTCTTTAACATCTGTAACAGGATGCTTTGCAGCAAGATGTGCAGCCGTCATATCTATCAAATCAATAGCTTTATCTGGCAAACTTCTTTGTGGTATATATTGAATTGAGTAGTCCACAGCAGCCTTTAAAACATTATCTGGTAATACAACATTGTGATGCTTTTCATACAATTTTCTAATACCTTGTAAAATCTTAAATGTGTCTTCTGGACTTGGTGCATTTACGGTAACTTGATTAAATCGACGTGCTAAAGCTGCGTTCTTCATAATTGTGTTACGATATTCATCTTGTGTTGTAGCACCAATAACTGTGATTTCACCTCTAGATAAAGCTGGTTTCAAAATATCAGCTAAACCTTTAGAGCCGTTGTCACCGCCCATACCACCAGCACCTAAGATTTGATGGATTTCATCAAAGAATAGGATCACATTTCCTCTATCTTTAACTTCCTTAATTAAGTTTTGAATATTTTCTTCAAAGCTACCACGATATTGTGTACCAGCTTCTAAGCCAGAGATATCAATACTGATAATTTCTTTATTCTTAATTGAAGCAGGTACATCGCCATTCACAATTGCTTGTGCCAAGCCTTCAACAACTGCTGTCTTACCAACACCAGCATCCCCTACTAGAACAGGATTGTTCTTCGTACGACGTGCTAAAATTTCAGCAGTCTCTTGAATTTCTTTGTTACGTCCAATAACTGGATCTAACTTGCCTTCACGAGCTTCTTGAGTTAAGTTACGTCCTAATTTAGCTAAAATTCCATCTTTATTTGGAGCTTTGCCTTGACTTGTCATTTGATTATTATTTGGTAATTTTCCGGTCTTACGATATTGAGCAAATTCTTCTGGGGTCACTTCACGACCATTAATTAAATAACGACGTTCAGAATTAATACCATTCATACTTCCCATTAATTCATTAAAAATATCATCCATATTATTAAAGTTATCAAAAGGTGTGTTATTCATAAAGAATCCCTCGTTTCTGTTATTTTCTTATTCTTAATTTATTAATTTGCGCAACCAAAATAGCCCCTAAATTAACAACGACGACTGCTGGAAACTTACGGACTTATGGTACTGCGACTATTCATTTAATTATCATCACTCAAATAATGCTCTTCAAGTTCTTTCAATACTTGCCACATCGCTTTGTTTTGCGATTGTGCCAAAGCATCCAAATCTCTTAAATTCAGAGATGTCGCACTTGTTTGCTTCTTGTTGAATGACTTGTGCAAGGTCGTGTACCCATAACCTGAATATTTGGAAACTTGATAAATCGTCAGCTCCTTGGAGTCCAAGTAAGCTTTGATATCAATCTTCATATCCATCACTTCCTTACGTTTTTAATTATACCACTTTTGTGATATATAACAAGTGTAAAATACCAAAAAAGTGAAATAATTTTTTTAATCAAACAAAAATTGGTTGTTAGCGATTTTATTTCAAAAAACACTTCATTTTTAATCTTTTTATAGTATAATGCTAATAAAATTAAAAATTATCTAATTATACAGAGGTGATATTATGTTTAGTAAGATAGGTCAATTAATCTTTGACAATGAAGCTGTTGCTAAGACTTCTGACTTTACTATGGGTTTAGAAATTGAAATGCAACGCGTTGATGATACCGGACATCTAAGCCAGGAGCCTTATCCATCAGCTATTGGAGATGAGAAAACTAACCCTTGGATTACAAATGATTTCTTAGAAACAATGTCTGAGGTTGTAACACCTGCAGCTAGTCACGCACTTGATGCAATGCATTATCTTTACGCCATCAATAATGTGCTACGTTCTGCATTAGCTCCAGGAGAACTACTCTGGCCACTTTCAATGCCGCCTAAATTGCCTAAAGATAAAAGTACAATTCAAACTGCTAAAATGGGACCAGTAAAAGAAGCTTATTTCAAGGAATTCATCAAGCGTCACGGCTTTTCCAAGGGTACTCCATGTGGTGCCCATATTAATTTGAGTATTGATGATCATATCATTGACTTGGTTTTAAAGAATTTTCCTGAGCGTTTCAAAAATAGAATTGAAGTCCAGAACTATCTTTATACTGTTTTAGCTCAAGGTTTTATGCGCTATCGATGGCTTATTACATATCTTTTTGGTGCTAGTCCAATTGCTGAAGCCAACTATTTCGACAAAGAAGATGAACTTCCCCATCCTATTAGAAGTATTCGTCAGAGTTCTTATGGCTTTGGTACTCGATTTAGTGGCTGCTTTGTTGATGTTCAAAAATATGTTAAACGTATTGAAGAAGGACTTAAACAAGGAGTATTGATTGCTGACCATGATTTCCATAGCCCCGTTCGTTTTAAAGGGACTAAAGATTTCAGAGATCTTCCTAAAAAAGGTGTTCAATATCTTGAATTAAGAATGTTGGATCTTGACCCTAGTAGTTCTGTGGGCGTTAGAACTGGCACTCTTCGCTTTATTCGTCTACTCTCTAGTTATTTCATCATGCACCCTGCTTTAAAGGCTGATGATGTCGACCAAGTTCTCAGTAAAGCTGATGAAATGAATGAAGATGTATCAGTAGAATTACCTACTGACCAATGTAAATATCAAAATAAGGCTCGTGCTTTTATCAAGAGTCTTGAACGTTTTGCGAATCAAATCCAGTTAGGACCAGAATATCAAGAAATTCTTGAAGATTTAGAAGATAGAGTTGAAAATCCTAAGACAACTCCTAGTGCTAAATTATTAAGCTACGTTGAAAATAATTCTTTAGAAAAATATGCGTTAAGACGTGCCAAACGTTATCAAGAAGCTGCTTTAGAATCTATCTATCAATTTAAAGGCTTTGAAGATGACGCACCTATGTCTGCAGAAGATTTAAAACGTGAATTATTCTATGGTAATTGGGAAGTGCAATAATAACAAAAGCTGTATGAAAAGTAATATTAATTACAATTCATACAGCTTTTTTCTAGTGCTTAGCTCTTTCAATAAAGTCAGCGAATATCTTTTGAGAATATTCATAATGCTTAAACATATTTTCTGGATGCCATTGAACAGCTAAAATTTGGTTATTTTCTTTTGATTCAATTGCTTCAGGCACGCCATCGTCGGCAAAGGCAGAAACACGTAATGTTGGTGCAATTTTCTTTAGTAACTGATGATGTCGAGAATTTACATAAGGTCGCTTCCCTAATAAAGAATAGAGACGACTATCTTCTTGTACATTGACGTGATGAGAAGGAAAATTTCCTGGTGCATCTTGAGAATGTTTGATTGTTGCTTCTGGATTTTCAGATAAATCTTGATATAAAGTTCCCCCTAAACCAACATTTATTAGCTGTAATCCTCGACAAATTCCCATAATTGCCTTATCAGCTTTCAAGGACTGTTTCAGTAATTCAATTTCAAATAAATCTCGCTTACGATAAGTTGCCCCTAACCTTTGATGAGGTTCCTCTCCAAAAAATGTTGGATCAACATCAGCTCCCCCTGCAAAAAGAACTCCGTCAAAAAGGTCGAGATAATCTGGTACCAATTCTGGAGAAACACTCGGAAAAATAACCGGAACCCCACCTGATTTAACAATTGCTTCAATTACCGGTTTAGGCGCATAGGGTGCCATTCTTTCATTAATAACATTTGTTGCTTCTGTTAGCGTATCAGCTGGAATTGCTATTCTTGGTCGCATCTTAATTCCTACCTTTCTAAAATAATCTTTTAATGAAAATATCATATTTTTCTAACAAAATCAACATATGTTTATCACAATACAAAAAAAATCCCTCAATCATTAGCTTTTCAACTAACAATTAAGAGATTCTCTAAAAACTAATTTTTAATTACTCAGCAATTTCAACTGTTTCAATTACAACGTCTTCTTTTGGTTTGTCAGCCATATCTCTTTCAACTGCTGCAATTTCATCAACTACATCCATGCCAGATGTTACTTGTCCAAAAACAGTGTGGCGATGATCTAACCAAGGTGTACCACCATTTTCATAGGCAGTGATGATTTCTTTTGGATAGCCAGCTGCTTCCATTTGTCCTGCCATTTGTGCAGGTACGTTTTGGTTTTGAACGATGAAGAATTGACTTCCGTTTGTAGCTGGACCAGCATTAGCCATGGATAAAGCTCCACGAATGTTGAATAATTCATTTGAGAATTCATCTTCAAATGGTGCTCCCCAGATACTTTCGCCACCCATACCTGTTCCAGTTGGATCGCCACCTTGGATCATGAAGTCGTTGATAACGCGGTGGAAGATTACTCCGTCATAGTAACCTTTCTTTGCTAAACCAACAAAGTTTTCAACTGTCTTAGGTGCTTGTTCAGGGAAAAGTTGGATTACAATTTCACCATGATTTGTTTTGATTGTTGCCTTTGGTCCTTTTACATTTGCCAAATCTAATTGTGGATATGCCATTCTAAAAATGTCTCCTTTATTAATTAATCTTTCAAAATTATATCATGAATGACTTCAAATCAGAAATAAGTTCTACTTTTCAAAAAATTATCCCTATTACTTGACCTCAATCTTTTTTTCATTTATTCTATAAGTATCTTATATCGAACGGAGGTATCAGTCCATTGAAGAACTAATTCTGACTAACAAATTTAATCTCGTAAAGCCGAGTATTTATTTTTTGTGGACAGAATTTAGTTTAACATGGATTGGTATGCCTTGTGCTGTAAAGGCGTAGTTTCTTTATGGCATACTATTATTCATATTATTACCCCTGAGTCTGTCCACTGTGACAGGCTTTTTATTTTACTTAAGGATGTGATAATATGTCGACAATCTCGATTAAAAATCTTTCTTTCGCCTATAACGGTCAAGATCTACTCTTTGACAATGTTTCCCTATCACTTGATAGCCAATGGAAATTAGGACTGCTTGGACGCAATGGTCGCGGTAAGACTACCCTTTTAAATATTATTCAAGGAAAGCTAGATTACAGTGGTAAAATTAGCGCCAATATAGATTTTGAATATTTTCCTCAAGCAATCAGTAATAAAGATAATCTAACCTTATACGCTATTCAAGATAAGTTTCACGTGGAACAATGGGAACTGGAAAAAGAATTTTCACAACTTCAATTAGATCCTAAAGTATTGTGGCAACCTTTCAATACCCTTAGTGGTGGTGAACAAACTAAGGTATTACTAGCTCTAGCTTTCAAAAATAAGAATAGTTTTGTTTTGCTTGATGAACCTACTAACCATCTAGATGCACATACGCGTCAACAAGTTGCTACATATCTGAATAATAAGAAACAAGGATTTATTATTACTAGTCATGATCGCGATTTTCTCAATCAAGTTATTGATCATACACTTGTGATTGAAGCTCAAAATATTCGCTTGCAACAAGGCGATTATGCTAGATATGAAGAACAAAAAGCGATTGAAGATAAAAGTAACCTGGCTCAAAATGAAAAACTTAAACGTAATATTTCCCAACTTAAAACTTCTGCTGCTCAAAAGAAGAATTGGGCTCGTAGTGCTGAACGCGAAAAGGAGAATAACTCCCACGCTGATAAAGGCTTTATCACTGCCAAGGCCGCTAGAGTTATGAAACGTTCAACTACTATGCAAAAACGCATAGAATCTCAAATTAAAGATAAAGAAGGCTTACTGACAAATATTGAAACTATTACCCCATTGAGTATCAACTTTCAAACTAGTCATCATCAAGATATCTTGAATATTGAGAAACTTACTCTTGCTTACCCAGGATATGATAGTTTGTTCAAGCCGATTTCTTTCAATCTAAAACAAGGACAACAAGTAGTTCTCAAGGGTGATAATGGTTCAGGAAAATCTTCATTAATCAGAGCTATCTTGAAACAAGATGATATTAAGATTATTGAAGGAAATATTTCTCTAGCTAGCAATCTAAAAATTAGTTACTTGCAACAGTTAGAAGATAATAACACTGATAATCTCAAGCAATTTGCTGAACATCATCATCTAGAATACAACGAACTTCTCAATATTCTGCATAAATTAGGCGTGGAACGTACTACCTTTACTAACCGCATTTGTGACTTAAGTGCTGGTCAAAAGAAGAAAGTTTTCCTTGCAAAAAGCTTGCTAGAACCAGCTAATTTATACCTTTGGGATGAACCTTTGAACTATCTTGATACTTTCAATCAAGACCAAATTATTGAGTTAATTAAGACGTATCGCCCTACTATGCTGATTATCGAGCATGATAGTCGCTTTATTGATGAAATTGATGCAGAAGTTGTTGAACTGCAAAAATTATAGTTAGTCTTTATACATCAAAAAAATCCTAAGCTCATGAAGTTTAGGATTTTTTTACATAACAAGTTCTTAGCATTTTTCTTTATTTAAATTTCCGAAAATCTCTCTGATAAATTAAATAACCAATCACACAGGTTAAAATGTCCGCAACTGGTTGTGCCATTACTACTCCATGGTAGCCGAGAATCTTAACCATTACTACCATACTGATAAAATATACCACGCCTTGACGAGAAATCGACATCACCAAGGCACTCCAACCTTTCCCAGCTGATTGAAAAACAGTGGTATAAACCAAGATAGCTCCAATAAATGGCGTTGTTAGTAGACAGACTCTCAACATATAGGAACCATCAGCAACAATTTGTGGATTATTCATAAACAACTTAATTACAAATGGAGAAAATACAATCAAAACCAAAGAAGCAATAATTGCATAAATTACTTCCACCTTAAAATCATAACGTAAAACTTCACGGAATCTCTTTGCATTTTTGGCTCCATAGTTATACCCAATCAACGGCTGAGCTCCAAAAGCAAAACCTACCAAGACAAGTGTTACAATTCCATATACTTTTTGCGTAATTCCCATCGCCGCAACCTTGTCATTACCATAAATAACAAGATAGTTATTTAGTAAAGCCATTCCAAATGTCTGCATGAAATTAGTAACAGAACTTGGAATTCCAATTGCGATAATCTCTTTAAAATGATACCAACTAACCTTAATGTATTTGAGATTGAATGACAAATACTTGCTATCTTTCCAAGTAAAGTAGATTAGTAATCCTGTATTTAATACGTATCCTAAAATATTAGCGAAGGCTACCCCAGCAGCTCCCCATTTAAATCCAAATAGGAAAATCGGATCTAAAATAATGGCTAGTACTGTTCCAGAAATTGTCGCTATCATTGACTTAATCGCAAGTCCTTCTGTTCTAATCATGTTACCTGGAACTAATGACAATGTGATAAAAACCGAGCCGATTACCAATACACGATAAAATTCAGCTGCATATTGGTAAGTCTGAGCATTAGCCCCTAGAAGATGCATGATAGGTGCTTCAAAAACTAATAATAATACTGTCAAAATAATCGTAAAAATTATATCTCCATAAAAACTAAAGCTACTTACATGCTTACTTTCTTCATATCGTTTCTGTCCAAATAATCTTGAAATTAAGGCACTTCCACCTAAGCCAAAAATGTCACCGACTGCTAGCATAAACATAAATAGTGGCGAACTTACAGTAATTCCTGCCACTAAATCTGTGTTTCCAGTCTTAGCGACAAAATATGTATCAGCGATATTATATACCATACTAATAATCATACTAAACACTACCGGCAATGCTAGTTGATAGTAGACTTTTTTGACTGGAGCTTTTTCAAAAAGTTCTTCCAAAATATCACCTCAAAATTTAGTTGTCTTTTCATGTTACCACTATTTTAGACTTTTCGTAAGAAATTTTTAATCAATTACAACGCTCGATTTAACAAAATTCACTCCAAATTCAGTGTAATAATTAATTTGAGGATGGAAAAAACTAATGATTTCCAGCTTCTAGAAAAATAATTCGACTCCAAAATTTGGAGTCGAATTTTTATATTTTCAATATATTTAGCGGTTGTATAATATTTAGGACTGATAATGTAAGATTTTTTGCATACTAATTCAAATATAAAACAGATAAAATCAATTATTTTAAAAGTCTAACTTCATCTGTTGTTTTACTTTTTCATAGCTATTTTTCTAATCAAATACTTTTATCAAATAATCACTATGCTTGACCATTACCTTATCAGCTTTTTCAAGTATAGTAGCCGTTAAACTTTCATTATCTTCAAAATTCAAAGCTCCGACCACATCAAAAATTTCTTTCTTAATCAAACAACCATTTAAAGAATTTAATTTGCTTTGTCCAGATATATCTTCTAACTGATTGTCTTTTTCAACAAAGTAATACATCAATTGATTTAAGTTATAAGCCCTATCTTCAACTACTGCAATATCTGCTTGATTTTCCAAAATTATTTCCATTAAATCACTGATTGTTTTACTTAGCAGAACATATGGTGACTTAACAAAAAATATATGTTCACTTGAATTTTTTATAACAAAATTCATTACTCTAGAAAAATCATCATTTAAAGTAACTTCATAGTATTTCAAATTAGGATAGTATAATTGTAACTTTCGTACCTTTGCTTTTACCCTGTCATCTTGACTTACATCAATAACTTTTACTTCAATATTACAATAAGATTGTAGCAGAACACTTTCCAATGTTTTAGAATATTTAAATATATCTAATGTAACAACTATAGTAACTTTATTATCTTTCAAACTCTTACTCTTTTGTAAAAATCGATATTGATACAATTTATAAATATGTTCCATATTAATAATATTCTCTCGAATATAAAACGAGTATACTATATTATTCCACGGCTTTTCTACTCCGTAAAAATGGACAATGCCGACTTCTTTTTCTCTATCTTCAAGAAATTTTTTTCCACAATTCCATTTGGTATCTAAAAGCTTATAGCCATCTATAAAATAATAATTTAGAATATCTTGGTCACCATATTCACAAGATTCGGCTATGTCAACAGCAAAATCTACCAAATCGCTACAAATATCATACTTTCTAAATAAATTTAAATCCATAAGTAACATTCCTGAATTAAAATATGACTTTCTTTCAGAAACAATTTTTTGTGCTACATTAGGATTAATAAGTGTATCTTTAACTACCCCTATAAATTTTCCTTCTAAATCCGTTCTCCATAATTCAGTCAAATCTCTTAAAGCTAAAGTATCTACATCAAGATAAATTATTCGATCTAAACTAGGTAATAGATCAGCAAGAATAAATCTATAATATGACGTTACTGGTAATCCATTGTTTTTTAGCGAAATTTTACTTAATTTTTCTTGTTGTTTATCTAGAACTCTTACCATGTGTACTGTAACAGTTGAGAGTATATCATTCAATAATATTAATTTTTTTAAAGATTTTTCCGATAAATTATCATAAATTATGTATGCATCTACAAAGCTAGAAGTATTTTCATCAACTGAATATAGTAATGTTCCTATATGTTTTACTAAATTTTCATCTGTACATAGAGCTATACTTATCTTTTCTGCAACTTTATTAACATATCCATTCTTTTTATTTTGCTTTACGATCTTAAAAGCATCAGAGAAATATAATTCAGACTCTTTTCCACTATCTAACTCTGGTAATTTATTTCCAACTACTTGGTCATATACGTATTTATTCTGATAGCTAAAAATAATATTTTTAGCTTTCCACGATAGTCGATTAAGTAATACTTGATCTGACTTAACTAAATCATCAGCATCCATTTCATCTAATAAATTTTTCTTAATTAAAGCTCCACCTAATTTTCTAAATTCAACTTTTTCGATTTGTTGAAATAGGAATACATCCCTTAATATATGCTCATCTTCTCCAACAATAAAATAAAATTTTCCATCTCTAAGAGTCATAAAACTGTTTAACAATAGATCTGCATTTTTCTGAGTATAAACTTCATTCAAAGTTGTTATACTTTGTTCGTCAATCAAAAAGTCATTAGGTTCTACAAATAAAACCCTATCTCCATCGATCTTATTCAAGGCATATGCACGTAAATTTTCTAATTTATCGACATCTTTAACATATAAAGTCATCAAATCATTATTATTTGCTTTTTCTTCTAATTCTGAATTTTTTTGTGTACTAACTACTATCAACTCATAGTCTTTATAATTTTGATTTAATATCCTATCAACACATCTGGTTAGCTCTTTTTCATCTCCATGTGCTAAGACAATTACAGAAATTTTTCCTTCCATTCTTATCGACCCACTTTTTTCACTCAATTTATTCTCATTTTATCAAAAAAGTCCTTACTCTTGTAGAATAAGGACTAATATTTCTTAATCAGCTAGCTCACTTCTTAGCTTATCCAATTTAGGCTTCCAACTTTCTGAAAGTTTTCCCATTGCTGCATTATATTCATTATTCATAACCTGACTACATAAATCTCTTACGGCAGCAACATTAAAGTTCATGATTTCTGTAATCATCATCATTTCATCTAATACACGTTGCTTATCTTCATAGTCAGCCAAAATATCTCTATCACCTAAAGTTACTCGTTCATCAATTATATGATGATTGTACAATTCTTCTCCATCAACCACAATATTATTTGTGTGTAAGTATAACTTATAAGTTGTAGCCATATCTTTATTAATAAATTCCTTAGGATACATTACCCCTAAATGAGTTCTTATACTTACAAGTTTACCCCAACTATAAAAGAATGATGTCCAGTGACTTAAGAAGAGTAACAATGCTCTATATTTATCAATATTTGTATATTCATTATCTTCCAGTTCTTCAAAGTATGGTTTTAAATTAACTGATTGACTGAATTCTTTTTCACGGTATTCTTTAAATCCAGATATTACAATATCAGCGTTACTCTTATTTTGAATATCTACTAAATGTTGTAAATAGTCCGGTTCAACACTATCAGTTGCTTCAATCCAAGTGATAAAATCTCCGTCTGCCTCGCGCAAAATTAGATTTCTTGTATCATCAATTCCCTTATGATTTTGATGATAATATCTAATATTGTCACTCTTTTGAGCGTATTCGTAACAAATATTATATGAACCATCTGTTGAACCATCATCTACTAATAAAACTTCAAAATCTTGGAATGTTTGATTTAGAATTGAATCTAAACATTCTCTTAAATATTCATTTGCGTTATAAACAGGAACTCCAATACTTACTTTTACCATTTTTCTCCTCACCTCATAAATAATTAAATTTCTCAAATTCTAAATTTATTTATTCTTTTCAAACTATCTTCAATATACTTGTTTAAAGCATCTTTATCTTCATCATTTATTCTCCAAATATACCAAGCGTTATTACTTAACATATCAAACATTGCTTTATAATACATATCTACATTAAAATCTGCCAATTCTGCAATATATATAATTTCTTTATATGACATAATAAAGGTATCTATTACCTCTTTTGCATCTTTATATGTGCTTAACTTTTGACCTGTTATACTTTCAGGACGTATACGATATACATACATCATATCAGGAATGGCAATTATCTTATTAGCCCTTAGATATAATTTATGTTTACTTGAAATATCTTCGTGATTATATCCTTCTTTACAAAATACTCCTTTATAGATAGATGTTCTATCTATTCCTCCCCAATATCCTGAAAGCATTAAATTAAATCTTATCAAATCTTCAATCATATATTTAGCAGGAATAGCATTCTCAGAATCTTGATATTTACTAAATATATCAGCATAATTTGATATATAAATATTATCATCTCTATATGTCTTATGTCCCATTGTCACCATATCTGCATTGGTCTTTGCCTGTGTATCTACAAGTAATTTCAAGTAATTCTCTTCAATCCAATCATCACTATCTACCCAAGATATAAATTCCGTTTTGACATTCTTAATAATAGTATTCCTTGCTCCAGCTAAACCTTTATTTTCTTGATGAATTAACCTAAAGCGACTATCTTTAGCTACATATTCTTGACAAATTTTAAAAGAGTTATCAGTTGAACCATCATCTACTAAAATTACTTCAAAGTCCTTAAATGTTTGATTTAAAATCGAATCTAAACATTGTGGAAGGTATTCTGCTACGTTATATATTGGAACACCTATACTCACTTTTGCCATTATTCTATCACTTTAAACTACTATAATTTTCAAATATCTTTTTACGTTTCAAAATAAAGTCTAAATATTCTTTTTGCTGATCTTCATCCCAATTATTGTCAACACCTTGTACCTGTTTATCTAACCATTCAGAGTATAAGCTATGGAAATAATCTACTTCATAATTAGCATTTTCTATGTAATACATAAACTTCTCAAGATTAGTTACCTGCATTATTTTTCCATCTAAAATCTTTTCAAAATTAGTTACTCCATCTTGTGTTATACTCCCCGAACGAATTCGATATACATAACCCAATTCTGGGATACCCACTATTTTTTTTGAGTTTAGGTATAATTTAAATTTATTTCCTTGATCTTCATAGTTTAATCCTTCTGAAAAAACCACACCTTTATAAAGTTTTGCATCCATAATATTTCCCCAAACTGAAATTAATGCGTATATCCCCCAGAAAACATCAGACATTGCAATTTTTTTAGGTATTACATGGTCTGGAAAGGCACCATACTTATCCTGGTGACTTCCCATATAAAATTCATCATTCATAAATGTTTTGATACCAATACATACTATATCAGCACCAGTCTTTGCTTGCGTACTAACTAATCTTTCTAAATAATCATTTTCTAGCCAATCATCGCTATCTAGCCAAGCTATAAAATCACCAGTCATATGCTTCAAACACGTATTTCGCGCACCTGCTAATCCTTTATTTTCTTGGTGTATCAATTTAAAACGCTTATCTCTGGAAACATACTCTTGACAAATACGGAAAGAATCATCCGTTGATCCATCATCTACTAAAATTACTTCAAAGTCTGTAAATGTTTGACTCAAAACTGAATTTAAACATTGATGCAAGTATTCTGATACATTATATATCGGTATTCCTATACTCACTTTTACCATAATCTTAAACTCCATTACTATTTTTTTAACGTTTTTCTAATAACTTTTTTCTCTTTAAAATAAAATTATTACTTTTTTCTTGTTCTTCAATCGTCCATCCATTATCTCTTACAATTTGATTATCAAGCCATTTTTCGTATAAGTCATAAAAATAACTCAATTCAAAATTACTTATCTCCAAATAAAATATCAATCTTTCTAGATATTGAACGGCAACTACTTTATTATTAAATTCCACTTCAAAAGTATTAGTACGATTAGATCCCATAATACTACTTGAACGTATTCTATAAATATATCCTGATCCCGGAAGGCCCACAATTTTCTTAGATCTTAAAAACAATTTATATTTATTACCGTAATCTTCATACATTAAATTACCTGAAAATACAAATCCCTTGTACAATTCAGCACCTACTAAATTTCCACACATATTAACTAACAGATATTTACTACCAAACATATCAGCGATTGCTACTTTAGTTGGAATAACCCTATCAGGAAAATCATTATATCTTTCCATATTTCCATTAACAATATAAATATTGCCATCTCTAAAAGTTTTTAGTCCTGTAGAAATTATATCTGCACCTGTTTTTTCTTGTGTATCAATTAACTTCTCTAAATAATCTTCATCAACCCAATCATCACTGTCTATCCATGTAATGAATTTTCCATTCATATGTCACAAACATGCGTTCCTAGCTTTAGCTACTCCACCATTTTCTTGATGAAACAATTTAAAACGGCTATCTTTAGAGGCATATTTTTGACAGATTTCAAAAGAACCATCTGTTGAACCATCGTCCACCATAATTACTTCAAAATCTGTAAATGTCTGCCTTAAAATTGAATCTAAGCATTGTGGTAGATACTCTTCTACGTTATGAAACGGTACCCCTATACTTATTCGTGGCATCTAATCCCCCCAATACTTACGTAACTTTTGATTATATTCTTCAACGTATTCTCGGAATTTCACTTTATCTTCTTCACTGAGTTTGTTATTTTGTGCTTCATATTCCATTCTTCCCAGAAACTCTCTGAAGCAGAAGTCTATATCAAAACCAGTAATATCAGCATAGTACAACAAGATTTCCAAACCTTTCGCCATGTCTTCTGTTTTTCTGATTCTATCTTTTAGGAGTTCTGCAGTAGGATTCATTATACTTCCTGACCTACTTCGATAAATGTATGGTGTATCTGGTACTGCCACAATCTTATTTGCTTTAAAATAAAGCTTGAATTTTGTACCTTGATCTTCCATATCGATATTTTCTGCAAATGCTATTCCGTTATAAAGTTCTCTTGTACCTAAACTTCCCCAAACGGTTGTTAGGTTTAAAGAAGTCCAAAAAGAATCATGAATAGCAGCTTCTAGTGGAATAACGTAATTAGGATATTTGCCATATGCCTGTTCATAGTCAGCTACATAAATATTGCCATCTCTATATCCTTTATGACCAACATTGACTAAATCAGCACCTGTTTTTATCTGTGTATCGACTAAAATCTTCAAATAATCAGGCTCTACCCAGTCATCACTATCTATCCAGGTAATATATTCACCCGTCATATGTTTTAGAGCAGTATTTCTAGCAGCTGATCTTCCACCATTTTTTTGATGGATTAATTTAAACCTTTTATCTCTGCCCACATACTCCTGACAAATTTCAAATGATTTACCGTCAGTTGATCCATCATCTACCATGATAACTTCAAAATCTGTAAAAGTTTGATCAATAATTGAATCTAGACATTGCGGTAGATATTCAGCTACATTATACACAGGCATGCCTATACTAACTTTTACCATTCAACTAGCTCCCTTCTAGGGAAGAAATGATTTATGTATCGAATCAACTAAAGCCTTTTTGGTAAAACATGCATTTTCTATTTTGAACTTAAACTCATCAAGGGCTTTAATATATCTACCATACTCTTCTTCTGTCATTGCATTAACAACATCAACTGCTTCTTCTAAAGAGTCTACTCCTATCCCTAGATGTTCTTTTTCAATCAATTCCATACATGAGATACTCTTATGAACAATTAATGGTATTCCAGCTCTTAAATATGTTGACATCTTATAAGAATTACAATATTTCATATACTCTTTGGTATCCTCATCTTCAGACCAGATTAAACCAAAACCACCCTTACGCAGTTCATGTAGTAAATCATATTCATTGAGAAAACCATGATAATTTATATTTTCAGCTTCTACCATTTCATCATTTTTTTTACCATATAATTCAAGTCTTGTATCACAGTTAATAGGAAAGTTCTTTGAAATCATAAATTTTGCGTCATTACCTACAAAATTAATTTGATTTTTAAGTTCTGGCATTTTTTGAAATACCATTTCCTTATCAGCATCCCATAAATGTTGAATTGTCATAGGTGTTGTAACACCTTGTTCTTTTAAGTATTCAGCCATATTTTCAGAAGCAACAACCAAACTATTAGCGATATTAAACATTTGTATATAAGTTGACATATCTCCCTGTTCCATCGGAAACATCATAGGGCGAACGTCATGGATGAAAAAGATAATATTTAATCCACCGAAGCCACCAATACCTATAAGTTTATTCATGAAGAATATATCAAAATTTGGATCGTTCCATGTTGGACTTTGATAAATTATTGTATCTCCAGGTTTAACCCCTGTTAGAATTCCATCAACTCTTTTAGAAAGTTCATTTCTTTCTTCAGGTTCGTAATTTAAATAAGGTACACGAATTTCTTCTATTCCTAATTTTTTCGCTACACTAGTCACTAAATTTTGGGATTTCGTTGCAACTCCGCCTAGATTATAGATATTCGTAATATATACATTCATAAAAAATATAGCTCCTCTTTAGTTCTCATAATCAATTTCTATCCAAAATGATTTATCATGCAGATATTTTCTTTTTGCACCATTAAA
Organism: Ligilactobacillus sp. UO.C109; assembly: GCF_026847815.1. Classification (NCBI taxonomy): domain Bacteria; kingdom Bacillati; phylum Bacillota; class Bacilli; order Lactobacillales; family Lactobacillaceae; genus Ligilactobacillus; species Ligilactobacillus sp. UO.C109. Next base: position 13,709 of record NZ_JAPSFH010000015.1, on the reverse strand, counting down.
AATACGTGAACTTTGAATCATATCAGGCATATCCAAATTAATATTTGATTCTTTCAATATTTCCGTACTAAAAAGGTACCCTTCATTTCTAGAAAATAATTTTGGTTTTTCAACGATTAAATCTTCTAATTTTCTATCAGAAATATCTACTACATCTCCACTTTCATTTGGTAGATAGAAAGCATCATCTTTTACAGAGAATCTTTGATGTGAAGTCATTACATAATCTGCATTTTTCTCCATAGCTGTCTCAACTAAATTTGATAATGAATCCCAATCTTTGAAGTAACTTGCTTCTTTCATGAAATACAAATAATCCGCATCTGCTGCCATCTGTTCTAATTCTTCTTTGTTTTTAATGATATTAATTTGATGATAATATGCCTTTATTGCATCAGCATGGCTGTTTTCTTTTGCTGGTAATAAAGCAACTTCGTAATTCCCATAGTTTTGATAGTCTATACTTTCAGCTGTTACTACTTCTTTTCCAAGATCTTCTGTTTCATGGACAATAAGTAATACTTTAGGTCTATTAAAGATTGCTTTATTCGCTTGTCGTTGATATTTTCGATACAACCATATTGACGGTAGGATATATGAAGAAATACCGGGATGTATTTTCCATGGCTTTGAATCAGAATACCCACAATAATGCTTAATCACTGTTTCAGGATTAGAATTTTCTAGTATCTTTTGATTTTCAACTATATAGTTATATTTATCCTCTAATAACTTAACTTTATAGAAGAAAAAGGTGTTAAATGCATCTTGATCACCTAATAAGTAGAATTTAGATGTTTCTAGAATAAATTGCGTAAATCTTTCTACAACTTTATTTTTCCTCATCAATTCAAGATCCATGAGTAACATTCCTGAATTAAAGTATTTATTACCATTCTCACCCAATAACATATATGACCAAGAATCTTTATTTTCAGTGAACGGATAGTCTCTGACAACCCCCAAAATATTATTATCTAGATCTATTCTATATAATTTCCCTATGTCACTTAAAATAAGCATGTCAATATCAAGATAAATTATTCGCTTAGCCTCTGGCACTAACTCTGGGAGTAGTAATCTAAAGTAAGCCTCAGTTGGCAAAGTATTTTCTTTAAATTGGGATAACCATTCATATTGATAGTCTCGAACCTTACGCAATTTTATCTTAACATTCGTTAGTACTTCATTTAATCTTGCAATACCTTCAAAAGAGGAGTCATTTAATTTGTAATAAATTAAATATACATCTACTTTTTCTTGTGTATTTTTGTCAATAGAAAAAATCATCGGAGTGATGTGTTGACAATAATTATCATCTACACAAATAGCAATATTTACTACATCATCTATTCTTTCATTAGTCGAAAGTTCAATATCTTTTAAATAATCAGGTAACGGGATTTCATCTCTATTAAATTCAACTGGTTTTCGTCCTTCTTCTTCGAACCAAACATACTCTCCTCTCCCTCTTTTATCAAAAACGGGATTTGTACTGTTATGAATTAAGTAGTTAACAAATTGTTGTTCAGAAGTAATATGTATATTTAAATTATATAGTAGTTCTTTCTTAAATAATTTTCCATCTAACGTTCTCATTTCATGGTGTTTAAAAAAATAGAACCAAGAATTGGAATCTGTTATTACTTCAACATCGGCTTCTCCTTCTAAGTAATGAAAGAAACCATCCTTCAATTTAAGAGATAACATCGCCAAGAAATTAGAATTATTTTCTTCCATATCTTTGCATATATTAGATAAGACTTGATCATTCATCAATGCATCTAGTGGATTAATAAAAAATATATACTCTCCATTCACTTTATTTAATGAAAAATCTCTAGCTTCTGACCGACTAAGTTCTGGACGAATGTAAATTTTAATCATTGAGTTTTCTTCATAATTTGATAATGTATCACTTGGATTTGAACTAACAATTATTAACTCTTTATTCGGATAATCTTGACTAAGAATGTTATCAATGCAATATCCTAATCTTCCTTCTTGACCATTAGTTAATATTATTATAGAAATCATTTTCTCATCTATCATAAAATTACCTCTGATATCTTTATAGTTCGTAAAGTGTATCTACTAACACTTTTTTAGTAAAGTAATTATCTACTAACAATCCACTAACTTTGGAAACAGATTCAGCATACTTGCGATACTCATCTTCACTCATCGCTTTAACTCTTTCCACAGCTTCTTCTAAAGAATCTACAACAATTCCCCAGTGATTGTCTTCGATTAGCTTTCTACACGAAATATCGCGATGTACAATTAATGGAATACCTGCTCGTAAATAGGTTGATACTTTGTAAGAAGCATTGTATTTCATATATTCTCTCCAATACATATCTTCTGTCCAAACTAAGCCAAATCCACCTTCATGTAATTCTGATAACAACTTAACTTCATCTACATAGCCATGATAATGTACATTGTCTGGAATAAGTTTATCTTCAGGTTTATGATCATATATTTCTAATTCAATATCATTTGAATTTATATTCTCTGTGATTCCGAATTTTTCATCGCTTCCAGCAAAGTTTATTCTAGGTAGATATTTAGTTTCGGAATTACTTATAAAGTCAACTGGTATATCCCAGAGATTTTGAATAACAAACTTCTCAACTGTTACACCTTTACTAATTAAATAATCCTTCATATTTTCTGAAGGTACGATTAACAAATCTGCCTTATTATACAATTCAATAAATAATGGCATTAATTCCCTATTACCTTCGAACATCATTGGTGGTATATCATTAATGAAAATAGCTACTTTCCCCTGATATTGTCTAACTCTATCTATAAAGTCCCTTTCAACTTTAGAAGTAATCCAGATTGGTGATTGAAAAATAACGGTATCTCCTACTTCCAACCCAGCTAAAATCCCAACAACTTTTTTATCAAATTCTTCTGGATCTCTCAAACCGTTGTCATATAAGATAGAGATCTCATTAAAACCTAATTGCTTAGCTACTTCTACAGTTCTTCTTTGGGCAACTGTAGCTATTCCACCAACTCCATATAAGTTTGTAATATGTGTCCGGCTCATTAAAAATCCCCCTATAATAATACCTTTTTATAGTTTGGAACTGTTTCATCTGTTGGATGCTTTATATCGGCCATATATAAAGCCTTAGCTAAATTCAAATTTTTTTGTCCAAAATTCTCAAATAAATTAATCACTTTCACTCACATCCTACTATCACATATTCCAATTACTACATATTCCAGTATCTCTTCAATTTTTCCTTGTACTTATCTATGTATTCAAGATACAGCTGCTTATCTTCTTCACTTCTAGCCATTCCTTCTCTATATAAGCTATATGATGTAAGGTAATTAATTGCATCTTCATGAATTTTTCTTACATTCAAATCCATAAGTTCCATATAGTACACATATTTTTCGATATTACTTATCATATCGTTGGAAATCTTCAGTTCTTCTGAAAAAGTCTTTTGTTGTTTAGATTTACCAATGGTTCCATTATCTCTTTGTCTATAGCCATATAATTGATCTGGAATTGCAACAACTACATTTGATCTTGGATACAATTTAAACTTATTGCCAAAATCTTCATACATTATTCCTTGAGCACATGTCCATCCTCTATATAAACGGCTATCTATCAATGTTCCAGCTAATTCAATTATTTGATACCTATCAAATAAAACTGTTTCTAAAGCTTCCATCCCTGATATTTTTATCATTTCCTGTTTATGAAAAAATGGTGAATAATCTACATAATAGTCGCCATTATCTCTAATATAAAAAAACATACAATTTACTATTTGAGCATCCGTTCTTGCTTGTACTTCAAGTAATCTCTCCAAATAGATAGGGTTCACTCTATCGTCGCTATCTATCCAAGTTATATATTCTCCTTGCATATTTTTCAAACAAGTATTTCTTGCGCCACCATTCCCCTCATTTTCTTGATGAATTAGCTTAAAACGATCATCTTTAGCTACATACTCTTGACAAATATTAAAGGAATTATCAGTTGAACCATCATCTACCATAATTACTTCAAAGTCAGTAAATGTTTGTTTCACAATTGAATCAAGGCATTGTCGTAAATACTTAGCTACATTATAGACAGGGACGCCAATACTTATTTTAACCATTTCATTCACCTCACTTAGACTTTCTATTTACTCAATACCTTTTTATAGTTTGGAACTGTTTCATCATCTGCCGCTACACGTTGTTTATACAATAAGTCTTGTAACGTATCTGCATCGCTAAACGCATGTCTGATCTTATCAGTCATCTTCATGTATAAATCTGGCTTGTAAATATTCTCAGGTGCGACAAAAGTTCTATTGTGAGCAGTAGTATCAAAGCCTAAAATCAGCATATTTTCTCTAAATGCAACTCTAGTAATACCTAAAATTTCATTACCATAGTTAATGTCTAGGTAAATATCACATTTCTTAAACAATTCTTCACTGATTTCAGGAACGATACTTGGATATAAGGTAACATTGCTATATTCATCAAAAGCTAATAACTTGCTAGACATTTCTGTTAAAGCTCCAATATAGAAATGGAATCCTTCTAAGTTCTCAACCAACTCTTTTAAGTGTTCAATTTGGTCAGAGTTAGTCATAATTAGAATATTCTTTCTTTGCTTATTTAAGCGATCATGAGGGTAGATTGTTCCCAAATAACTAACCATATCTTTTTTATCATCTGGTAACATATTAATTACTTTGTTATAGACTTCTTTCTTTTGAATAATGATCTTCTTAGTACGAGTATCATTGTTAAGCAAATAAGCCATATTTCCTGGTATTTCTTGTCCTACATCTTCACTCCAGAAGAGAACATCGTTTTCCTTGCCAGTATTAGCAAGTTGTAAACTTACAAATAAAGGTAGAGATAAGGAATTATAGTAGATACTATCCTTGTCATATCCACGTTCTTTAAGATAATACACGACAAAATCTACCAAACTATCAAAAATGATTTCATCTTGATCAAGTTTCAAAGTAATTCTATTGGTTGTAAAATCTCTTAATATTTTTTCTTTACCATTAGCGTCAAAGAATGTCTGTAACAAATGGTTTCCTTCATTATCGCAGACTGTTTCGGCAAATAAATTACCATGACTGTCGTAATGGTCAATACTTCTTACTCTGCCTGCCTCGTTCAACCATTCTACACGTTCAACCAAACGTAAATGTTTGGGCTCAGTGTAAATAATGTTGGCTCTTTTCTTGTTTATTTCATACACTTCGCCTGTATTATTATTCCCTCTAACTTCCCATAAATCTGGGTGTTTTATCTGATTGAAATAACGCGCCTTACCATCGCTATTTTGATCTATATAATATTCAAAAGGCGATTCTACTTCTGGTGGTAAGAAACCACTATAATTCATCACTACTGTTGGATGCTTTATATCAGCCATATATAATGCCTTAGCTAAATCCAAATCTTTTTGTCCAAAATTCTCAAATAAATTAATCACTTTCACTCACATCCTACTATCACATATTCCAATATCGTTGTAACTTTTGTTTCTGTTTATTAATTGCTTCTCGATATATTTTATTATCTTCTTCACCCAAATTAACATCGGTATATAAATCATTTAATTTTTCTATATACGTTTCACGAATCTTTTCAACATTATAATTGGATACATCAGCATAATATACTAACTTATCCCAATTATATGTATAAAATTGTAAATCATCTAATTCCTTTTCAAGTGATGATTGCCGTCTCATGATACTTCCTTCACGAATACGATAGCCATATAATTGCTCGAGTAATAATATATTTTTCTTTGATTGTAAATATAATTTAAATTTATTACCTTGATCTTCATAAATTACTCCTTGAGATATTGATATACCTTTATACAATCTTCTAGGTATTAATGTTCCCCAGAATTCTACTATAGCTAAATGACTATCAATAGCATCTAATAATATATCTAATTTTTGAAAATTAATTACTTGATTATTGTTTTCATACATTTTATATAAATTATCATAATTGGTTATATAATATACATTGTTTCCTCGTATATGTTTTTTTGCACACTTAACTATATCAGCACCTGTTTCTGCTTGTACTTCAAGTAATCTTTCTAAATAATTATTATCTACTACGTCATCACTATCAATCCAAGTTATAAATTCGCCATGCATATTCTTAATACAAGTATTTCTTGCACCTGCTAGGCCTTTATTTTCTTGATGAATTAACTTAAAACGATTATCTTTAGCTACATATTCTTGGCAAATACTAAAGGAATTATCAGTCGAACCATCATCTACCATAATTACTTCAAAATCAGTAAATGTTTGTTCCATAATTGAATTTAGACATTGTCTCAAGTATTCTTCGACATTATAAACAGGAACCCCTATACTTACTTTTACCATGTACTAATGTCACCTACACTTTTATAGTTTACTTATTTTTTGTTTATGTCTATCAATCGCTTCATGGTATGTTTTAGCATCTTCTTGACTTAAGTTAACTTCTGCAGATAACTTATCCAATTCTTTTATATATGCTTCACGTATCTCTCGAACATTATAATTTGCTACTTCAATGTAATACAGTAATTTATCCCAGTTATATATAAGCTTTTAAAGCAGACAAGTCTTTATTCGTCATACGCATAATGCTTCCTTCACGAATACGATAACCATATAATTGTTCAAGCAATATCACATTCTTCTTTGATCTTAAATATAACTTAAATTTATTGCCTTGATCTTCAAAAACTACCCTCTGGGAAAGTGTTATACCATTATATAACTCTCTATGTATTAGTGTTCCCCAAAATTCAACGACTGCTAAACGAGAGTCAATAGCATCCAATATTAAGTCCAATTTAGAAACTTCTATTATTTTTTCTTTTGTTTTATATATTCTATCGTAGTTAGTTATGAGAAATATATTACTATCCCTTATATATTTTTTTAATATTTAACTATATCAGCACCTGTTTCAGCTTGTACCGTAAGTAATCTTTCTAAATAATTATTGTCTACTACATCATCGCTATCAATCCAAGTTATATATTCGCCGTGCATATATTTTAAACATGTATTTCTCGCTCCTGCTAGTCCTTTATTTTCTTGATGAATTAACTTAAAGCGTTTATCTCTTGCTACATATTCTTGACAGATGTTAAATGAATTATCAGTTGAACCATCATCCACCATGATTACTTCAAAGTCTTTGAAAGTTTGATTCATGATTGAATCCAGACACTCCCTCAAATATGCTTCAACATTATATACTGGCACCCCTATACTTACTTTTACCATTGTCATTCATCACCCATATTCCAATATCGTTTCAGCTTTTCTTTATACTTGTTTACATATTCAAAATATAATTGCTTATCTTCCTCACTTCTAAGCATATTAGCTCTATATAAACTATATCCTGTAATATAATCAATACTCTCTTTATAAATTTTTTTCTCACTAAAATTCATAATATCCATGTAATAAATATATTTTTCAACATTAGTTAGCATATTATTAGAAACTTTCAATTCTTCTAAAAAAGTTTTTGGTTGATTAGTTTTACCAATTGTTCCATTATTTCTTTGTCTATAACCATACAGTTGTTCTGGAATTGCAACTATAGTATTTGCTCTTGGATACAACTTAAATTTACTTCCAAAATCTTCATACATTACTCCTTCTGTACAATACCAGCCTTTATATAAGCTGCTTTCTACTAACGTTCCAGCTAGTTCAATTATTTTATATTTATCAAATAAAACTGTTTTTAAAGCATCTCTCCCAGATAATTCTATTCTTTTTAAGTTCGGATATATTGGTGTATAGTCGAAATAATGTTCCGTCCCATTCTTAATGTAATAAAACATGCAATTTATTATCTGAGCATCGGTTTCTTTTTGAACTTGCAGTAATTTTTCTAGATAATTCGGCTTAATTACATCATCGCTATCAATCCAAGTTATAAATTCACCATTCATGTACTTTAAACATGTATTTCTTGATCCGCCATTACCTTTATTTTCTTGATGAATTAACTTAAAACGATTATCTTTAGCTACATATTCTTGGCAAATACTAAAGGAATTATCAGTCGAACCATCATCTACCATAATTACTTCAAAATCAGTGAATGTTTGTTCCATAATTGAATTTAGACATTGTCTCAAGTATTCTTCGACATTATAAACAGGAACTCCTATACTTATTTTTACCATTATCATTCACCACACATATTCCAATATCTTTTTAGCTTTTCTTTATATCTGTTTATATACTTAAAATATCGTTGCTTGTCTTCTTCGTTTTCAATCATATCTACTCTATATGAATTAAAAAATACATCAATAAATTCAAGAATATGCAGGTGTTCTTCTTCTACGTCTATATTTGCAACTTCCATATAGTAAGTATACTTTTCTATAAAATGCATCAAATTTTTGGTTAACTTAAGTTCTTCTGAAAATGTTTTTTTCCGAGTTGCCGCTTTCATAATACTACTATTTCTTTGCCTATAACCATATAATTGTTCTGGAACTAGCACTACCTTATTTGTTCTTAGATATAATTTAAATTTATTATCCGCATCTTCAAATGTAACTCCTTGAGAACAAAACCATCCTTTATATAATTTACTATCCACTAATGTTCCCCATAGTGTGTATGTTTTGTACCTATCTAATAAAAACATTTTAATCGCATTTCTTCCTGATAATTCTATTCTTTTTAAATCTGGATATACTGGCGTATAATCATAATAATATTCAATTCCATCCTTAATGCCATAATATATGCAATTTATTATCTGAGCACCCGTTTCAACTTGGACTTGCAATAGCTTTTCTAGGTAGTCAGGTTTGACCTTATCGTCACTATCAATCCAAGTTATAAATTCGCCATGCATATATTTTAAACATGTATTTCTCGCTCCTGCCAGACCTTTATTTTCTTGATGAATTAACTTAAAGCGATTATCTCTTGCTACATATTCTTGACAGATGTCAAATGAATTATCAGTTGAACCATCATCCACCATGATTACTTCAAAGTCTTTGAAAGTTTGATTCATGATTGAATCCAGACATTCCCTTAAATATGCTTCGACATTATATACTGGCACCCCTATACTTACTTTTACCATTTTATAACCTCTTATTTACCTTAAAATTCCAATTTCGAGATAGGACCAATTCATTAATTTCTGCAGTTAAGCGTTTGATTTGCAGAAATTTAAAAATTGGTCCTATGTCTAGAATGCTAATTTGAGCTTTTTAATAATTTTATTTCCAAGACAATAATTTAGCCCACATTCCTTGCACATTCTCACTCAAATAATGCTTGGCTAATTTGTACGAGTTATCGTGCATTTTTTCGATATGATTATCTTTAAATAGGTTAACGATCGCTTGACGTAAACTTTCAACAACTTGTTCACGTTCCATACCGACTTTATAAGGCAATAAATAACCATTTTCCTTATCATCAATAAATGTCTGATTACCATAACGAACATCAAACCCTACCATTGCTAAACCAGAACCTACTGCTTCCATCAAACTTAAACCGAAACCTTCACTAGTAGATGCAGCAATATAAGCATCATAATTTTTATAAGCTTCTGTTAAATCATGATGCCCTTTCAGAGTAATGTAATCCTGAGCTTGGTATTTACTGATTAATTCAACTAATTTTTGACGCTCTCCACCTTGACCATAAATATCAAAAGTCAATGCTGGAACTTCCTTTTTAGCCTGTACCACAGCTTCTACTAACCAATCAACATGCTTTTCACTTGCTAAACGTGAAGCTGTTATCAAACTATAATGATTACGTTCATGGTCAGGATATCTTAATTTATCTAGTGATCCAACCGGAACTGTTACTAAATTTGGCTTCTTATCAGTATATTTATCAAATTGTTCTCTCAATAAATTAGTTTGAGCATCAGTTGAAGAAATAATCGCTGCAAATTTATCCGCATTATCAAATTCATATTCGTAGAAGTTATTCCACAAAATATTATCTTCGGTAGTTGAACTCTCTGCAAAATGATCTGCATGTACTACTGATACCAATTTTGCCGGTTGATAGTTACGTAAGATAATAGGACCAATATCTGTTGCTCTATCCATGATTACAGTATCTTCTGCTGTTAAATTTAGTTTCTTTAAAAAGTATTCAAAGAACTCTAGTTTAGAGTAAAATATTTGATCTGGTAAACGATACAATTCTGTTTTATCGTCAACTAATTGCTCATACGCAACAGTTCCATCCTCGTTGTAAAAACGACGTAAATAAACACGCATTTGACCGTTAACATTACGTAAATGTTCGGCTGCATAGCAAGTATAACTATAAAATTCTCGCTTCATAAGACTATTATCATAATAATATTCTACTCTATCTATATAATCTTTTTCAGGATCTCTAAAATGACAAACTATTTTTCTCTTATCATTTTCAAGAGTGTAAGTAATGCTACTATCCACTCTATTTTTGCTATAGTTCTTATTTTTTAATTTCTCTTCAATTTTATGTAATGGATATGTAGAAGGTGCTATTTTTATATCTGTAAAAAATTGATATAACCAGATTATCTCATTATCTTCAAAACCAATATTTTTAGTAAAAGTTTCAATGTTTTCATTTAAGATTAGATCAGTAAAGATAAACTTAGCTGGTTGATTGATTTTTCTTAACAATTCTGCTCGGTAAGCTTGAGCGTATTCAACTCCACTACTTGCCCAACCAATTCCTAGATTGATATTATAAACTACCATACTTTCACTCACTTCCGTTTTAAATATTACACAATAAATTATAGCATAGTTACACCTTGTATTTATCAGAGAATACTAAAAAAGCTGATATGTTTCCATATCAACTTTGACCATAATTATGATATTACTTTAACCCAATCATAACTATTTTTTCGTATTCTTTTCTTAGCTCTATACAAGATTTCTGCCATTAATTTCTTTTCATCTTCAAAATTCAGTTCTTCAAAATTACTAAACAATTTTTTATCAAATATATGTCCTGCAAGCATATTATAGTCATTGCCTAGATATTTACTTTGTAAACTTTCTACAGATTCAGAAGAAAGATCAATTTCTTCGTTATTTGCTCCATAACCTATAAGTCGATCTTCAGTAGGATAATATATCATCATCACACTAGTTACTATGCTCGCTGCATCTTTAACCATGATGCTAACTAATTTATCAAACATATTATTTTCATTAATATAGTTAGGAGAATCTAAGAAATACAAGTAATCACCCTTGGAACGTTTAATCGCAAATTCTCGCATCTTACCTATATTTCTATTATCACACTTGATATACACAATGTATGGTAATATTTTCATTAATTCCTCAACTTTTTCCTTAAGTTCATCTCCAGTTGTGGTATCTAAAATTATAATCTCTTTGTTAGGATATGTCTGACATAATATACTCTCTAAACTCTTAAAGAAATCATCATCAGAATGAGCTGTAATAATTGTAGAAATTTTATTCTCACACCCTTTATAGTCTATAAATTGTGCCAATTCATAATAATATCTTCTATATAGTTGAACAAAACTCTTTATTTTATCATCTGCTACATATGAATATAAATTTCGTAATGGTTTTGCAAAACTAAAATAATGTAGTATTTTTATGTTACTTACCCCAGTATATTTCTTATGACTATATACACCATAATTCCAACTGCTATCTAGCAATTTTACAGCATCTAGAAAATAAAGATTGAGTGCATCTTGATCTCCCAGATTATACAAATCAGTTGTATCTATGAGATAATCAAAGAATTCATTTATTATGTTATATTTTCTAAATAGGAATAAATCTAGTACTAACACACCTGAATTAAAATATTCTCGTCTTCTAGGTTTTAATATATTAGTTCCTGACTCTACAAAAGCTTGTTCATCGAGACAAGCAGCTAGGAAATTTCCTTCTAAGTTGGTATGCCACAACTCTGTTAAATCACCGACTGCTAAAATATCCACATCAAGATAAATTATCCGATCAATATCCGGTAAAATATCCGCAAGAAAAATTCTATAATATGAACTTATAGGAAGATTATATATATCTTTACCCAAAGTTATCTTATCTAATCTTTTGTGTAACTTTTCTGAAATTTTTACAGTCTGTAAATTCACAGTCTGCATCTTTTCGTTTATCCAATTTAATTTTTCGAGTGATTCATTAGATAATTCTTTATAAATTACATAAATATTCACAAAACTGGAAGTATGCTTATAAATCGAATAGACTAAAGATCCTACATAATCTATTACGTTATTATCTACACATAATGCTACTTCTATAGTTTCAGGTATCTTTTGCTTATATTGTCTTATTTTGTTGTTTTCTACAAGGTTATATGTATTTGAGAAATGGAATTCACTACCTTTTCCCCAAATTAAATCTGAATTTCTACTTTCTTCTACCACATATGTATAGAAATTTAGAGAAGTATATAGTATTTTTTCAGCTTTTTTTGCCAAATTTTTTAATAATAATTGTTCTGGCATATCATAGTCAGTGATTTTATCGAACAATTCCTTTTTAATTAATGCACCACTTAAACTTCTAAACTCAATTTCTTTCAACTGAAGAACTTGGAATCTATTATATGACAAAATTTTGTTTTTTTCTGTTTTATATAAAAACTTTCCCTCTTTTAATGTCATATAGCTATTAACTATTAAATCTGCATTTTCCTTAACAACTAAATCATTCAGTTTATCTAATCCCTTATCATCAATAAGAAAATCTTGAGGATCAATAAAAACTATATATTTACCTGTAGTTTGCTGAATAGCTTTCTCACGTAACGTACCCCAGTCGTCATTTTCAGATATATACAACTTTATCTTAGGATTATTTTGAATTTTTTTCTCTAATTCATCATTGTATTGATTATTCATGATGATTAGTTCGTACTCCTTATAATTTTGTTGTAATATACTATCTACACATTTACTTATTTTTTCTTCATTTCCCTTAGCTAATATAATTAGTGATATCATTATTTCTCCTCTTTTCACTTAACTTATCTTATCTTAAAACACTCTACTTTTATTTTATTTATGTACATAAAAAGAGCAAGAAGTTTATAAGCTACTTGCTCTTTTCTTAGATTCAATCTAATTCAACGATATTTGGGGGATTATCGTTATTAATCTTTTCTCTTTTTCTTAGCTCTCAACAATGTCAAGCTCGTCAATACGAATAGTCCACCTAGAACTCCTGTATTAGTTGAACTATCACCTGTTTGTGGTAGTTTCTTGTGTTCTACATTATGTTTCAAACTATTACTTGAAGCTTTATTTGCTAATCCAGGATTTGTAGTTACCATCGTATTTCCGTTATTTCCATCATTCATGTTTTCAGATGAAATAGTATTAGATAGACTTTCACTCAAACTATCAATTAGAGATGCACTTGCACTCAACGAACTTGATGTACTTAAGCTTTCGCTTTCGCTCAAGGATCTGCTTATACTGTCTAATTCATCTGTGTTCATTGAAGAACTTCCACTCAATGAACTTGATACGCTTAGGCTTTCACTCAAGCTGCTTGATGTGCTCAAGCTTTCGCTCAAGGATCTGCTTATACTATCTGATTCATCTGTATTCATTGAAGAACTTCCACTCAATGAACTTGATACGCTTAG
>NZ_JAPSFH010000014.1:0-1037 GCF_026847815.1 Ligilactobacillus sp. UO.C109 | reverse complement strand
GAATCCTTGAGTACAAGCTCCTCACTAAGTGAAAGCCTAAGCACATCAAGTTCGTTGAGCGAATCCTTGAGTACAAGCTCCTCCTTAAGTGAAAGCTTAAGTACATCAAGTTCGTTGAGCGAATCCTTGAGTACAAGCTCCTCTTTAAGTGAAAGCCTAAGCACATCAAGTTCCTTAAGTGAATCCTTGAGTACAAGTTCATCCTTAAGTGAAAGCCTAAGCACATCAAGTTCCTTAAGTGAATCTTTGAGTACAAGCTCCTCACTAAGCGAAAGCCTAAGCACATCAAGCAGCTTGAGCGAATCCTTGAGTACAAGCTCCTCCTTAAGCGAAAGCTTAAGCACATCAAGTTCATTGAGTGAATCCTTGAGTACAAGTTCATCCTTAAGTGAAAGCTTAAGTACATCAAGTTCCTTAAGTGAATCCTTGAGTACAAGCTCCTCACTAAGTGAAAGCCTAAGCACATCAAGCAGCTTGAGCGAATCCTTGAGCACAAGTTCATCCTTAAGTGAAAGCTTAAGTACATCAAGTTCGTTGAGTGAATCCTTGAGTACAAGCTCATCCTTAAGCGAAAGCTTAAGCACATCAAGTTCCTTAAGTGAAAGTCTAAGTACATCAAGTTCCTTAAGTGAATCCTTGAGTACAAGCTCCTCCTTAAGTGAAAGCTTAAGCACATCAAGTTCGTTGAGTGAATCCTTGAGTACAAGCTCATCCTTAAGCGAAAGCTTAAGCACATCAAGTTCCTTGAGCGAATCCTTGAGTACAAGTTCCTCACTAAGTGAAAGCTTAAGTACATCAAGCAGCTTGAGTGAATCCTTGAGCACAAGCTCCTCCTTAAGCGAAAGCCTAAGCACATCAAGTTCGTTGAGTGAATCCTTGAGTACAAGCTCCTCCTTAAGCGAAAGCCTAAGTACATCAAGCAGCTTGAGTGAATCCTTGAGTACAAGCTCCTCCTTGAGCGAAAGCTTGAGCACATCAAGCAGCTTGAGTGAATCCTTGAGTACAAGTTCATCCTTAAGCGAAAGCCTAAGCACATC
>NZ_JAPSFH010000013.1:0-1015 GCF_026847815.1 Ligilactobacillus sp. UO.C109 | reverse complement strand
ACAACGTGGTAACAAGAACAATAGAGTACCGAGATGAAAAAGGTAATCTACTAGATACCAAGAGTCAAAGTCTAACGTTCACTCAACCAGGCAAAAAAGATCTAGTAACAGGCAAAGAAACTTGGAGCACAGATGTTCCAAGTCAAAGCTTCGATGAAGTGAAGACACAAGAAAAAGTAGGCTACACTCCAGATAAAGCTGTTGTTCCAAGTGAAACAGTAACATTTGATACTAAAGATTACACAGAAACTGTAGTATATAAGGCAAATGAACAAACCGGTCGAGTAGTATATGTGGATGATGACAAGGGTGGACAAGAAGTCAAGCAAGGTAGCATATCTGGCAAGACAGGAGAAACCGTAAAGGTTACCCCAGAAGTACCAGAGAATTATGAGGAAGTAGCAGGGAATCAAACGGATTACACCTTCCCAGAAGATGGTACAGACGAAAGTAACGTGGTAACAATTCATTTGAAGCATAAACATGAAACAGTTACTAGAGACAACGTGGTAACAAGAACAATAGAGTACCGAGATGAAAAAGGTAATTTACTAGATACCAAGAGTCAAAGCCTAACATTCACTCAAACCGGCGACAGAGATCTAGTAACAAACCAAGTAACTTGGAATACAAATGTCCCAAGTCAAAGCTTCGACGAAGTGAAGACACCAGAAAAAGTAGGCTACACACCAGATAAAGCTGTTGTTCCAAGTGAAACAGTAACATTTGATACTAAAGATTACACAGAAACTGTAGTATATAAGGCAAATGAACAAACCGGTCGAGTAGTATATGTGGATGATGACAACGGTGGACAAGAAGTCAAGCAAGGCGATATATCTGGCAAGACAGGAGAAACCGTAAAGGTTACCCCAGAAGTACCAGAAAATTATGAGGAAGTAGCAGGAAATCCAACGGATTACACCTTCCCAGAAGATGGTACAGACGAAAGTAACGTGGTAACAATTCATTTGAAGCATAAACATGAAACAGTTACTAGAGACAACGTGGTAAC
>NZ_JAPSFH010000065.1:0-1238 GCF_026847815.1 Ligilactobacillus sp. UO.C109 | reverse complement strand
AAGCTGCTTGATGTGCTTAAGCTTTCGCTTAAGGATGAGCTTGTACTCAAGGATTCACTCAACGAACTTGATGTGCTTAGGCTTTCACTTAGTGAGGAGCTTGTACTCAAGGATTCGCTCAACGAACTTGATGTGCTTAAGCTTTCACTCAAGGATGAACTTGTACTCAAGGATTCGCTCAAGCTGCTTGATGTGCTTAGGCTTTCGCTTAAGGATGAACTTGTGCTCAAGGATTCACTCAACGAACTTGATGTGCTTAGGCTTTCACTTAAGGATGAACTTGTACTCAAGGATTCACTTAATGAACTTGATGTGCTTAAGCTTTCACTCAAGGATGAACTTGTACTCAAGGATTCGCTCAAGCTGCTTGATGTACTTAAGCTTTCACTTAGTGAGGAGCTTGTACTCAAGGATTCGCTCAATGAACTTGATGTACTTAGACTTTCACTTAAGGATGAACTTGTACTCAAGGATTCACTCAATGAACTTGATGTGCTTAGGCTTTCACTTAGTGAGGAGCTTGTACTCAAGGATTCGCTCAAGCTGCTTGATGTACTTAAGCTTTCACTTAGTGAGGAGCTTGTACTCAAGGACTCACTCAAGCTGCTTGATGTACTTAAGCTTTCACTCAAGGATGAACTTGTACTCAAGGATTCACTCAATGAACTTGATGTACTTAAGCTTTCACTCAAGGATGAACTTGTACTCAAGGATTCACTTAATGAACTTGATGTGCTTAAGCTTTCACTCAAGGATGAACTTGTACTCAAGGATTCGCTCAAGCTGCTTGATGTACTTAAAGAACTTGTACTCAAGGATTCACTCAAGCTGCTTGATGTGCTTAAGCTTTCACTTAGTGAGGAGCTTGTACTCAAGGATTCACTCAATGAACTTGATGTGCTTAGGCTTTCACTTAGTGAGGAGCTTGTACTCAAGGATTCGCTCAAGCTGCTTGATGTACTTAAGCTTTCACTTAGTGAGGAGCTTGTACTCAAGGACTCACTCAAGCTGCTTGATGTACTTAAGCTTTCACTCAAGGATGAACTTGTACTCAAGGATTCACTCAATGAACTTGATGTGCTTAGGCTTTCACTTAAGGATGAACTTGTGCTCAAGGATTCGCTCAACGAACTTGATGTACTTAAGCTTTCGCTTAAGGATGAACTTGTACTCAAGGATTCACTCAAGCTGCTTGATGTGCTTAAGCTTTCACTTAGTGAGGAGCTTGTACTCAAGGA
>NZ_JAPSFH010000064.1:0-693 GCF_026847815.1 Ligilactobacillus sp. UO.C109 | reverse complement strand
AACCGTTGGATCCAGATTTTCAGCACTAGTCTTTTCTTCAACCAGCTTATCACCTGTGATAGTACGTTGGATCATCAACCTTGGTCTTGGCTGGAACCGTTGGATCCAGATTTTCAGCACTAGTCTTTTCTTCAACCAGCTTATTACCTGGGATAGTGTCGACTGACTTGTCTGGGTAGGTAATTGTGGTATCTCCATTGTCACCCACATCAATCTTGGTTCCTTCTGGTAAGCCAGGGTTGTTATCACGAATGTTGTCTTCGACTTCTTTCTTTTCGTCATCAGTCAGCTTCGTTGGATCATCAACCTTGGTCTTGGCTGGAACCGTTGGATCCAGCTTTTCAGAACTATTCTTTTCTTCAACCAGCTTATTACCTGGGATAGTGTCGACTGACTGGTCTGGGTAGGTAATTGTGGTATCTCCATTGTCACCCACATCAATCTTGGTTCCTTCTGGTAAGCCAGGGTTGTTATCACGAATGTTGTCTTCGACTTCTTTCTTTTCGTCATCAGTCAGCTTCGTTGGATCATCAACCTTGGTCTTGGCTGGAACCGTTGGATCCAGATTTTCAGCACTAGTCTTTTCTTCAACCAGCTTATCACCTGTGATAGTGTCGACTGACTGGTCTGGGTAGGTAATTGTGGTATCTCCATTGTCACCCACATCAATCTTGGTTCCTTCTGGTAAGCCAG
>NZ_JAPSFH010000062.1:0-319 GCF_026847815.1 Ligilactobacillus sp. UO.C109 | reverse complement strand
GAATCCTTGAGTACAAGTTCCTCACTAAGTGAAAGCTTAAGTACATCAAGTTCGTTGAGTGAATCCTTGAGTACAAGCTCCTCCTTGAGTGAAAGCTTAAGTACATCAAGTTCGTTGAGTGAATCCTTGAGCACAAGCTCATCCTTAAGCGAAAGCCTAAGCACATCAAGCAGCTTGAGTGAATCCTTGAGTACAAGTTCATCCTTAAGCGAAAGCCTAAGCACATCAAGTTCCTTGAGTGAATCCTTGAGTACAAGTTCATCCTTGAGTGAAAGCTTAAGCACATCAAGTTCCTTGAGCGAATCCTTGAGCACAAGCT
>NZ_JAPSFH010000012.1:0-20544 GCF_026847815.1 Ligilactobacillus sp. UO.C109 | reverse complement strand
CGCAGGAGGCTATCGATGCGTACTGTTGGATATGTACGTTCAAGCAACAAGTCTGTAGATGAGTCAAATGCTTATCTACTTAAGGACAAGTTGTGATGAGGAGCGAAATTTAGTAGCGAAGTGAGAGACGTCACACTGCCAAGAAAAGCTTCTAGTTAGAGTTTAATCACCCGTTTACCTCCAAAATTAAATTGAAAGTAAAAAGAAGATGTTAGCAACACACAGCTTTTAATGACTTCAGTGTATTGGTCAATATGAATGTATGTTCTTTTTAGTTTCTAGTTAAACCCGTCGTTTTTTGACGGGGATAAATATATTCATTCATATATACGAAAAGGGACAACTATTTCTAGTCGTCCCTTCACTTGATAACCAATATTGATGTTAATCTCTATTAGCTAACGGTCTTACCGTTATTTCCTTAATTAAAAGGTTACTACTATTCATTTAAGTAGTCAACTAGTTTTTGTAGTATTGATAAAAATGTGGTTAATTTTGGATTATCTGAGTACCATTCGCTGTTTAAATTAAATCTATTAATTAAAGCATTTCCTTCTTCAAATTTATGTTCTCCCATTTTTTTACTTTGAATTTTTTTATGTAAATAAAAAGTCGATATTAAGTCATTAATTTTCAAGTCATGTACTTGATTATTAGGTATATTCATTGTCGCTGCAATAGACATAACTGCTGCACTTGGACGACTTAAAAATTCTTTATCTGAAAAAAGATTTACTAATAAGGGAGTATTATGAGCACAAGCATTTCTTATATTTTTACAATACTTTAAATGATGAGAAATTTGATTAATACTTTTTATCTTTTTCCTTTTATTGTAGAATTCAACAAACATTGAAAGATTACCAAAAGTTGTTGTTTCCAAGAATACCCAGATAGGTGTGTTTTCTTTATATTTCTCATACATATCATTAAGATATTTATTCTTCTTTAGATACAACAATGTTTGATTAAATTGTGAAGGATATTTTTCTTTGAAGTCGTTAACAATACTATATCCATCTTCATCTATATCATTAGAAATATAATTAATTAATCTTAATTTTATACCATGTTCTATGTCTAAACATAGAGATAGTAAATAATTTCTAAGGTGCATATCAATTACTGCTAAATCTGATAAATATGCAAAATCCAAATTGTTATACTTGCCATTACCATCTTTAGAAAAATTAACCCTATAGGAAGCAACTTTAAAATAATAATTTTTGGTATTTAAAAGGTGCAGAGCATCTAACTTAGACATTTTATCAAAAGTAATATTTTTACTTTCCATATGATTAATTAATTCAGAATTGGTTAACATAATTTTCTTTTCCATCAAATCACGTCCTTTCAAAATAAACCCACCAAAAAAATGATGGGTTTAATAATATTATTTTATAAATCCTTTACTTGTTAAAATTTTTCTTGAAGTATCGTCAGAAGCAACATATCCACTAGCTAGTAAGTCGTTTATATATAATTTATTATAAATGAATGCAAAAACAAAATTAACGATACCTGCACCAATACCACAAGTCGGAATACCTATTACTAAATTAATGATCAAGAGTATACCAAACCATTTCCAGTCACCTCTAAATAAAGGCGGAAATAGACCGAAGAAAAATACAGTCCAAGAAAAACCTACTTTGACTTGTTTAACTTGATTAGTGCTTGAGTTAGAAAGATTTACTTTCATAAATAAACTCTCCTTTACTTTTTAATCAGCTTTTAAAGACATCAGTATTTGGTCATTTCAATCTAAAACACTGTCAAAAGTATTAAAGAATATCCTAATTCAGTTAACCTAAATTATTTGGTATACCACTTAAATTCCTTATAATTAGTTAGTTTTGAATGACCAATAGCATTTTTACCGTAATAAAAGGTTAAGAATGTTCCATCTACAGCTTGTTCATCAGAGATGTGCTTGTTTTCTACTAAACAAGCAGTAATCATTCCTTGTACCTTTGAACTTACTTCATCTAATTCATCAACGGTAAGGTCAGTGATTTTAGAGTTGTAATAAACATCTGCTTGCATAGTTTCGTTTATCTTTATTTTCTTTACGTATGTAGCATAATCAAATTCTGGATTTGGAGTACCGTTATCTGTTGGGTTTCCATTTTCATCTAAAGTTCCTTCAGCAAAGCCTTGATCTTCTTGTAAATAAGCTTTCATTTCTTTGTTAACTTTTTTCAACTTTTTCTTGCTGATAGAACTGGCTGAAATAGTATAATTCTCGCTTAAAGAAGAATAAGCAGGAGCTATAGTCAATCCTAGAGTCATTAATGCAGTATACTTAATAATTTTTCTCATATAAAATCTCTCCCTGAATTTTATTTTTCGGATTAGCTTTTAGTGACTTCAGTGTATTGGTCAATATGAATGTACGTTCTATATTATGTATTTTTAAACCCGTTAATTTTGGCGGGTTATTAATTAATGATTCAAATTAATTTTGAATTGAATATCGCCATACTCAATTTCAATATATTTAGTATCTGCATATGGTTTTTGTAGATTAACCCAAAAATGAGTAGTCCCAATATGGCCTTTTGAGACTTCATCTTGTCCCTCTTGTTGATTTATAATTTCTCCAGTTTTTCCGTCATCATCGTAAACTTTAAAATTCCAAATTGATGGTAAGAAACCTTCTGAAGAGTCTATATTTTCATAATCTACAGTAATTTGAATTCCATTTTGTTGAGATACTTTAAGAGTTGGAATATCGCCATTAACCAAGCTCATTCCATGATCATCAAAGTTTTGGTCAGCTTGTGTAATCTTCAAACCATACATATCATTTTTGTATTGTTCGTTTAAACCATAAACTTTAGATTCGGATGATTCACTTTCTGAACTTGATGCACTTTCTGCAGAATATGTAGTATCTTCAGTTGTGTTAACTTGTTGTTCTATTGCAGTGATAGCAAGCGAACCAACGATAACTAATAAAGCACCTGCAGCAGAAACGATACCTGGAACTCTTAAAGGCTTTTTTCTTACAAGATTAACAATCAACCATATAAGCCCAACTATCAAAGCAACAACCCCAACCAAAGTTAAGATTGATACAAATAAATCCATATTTTTCTCCTCCTGAAATACATATAACTAGAGCTTTTAAAGACATCACGTATTGGTCATTTCAATCTAAAACACTGTCGAAAGTGTTTTAAATACTCAATCCACCCATAATAATCCGTCGTACACTATCTTCAAATGACATTGTGAGTTAGATAATCTTAATTAACCAGACGATCAAAGTAATGATGATTGCTACTGAGAAAACACCACCTTGAATATTAATGCTCAAATCGTATTTGCCACTTTCTGTTGTTTTAGAATAATCGAACTTACCTAATAATATTTTTTTCCAATCCATAGCTGTTCACTCCTTTAAATAATAACCACACCAACAATTTTAAAAACTCAATCCACTCATAATAATCCGTCGTACACTATCTTCAAATGACATTGGTAATTTTTCGCTTTCTAGGAATGATACGCAATTAATATCAGTAGGATCAGTATTTGTTGTTAATATGTAATTTTCTAATAATTCTCTTAACATAAAGTCATTGGCTTTGGATTCCATTTTGGAACGTGGAACAAGGTAGTCATTGTAAGAACCAATAACTTTATCATCATTAAATATGTGTCCTAACTCATGCAATAGGACTTTAATTTGTTCATTTTTGCTCAATTCAGATTTTAGAATGATAGTCCTTTTTTCTGGTATGTAAAATCCCTCATTGTCTAGCCCATCTAAAATAGCTACTGTAATCTCATTCTCTCTCAAAAAAGCATCTATTCTATGGTTAAACAACATAACAATTACTTCCCTTGATTTTTATTATCGTAAAAACCTTTTAAATAAGCTTTAATAATTTCTCTATCATTTTCGGTCATTTTCTTACCACCAAAAGAACGAGCGTTATCTATCATCTTATCTAAATCTTCAATATCAGTTGTTTTAGCATCATCATCTTTTTTCTCAGGACGTCCGAGCAAGTAGTCGGTGGTTACGTTGAAGTAATCAGCTAATATATTTAATGTATCGGCTCCTGGTATGGTTCTGCCAGTTTCCCAAGATCCTACCGCCTGTTGAGAAACATGTAAAAGTTTTGCTAATTCTGATTGTCGTATACCTTTTTCTTTTCTTAATTCTTTAATTCTTAAACTTAATAATCCCGCATTTTTTTCAGCCATAAATATCACCATCCTATATATTGTTTTATGGTTATATTTTATAACTTTTTTTGCTTAAATACTACTTTTAATAGAGTTGACAACAAAATGTAGTTAAATAAACAACAAAAAATAAAAAATCACTTAAAATACAACTTTAAATAGTATAATATATACATGTAAGGTTGATTGATACCTTATGAATACTAAAGAAAGGAGCAAGTTATGATTGAAGCTTTAGCAATAAAAATAGCCTTAGCTTTCTACATTACAGATAAACTTCTTGATTTTTATAAGAAGTATCTTGAGACTAAAAAGCTAAGGCTTGAAACTAAAAAAATAAAATCAGAACAGAAATATAAACCGAAACATTGACGTTCTGATTTAACCACAATGAAAGGGGCTTGCCCCTTGATTTGTGGCACCTTCATCATAACATAGTATGAATTATGGATACAATATTAATTGTTTTACTAATTATTTCAGTTGTCTTGAATATTGTTAATTGGGTATACGATTTTAAAATCAAGAAATTAAAAAAAGAACAAGAACAACTAAAAAAAGAGCTAGATGAATTGAAGAAAAAATAAGGTTATTGTAAATAATCTGATATATTCTTCAATACGTTAAAAATCATTTTAGAACCTTCTACAGCACCGGGAAGTTGAGCGATATTATTAAATAAAAAAAATAAGAGGGTGAAAAATTGAAGAGGATTAGTAGGTTTATTGCTTGGACTTTTATCTCTATTACTATCTGGGGATTCGTCGAACCTGTTATTAGACTCTTTGGAGGTTGGAGCCTGGTAGGTAATGTTTACAGTATCTATGTTGTAATTAATTACGGTTTTTGTATTATCTGTGTTTTTAATTCTAGGTTCTTTAATAAAATCAGAAGAATTTATATTCTTATTGTAAAGAGTTTTATCGATATTTTTTGACAAAAGATCATTAACTTTATCAGGATTTTGAAGGGATTTGTTAATAATATCTTCTAACATTACTGGAATTCTAAAATCTGATTTATAGTAATTTGAAAAGTTAGATATGTCGATTGTGGGTATATTGATTTGAAATTTAGAATTTTTTTGTAAGTATTTAGTATATTTTTTAAAGGGTAGATTTAGTATTTCATTAACATTTAATTGTATTTTTGATATTTCATATAATAATCGAAAATCATACATTTGTTTAATCGAACGATTTAAATTGTTTAATGGGTCAGTATAAGTTTTATTTATTGACTTAGTTATAGTTGCTAGTTGTTTAGAAGCTGTTATTAGTGATTGATTTACTTGTGGATATAAGACATTGTTATCCATATAAATAAAAACCTTCTTTCAAATTTTATATTTACATGATTAATTTTACTACAATATATTGCAGTGATCAAACTTTATAACACTATATATAGGGTGGTGATAGGTGTGTGGGATCAGTTAGAAGAATTACTTAAATCCAAAAACATGACTAGATACAAATTAAGTAAATTAACAGGAATTAGACAAACAACTTTGCAAAGTTATAAAGATGGTGTTGAACCTTCATTTAAGAATATGTGTAAAATAGCAGATGCATTAGATGTTAGTTTAGATTACTTTAGAAAGAGAGATGATTAAAAATGGCTACAAAATTGAAAGTTTTGAGAGCTGAACATGATTTAACACAAGAAGATTTAGCTGAAATTTTAGGAACAACACAAAAAGTAATTTCAGCGTGGGAAACAGGTAAGGTTAATCCTAGACCAGTTATGATGCAGAAAGTAGAAGATTTTTTCCATGTTCCCAAGGAAGAAATTTTTTTTACAGCTTTTAACTACACAAAGTAGTATAAAACGTAAAATTAAAGCAGAAATAACGTTTTTAAATTATTTTTAGAAAGAGATGAACACAATGAATGAGCTAAAAATTCTAGGAACTGAAAAAATTGGTAGCTTTGAATTCACTGGAATTGAAGGTGGTTTTGGTGAAGATAAGAAAGCTATGTTAGTGAAGGACATTGCAGAAATTCATAATAGACCAGTTTTTAAAGTTAATGAATTAATTAACAGAAATAGAAAGAGATTTAAAGATGAAATTGATGTTATTGATTTGAAAGAAAATAATTTCGCTATCTTTCTAAAGGATAGCGGATTTACACAAAATCAAATTAACGCATCCAACAACATCTACCTACTCTCAGAACGTGGGTATGCCAAGTTGCTCAAAATTCTTGAAGATGACAAGGCTTGGGAAATCTATGACGAGTTGGTGGATAACTATTTCAATATGAGATACGTCATCCAAAAGCAAGATTCATATATGATTACTGATCCAGTTCAGCGTGCTAAACGTTGGATTGAAGAGCAAGAAGAGCATCAAGTTAAGTTAGCAATGGCTAAGCAAGAAACAAAAGATGTTCAAGATAACACACCAATATCTTCTAAAGATTATCAAGTGTTATCTAGAAAAATTGGTCAAAAGCTAGATCGATATCTTAGTCAGCATCAAATTTACAACAAAAACCAAGTTGCTTTGTTGAGATGGGATTTAAATAATGCAATTTTAAAAGCTACGGGAGTTCCTGCAAGAACATTGATCAAACAGAAACATTTTACAGCTATTGCAGAAGCATTAGTTAATTGGGAACCAAGTGAATCAACGTTAGAAAAGATGAAGGCTTATTAGGGTAGGTGGCATAAATGATTGTAACAGCTACTTATGACATCAAACTTTCAGAAGAAGATTTAGAAATGATTACTGAAAGAGTCGTTAGAAGAACAAATCAAGATAGCAACAAAAATAAGTTATTAAACATAACAGAAGCAGCTAAGCACTGTGGTGTATCTCCAACAACGTTTTATAGGTGGAGAAAAAGAAATAAAAATCTTCAGGATATCGAACTAACAGCTGGTGGGGTTGTTCAGTTCAGAGCTGAAGATTTAGATAAGTTTTTAGAAGGTAAATAAGAAAGTTAAAGAAGATGTTAGCAAATATTCGTCCCTTTAAACAGGGATAAGTTTAAATAAATTAAAGCAAAGTAGGAAGTTTAATGGAACCAGTTTTAGCAGTGATTGTAGCGTGTATAGCTTACGTAATAATTTTCATATTGGTGAGTTGGTTAAAGGATGTTTTTACATGGAGGAAATGATATGTGGTGTATTTACGGTATTCTGCTATGCATAGCATACGCAGGTTTCGTTGATTTGTATAGAGCATGGAAAAGAAAGGATAAGGAGAAATGAAAACCTATATATTGCTTGATAATTTAGAGCATGTCTTAAAACAGATAGAAGATAAACGTGATGAGGATTTAGTTACACACCCTGAAAATAAAATTATTTGGGAATGGGCTACTAATAATTTCGAAAATAAAATAGCAATGGAAAAAGAAAAATTAAAGAGGGTATATAAAAAATAAAAGAAGCACTATTGGTAGTACTTCTTAAAAAATAACTATTAATTATCATCTAGTAGAGTTAGTGCAGAAACATCATGTTCAAAATCGTAACTATCCCAGTTATCGTTAGGATCCCAAGCAATATATTTATGTTGCATAAGATCAATCATATTTCCTAGTTTATCAATAGCTTCATTTAAGCTTTGGGTTTTAATTTCAGGACTTATAAGGTTACTACCATAAAATGAACGAATGTTTGAGATATGCGATTCTCAAACTTTTTTTGTAAAAAAATACCGATTAGAACTTTATAAACTAATCGGCATAAAGTAATTATTAGAATGTAGCAGTATCTGGATCAGTTGCTAAATGAGTAACTCCACGTAATCCATCTAATTTCTTCATTTCATCCTCAGTTAATTCAAAATCAAAAATGTCAGTATTAGATTTAATATATTCAGCATGAACAGATTTTGGAAGTGGAAGGAAACCATGTTGCAACGACCAGCGAAGTAGAACTTGAGGTACGCTATGATTGTGAGCTTCAGCAACTTCAGCAACTAATTCATTACGCAACAAATCACCAGTACCTAAAGGACTATAAGCTTCATTTAAAATATCGTGTTCCTTATTAGCAGCTAGTACATCTGGTTGAAGATCGCTAGGATTTAAGTAGTTTTGGTTAACTGCAGGAACGATATTAGCAGTCTTCAATAATTCATCTAAATGATGCTTGCGGAAATTAGAAATACCAATTGCACGAATTTTACCAGCTTTAACGGCTTCTTCCATAGCTTGCCAACTTTCAGCATTTAATTCAGCCCAATGCTCGCGTACTGCTACTGGGTTTGGCCAATGAATTAAGTATAGATCTAAATAATCAGTATCTAGCTTTTGTAAACTTAAATCGATGGCTTTTTTAGTAGCTTCATAACCATGAGAATCGTTCCAAAGTTTAGTTGTCAAGAAAATATCATGACGGTTAACACCACTTTCTTTGATGCCTTGACCAACACTAACTTCATTACCATAAGCTGCAGCTGTGTCAATATGACGATAACCAACTTCAAGTGCTGTTTTTACGGATTCACGAGCAACGTCACCATCTGGAGTTTGCCATGTACCGAAACCGACAACAGGGATTTCTACACCGTTATTTAATTTATATGTGTCTGTTAATGCCATTTTAATACCTCCATAAATAAGGAATCGCTTTTATTATATACCTTACTATTAGTAAGTAGCAAATGATATGTTTTGAGGAGAAAGAAAAATATCCTGACTGTGAAGTGCCTTACAATCGTTAAACTTTGTCTAACAATTGTAAGGCACTTCATAGAAATTATTTTCTAAGGGAGTATATTATAAATTTTAAAGTTGAACTAACTAAAACTTTTATTTAAGAATAGGAAAAGCTGATTGTAATCCTAGAATAGCCATATGAACGCCAATCGTTGCTAAAATTAAACCCATCATTCTAGTAATAACATTCATTAAATTTTGTCCTAGTTTAGCCACAACTAGCTCGCTGTAAGTAAATAAGAAATAAGTGATTATTGATAATGTTATAAAAGAAATTATAACAATTAAAGGATTGATAGATACTGCTAAATTCATAGTTGTTGCAATTGTTCCAGGGCCGGCTAAAATAGGCATAGCTAATGGTGACACTGCAATATTGATATTATTGTCAATTTTTGGTTCTTTTGATGAAACATTGTGTTGTAAAGAAGAAGTATTACCTTGTAACATGTGATAGCCAATTAGCCCCACTAAGAATCCACCAACAATTCGTAAGGCGGCTAAATTAATTCCAAAAATATTAAGTATAGTTTTTCCGCCTAATGCAAAAATAGAAACGATAATTACGGCAATTGTTAGTGCATGGAAGGCTATATTCTTAACTGTTTTTAGATTTTGACCACTTGTTAAACTAATAAAGACAGGTAAATTAGCAATGGGATTCATAATTGCAAAAAAAGCCATAAAAGTAACGGTAAATTCATTAATCAATTTCATAAAATCACATCCTAAATATTTTTACTAATATTATATCATGATAAACTCTATCATTATTAATTTGTTATTTTTAACATAGGTTATATATTATATATAACCAAAAATATTGGTATAATATCTGTTCTTAAACATTGTATAGATAAATATATAAAGTATATGTAAGAAATTTATTTTTTTGTAAATTTATATACATAAATGTATTAACAAAAAATTATAATGAAGTCATTTTAAACTTTAATGAGGTAACTAAGCTAAGATAACATTAAAAAATGACACTCAAATTAACTATTTTTGATATTGAAAAAGAATTCACAAATTAATAAAATATAATTGTAAACGATATCAAAGGTGGTAATTAATTATGAAAATAAAAGCAGCAGTAGTAGAAGAAGTGGGAGCACCATTTGAAATTAAAGACAATATTGATCTTCACGAAGTAGGACCAACAGACTTACAAATTCACATGGTAGCATCAGGTATCTGTCATTCCGATGAAGCCATCCGTAAGGGCGATGCCTCGCTAGGTTATCCAGTTATTCTAGGTCATGAAGGTTCAGGAATTGTTGAAAAAGTTGGTAGTGAAGTTAAAAACTTTAAACCAGGTGACCATGTAATTCTTTCCTTCTACTCAGATGGAACATGTGATAACTGTTTGAAAGGTGTACCAACTCAATGTAGAAGTTATGCTAAATATAATTTGTCGGGAACTCGTGCAGATGGTGATGATCATTTTCAAGAAAATGGTAAGCATATTTCTGATATGTTTAATCAGTCATCATTCACAACAACTACAGTGGTAGATCAACGCAACGCTGTAAAGGTTGATAAAAATCTAGACTTACGTAAACTTGGACCATTAGGATGTGGCTATGTTACAGGCTCTGGAACAGTATTAAATACTTTGAAACCAAAACCAGGTGACACAATTGCAGTATTTGGTACAGGTGCTGTAGGTTTAGCTGCTATGATGGCAGGTCGTATTTCTGGATGTATCAAAGTTATCGCAGTGGATATTGTACCTGAAAGATTGGAACTTGCTAAAGAGTTAGGAGCAACTCATACTATTAACAGCAAGGAAGAAGATGCAGTTGCTAAGATTAAAGAATTAACCAATGGATATGGTGTAGATTGGACTATAGATACAACAGGTTTGCCAGCAGTTATTAAGAATGGAGTTGACGCTTTAGCACAAGGTGGTACATGTGCAGCAATTGCGGTAACACCACACTTAATTGAAATCTCTACTTGGAATGATTTATGTGTAGACGACAAGAAGATTGTTGGTGTAAACATGGGTGACTCCATCCCTCAAATTGATATTCCTCGTTTAATTGAATTCTACAAACTAGGATGGTTTGATTTCGACAAGACTGAAAAATTCTATGATTTTGAAGATATCAATCAAGCAAATCAAGATTCTGTTTCTGGTAAGACAATTAAGCCAGTATTAATTATCGATAAAGAATATCAACCAGGTGAATAGAATAAATGAAGTTCAGACTATTAAGAATTATTCCTAATAATCTGAACTTTTTTATATATAGCATAAAAATAAACCTGATTTCGGAATTTACCGAGATCAGGCTTTTTAGATATCATAATGTTTAAGGTGCTTAAATGCATGTATGTCAAACCACTTAATCATAGATCCCTGGAAGAAAAATGAGATAATAGTTCCAATTCCTACAGCCCAAATTGCATGTGAAATAACAGTGGTAATTACAATAATACTTAGTGGAACTAGGAAATGTATTATCTGTGCTTTAGTAGCATCGCCATGCAAGAACATAAATCTAATAGTTTGCATGAAATCATCATTAGAATGCAAAACTATGTTAGCACGCTGATATAATGACGTTCCTAATGATATAAATACAATTCCTAGAATATCTAAAACAATGCGAATTAAAAGTAATTGGTGTTGTAAATTTAATCCTTCTAAATAATTAGTAAAATATTGAACTAAAATGCTAAATGGTGTAATAAATAATAAATCTAATAAAAATTTAGAAATCTTTTGCTTTTTATCTATCAAAGAAACTAGGCAGTTAATAGCCAAACCTTCTAAGAAAATTACCAAACTCAAACTATTAATAGAAAAACAATTATTGATATTAACCGCTGATGCGGTCCAAACGGCACTCCCAAGATTAGTAGAGATAGTCAAAGCATGACCAGTAGCATTAATAAGTAATGAAAGAACTAAAAACATAAAACGTTTTCTAAAATCTATATACATGATTAGATAAGTCCTTTCAGTGATGATTGAAGGTCATTTTTTCTCTTAGAAGAATCTCTGATTTCAGAAGGTAAGCAACCATACTCTTCTTTGAATTTCTTATAAAAGGAATTTTTATTATTGATCCCTACTAATTGACTGATTTCCGAAATTGGAAAATCAGTTGATTTTAGTAAATATCTTGCTTCTTTTAAGCGATGCTGTGTTCGTAGTTGAACAAAATTTTTACCTGTGACCTCTTTTATCAGAGAGCTTAAATAATTTTCGCTATAACCATATTTTTTAGCAAGATCAGGTAAGGTGATATCAATATAATTTTTAGAAATATCTTCAATAATATTTAGTATTATTTTTTGACGATAATCCTTAATTTGGTTTGTTGGTAAAGGATAGTATCTCATGATTTTTGATAAAAGAATCTTAAGATAAGAGTTGATAATAGGGTAGGCGTAAGGCCTTTGTAAATAATACTCATCAATAATTTGATCCATCGTTTTAGTAATGTCTCTGTTATGTGGAAAAATAAAGTATTTTCTCTTATTCTCGTTTTTTAGAGAAACATTTAAAAAGAATTCAAAAACAGAACTGTTTTCACTATGCATACTACCTAGAAAATCAAGAGAAATATCCTTATCTCTGAAGAGTAGATTTATCAAAATGTCATCTTCTGATAGTTCATGAACAGAATGAGGGCAACCAATATCCATCAAAAGAATATCGCCGGCATTGAGAGTAACAACCTCACCATTAACAATCTGCTTGCAGGATCCAGTAACCATATAGTTAATTTCTAGAAATTCATGGGTATGTCGTGGATAATCAGCAAAACGATTATGTTTACTAATATATACAGCATTATGCTTAAACAAACTTTGATTAAGTGTTGGAGCTGCATTATGATGGCTTTGATCAATATCGATGGCTGAAATAGGCAAATCTTCAATAAAAGTATGAGTAGCCTTTTGTTCTTTTTCAATCTCTGTATATTCGAATAATGAATTTAATATCTTTCTATCAATCACAGAATCAACCCCTAAATATAAATATGTTAAATTTTATTATATAAAATAGTAGAAAATGACACTAATATAACTTCTTATGGTCCAAGATTATTTTAATATAGTAGCTTTATTTAATCAATAACAACAAAAAGTAAGTAAAACTCAATATTAAAAAATGATACCATTTTAGAGTGTTAATGACATTTTATTTAGTTTTAAAAACGGTTAATATTGTAAATGTAAACAAGAGAGCGCTATCTTAAATTTATTATTTAGGAGTGAAAAAACATGGCTGGTAACAAAAAATTTGCTACTTGGGCAGTATCATTAACTAACTTTTTAGATTTAAGCTGTATTGTAGCTGGTGCTAGTGGTTTAACTTTATGGACTTCTGCATTAAAACTAGATAATTTTCAAGTTGGACTTTTAGGAGCTTTGAGTGCTAATGCTTTTGGATCAGCAATAGGGGCTTTAATAGGTGGTCATCTTTCAGATAAGTATGGTAGAAAAGTAATTTACATATATGACATGTTGGTATATATGCTAGGAACTTTAATTGTTGTATTTTCAATGAATTTCCCAATGCTTTTAGCTGGTTTTATAATCACAGGTATCGCAGTTGGTGCAGGGGTTCCAGCTTCATGGACATATATTTCAGAAACATCAGACGAAGGAAATCGTGCTAAGAATATTGGTATTTCTCAGTTCTCATGGTCAATGGGCCCAGTTATTATCTTCGTTGCCGGAACGTTACTTGCTCCACTAGGTTTATTAGGAAATAGAATTTTATTTGCATTATTAACTTTAATTGCATTTATAGCTTGGTTATTGCAAAGAGGATTAGATGAATCTCAAGAATGGGTAGAACAAAAGCAAAAAGAAAAGGAAACAGGCGAAAGGCCTCATCCATATAAAGACTTATTCTCAAACGCAGTAAATGTTAAATCGGTATTATTCTTGATTGGTGTATATATGTTCTGGAACTTAGTAGCTGGAGCAATGGGATTCTTCATGCCATTTGTTTATGAAACTGTTGGTGGTTTATCAAATCTTCAAGCTAACTTACTACAAGCAGTTCTTTGGATCTTTACAGCTTTAGCAGGATATTTTGGATTTGCTATGTATGGGGATAAGGTTAACCATAGAGGATTTTACTTTGTAGGTGCTGCAATGGCAGTAATTTCATGGTTAATTCTAACTTATGTTGGTATGAGTTGGACAGCTTTAATCGTATTCGTTGTGATCTGGGGTATCTCTGCAGGTATTGGTGCGCAAGCTTGGTACGCATTATGGGCAACAGAATTATTCCCAACTAAGTATCGTGCAGGATCTCAAGGTGTTATATTCTTCGTTGTTTGTGGTAGTGCAGGTATCTGGTCCATTTTCTTCCCACTTATTTTACAAAACATGGGCTTCAAAGCAGCTGGAACTTTCATGATTGGTTTATTAGTAGTTTCTCTAGTAATCGGTACATTGTGGATACCTAAGACAAGAGGAAAATCTTTGGATGAAATTACAAAAGAACGTTATGGAGATAGTGAAAAATAAATTGGAAGAAGGTGAACTCATTGAAAGCATATGTTGCAGTAGATATTGGTGCATCTAGTGGACGTCTTATGCTAGGACAATTAGAAGACGGAAAGCTTAAGCTTCAAGAAATGCATCGTTTCAAAAACGGATTTGAATTTAAAAATAATTACGACAGATGGAATATTGATTATTTAATTGATGAAATTTTTAAAGGGTTAGAAAAAATAAAAGAATCTGGATATACAGAAGTCAGCTTAGGAATTGATACTTAGGCTGTAGATTATGTACTAGTTGGTAAGGATGGAAAGAAATTACAAGATCCAATTAGTTATCGAGATAAAAGAACAAGTAATTCAATTAATGAATTAACAACTGAGGTTTCTAAGGAATATATCTATAAGAAAACAGGAATTCAGTTCTTAAACTTTAATACTTTGTACCAATTATTTGAAGAAGATAAAGAGTTATTGAAGAAAACAGATAAAATTATGATGATTCCTGATTATATAGGATACATTCTCAAAGGAAAAGCTGTAACTGAAATTGTAAACGTTTCCACTGCGCAAATGTTGAGTTTAAGAGAAGGATTATTTGATAAAAATCTATTAGAAAAAGTCAATGTATCCTCAGATCAATTTGCAAAATTAGTAGATGCTGGAACAGTTTTAGGAAATTTAAAAGAAGATTGGTACAGCAAATATGAATTACCAAAAGTAAATGTTGTAACAGTAGCAACTCATGATACAGCTTCGGCGGTTATTGGGACACCATGTGAAGGACAACATTGGGCATACTTAAGCTCAGGAACTTGGTCATTAATTGGAACTGAATTAAATATTCCAGAAAATGGGGCAAAAGCCTTTAAAGAAAATTACACAAATGAATGGGGAGCTTATGGAACATATAGATTCCTAAAGAATATTATGGGTCTTTGGATGGCTCAATGTGTAAAGAAAGAACTAAATGATCAATATAGTTTTAGTGAATTGGCAGAATTAGCAGGTGAAGTAGAACCATTTGAGCAATTTATAAATGTCAACGATCAACGCTTCCAAAATCCAGGAAATATGATCCAAGAAATCCAAGCTTATTGTCGAGAAACAGGACAAAAAGTTCCAGAAACACCTGGAGAAATTATGATGGCTATTTATTCAAACTTAGCGTTATTCTACGCAAATGAGATTAGTAAGTTAGATGACATTATGGGCTATCATATTGATACTTTGAATATAGTTGGTGGCGGATCTAACGTAGCGTTGATGAATCAACTTACAAGTACAATCGCAAATGTAGATGTGTATGCGGGACCTAGTGAAGCTACAGCAATTGGAAATATTCTAGTACAAATGATAACAGCTGGAGATGTATTAAATGTTTACTTAGGAAGAAGAATTAGGATAACAATCAGTTAATAACTTCTGGATTCCAGATGGATTTAAAGATAATCCAATTGATAAACTTTCTCCACGCAAACGTTTGATTAAATCGTTGGATGAAATTATCAAAGAAAAATATAATGAAAAGAATACAATTGAAGCCTTTGAAGGTAAATTGTTTGGTACAGGTATTGAATCATATACTGTAGGTTCTCATTTATTCTATAACAACTACGCTATTACACGTGATAAATTATGGACAATTGATGCAGGTCACTGGCACCCAACAGAAGATGTTTCAGATAAATTCTCAGCATTTATGCCATTTGGTAAAGGCTTAATGTTACATGTTTCTCGTCCAGTACGTTGGGATAGTGATCATGTAGTAATCTTTGATGATGCATTAGTAAGGATTGCTCGTTCACTAGTTCGCGATGATTTGCTATCTAAGACAAATATTGGACTAGACTTCTTTGACGCTACAATTAATCGTGTTGCTGCGTGGGTAATTGGTGCACGTTCTACACAGAAGGCATTATTACAAGCAATGTTAGCTCCAATTGACGACTTGAAAAAAGCTGAAAATGAATACGACTTTACTAAACGTCTAGCAGTTACTGAAGAATTGAAGTCCTTCCCATTTGGTGCAGTTTGGGATGAATTCTGTCAACGTAATAATGTTCCAGTAGGTTTAGACTGGATGGATGAGATTCATCGTTATGAAAAAGATGTTCAATTTAAACGTAACTAGAAAATAAATTAGGATTAAGTCAGTCACAAAATATTATTTTGTACGGGATAGGCTGACTTAATTTTAGTGGAAAGAAGAGAGTATGTAATGAAATTTATTGATTCTAAATTTATGAGAGATATTTGTAATGTAACTAAACAATCATACGATAATAGTTGGGATGAACGTAACGGTGGTAATATCAGTATTCGTATTACTGAAGATGAATTGAAAGATTTTGACGATGTTAAAGAAGTAAAACGAACTTTTGATTTAGGTTTTGATGCTAAAGCTGTCGCAGGTCAATATTTCTTAGTTACAGGAACTGGCAGATATTTTAGAAATGTAATTTCAAGACCAACAGAAGATGTAGGATTAGTTAAAATTACTGAAGATGGTAAACATGCTGATTTACATTGGGGATATGAAGATGGTGCTAAACCAACGAGTGAATTCCCTACGCATCTAATGTCACATATTGCGAGACTAAAGACAGATAAAAACCAACGTGTAGTAATGCATTGCCATCCTACTAATTTTATTGCGATGTCATTTACACAAACTTTAGATGAAAAACGTCTTTCAAGAATTTTATGGAAGATGCAAGCTGAATCATTAGTAGTTTTCCCTGAAGGCATAGGTATTATTCCATATATGACGCCAGGAACAAATGAAATTGGTGAAGCAACTGCAGCTAAGATGAGCGAATTTAAAGTAGTTATGTGGCCACACCATGGTATTTTCGCTGTTGGTTCAGATCCTGATGAAACATTTGGATTGATTGAAACAGTTGAAAAAGCTGCATTAATCTTTACGACTATTCAAGCACAAGGTGGTAATATTTTACAAGATATTACAGATGAAGAACTTAAAGAATTGGCACAAGCATTTGGTGTAACAGCTAATAGCAAGTTTTTGAAATAAGGATATAAATAAGTAAGGTATGATTCTAAAAAGTAGGTCATACCTTATTTTTTGGATATATTTAAATCTGTCAAAATTGACAGGCTTGCTAAAATTCTAACTTCATTTGCTTAGATTGGAAAATTCTGCTAACCAAAATTCTTTAGGGAGAATAATACCAACACTGTTACCAATATTTCTAACTTTAATTTGTTTCATGGAAATCATCTCAAACTAATTATAAAGTTATAACTGGAGAGATAAATATCCTTATAAGTGCAAAAAAGCCCCAAAATGAATTGAGGCTAAATGTAGTATTTATAATTACTTTAAGTTATGGTTGGTAAATTTTGTTACGTTTCCAATACTTTGTCCATTAACAATGTTGGCTTTAAAACTAATATTGTCACCACTTCTAAGCAAGTTAGCTTTGGCAAAATCATTAGTATCGATGGTGTAAACAACTTGACTATCTTTGAGAGTAAACATTACTTTGTTTTTATTGGATACTATTGCTACTCTATCTACTGTTCCTGTAATCTGCTTTAGGTTACTATTAGGTGTATTTGATGCTTTAGCTCCACTGTTTACTAATGCTTGTCTAAAATCATCTAGAGCACTAATTGGGGAGGTGCCTGTTCCGTAAATAGATTGATCTTCAGCATCGAGATAATAATATCCTCTGATTGCGTGTGTTTTATCTAAAATAGTCATGATCCATGTTGGTCGTCCATCTACGTTATATAGGATAGGCATATTGGCCGTCCATTGTTGAGCTTTGTAATTTTGGTTAGCATTACTCTTAGCACCAGAACTATCCATAATTCCATTAGCTTTGTAATAAGTTAATTCACCTGTACGAGCATTAATCATGGAATAACCTAAAGCAGAATCAGATTTAGTATTAGGGTTAGTAAAGTCTGTGAAGTAGCTAATGGTTCCATTTTCGTTGAATATTGAAGTTACGCCGTCTTCTGGGCCATTATTAGTTGGTTCTTCCATATCTGTTTTACCTAAGAAACGATTCCAAAATCCGTGCTTGTAACTACCATAATTACTGTTCATTTCTGCTGCAACATCTGAAGTGATACCTTCATCAACAAATTTTGGCAAATTAGATAATTTGTATGTTTTAGTTTTTCCTGTAACAGAGTTCATAACAATGACTCTTAGTTTTTTGTAGTTAATTCTGTGACTTAGGAATTCAGATTTATATACTGTTTCTACCCAATAAGGATTTCCATTATTGTCAATTTCTAGCTGTGCGCCGCCATCACCTAATTTCAACCACTGTGGATTATTTCGATATAGTTGTCTTTCGGCATCTCTTTTGAAATAGGCACTTGTAGTATATTTGTACGGTTTTTTGATAAATTTTGGTGTCGCATTTTGACTCGTTGCATCAATCATAAAATAGCCAGGAATATTTTTTGCCTTCATCATCGCAAAGAATCCTTGGTATTCAACGGGTACAATATAGACTGCTTTACCATGAATATATTGTGCTTGCACAGTTCCGGCAATTTTGTAGTATTGACTATTTGGTAAATCAGAAACAGCTTTTCTTACTCGATTTAAAACGGTTTTAGGTGCTAAGGCTACAGGAGTTTCACCGCGTTTAAATGTTGGAGCTTGTTTGGAACTGACTTTTTTTACCGAAATTGAATTATAAGTTGGCTTAACTGATAGTATTGAATGTAATTCACCGCCAACTGCTATCAAAAGTATAACCATAACTACTGATAATCCAATTGAAAAAGATTTATTAACCCATAATTTTCCTCGGCGAATATCATCATCAAAATTTCCAATAAATAGATTTAAAATTAAGAAAATTCCACCGAAAATGGCATTTCCTAGTAACAATGAGAGTAAGTTTCTCGATGGGAGTAAGAAATAAACAAAAATAAAAATTAATAATATTTCTAGTAATAAAATACTTAATGATATTAATGTTTGCTTTTTATTTCTTAAAAATATCGACTTACATACAAAAATTATGATAGCTAAGAGACTGTACATTAAGGTCATAACTAACATGATTTGACAACCCCTTTAATAAAAATTAGTTAATTAATTATAACATATTCTTTGTAATTTTTTATTAATGTACTATCTTTACTATAAATAATGAATAAAATTAAAAATAATTATATAATTAGATTGAGCAGCAAAGAAAGGTTGTGGAAATAATGAATATAATTACTACAAAAGAAAACAGGAGCATAGCAGCTAAGCTTTGGGATAAAAAAGACATTTCCTGGATGGCTAGAAAGAATAGATTTAAAGAGGTAAAAGGGGCTAAATTTGTAGATTGGAAATTAGACAGTATCAGTGTAAATGAGGAAGATTTTTATTTATTAGTGCAGGAAGACTTAAACATATATATTGCTTTTGTTAAAGAGTTAGCAGAGTTTGCATTTCAAATTTTAACAAGAGAACTAGATCAAATTTATGCCATACCTCAGGAACAGATAAAGCTATATAAGAAAGCTCTATTTAATGGCGATGTTATGAAAATTAAGACAAGAAAGAATGTTAAAATAAAATTGTCTGAACTAGAGATAGACGATATTAATTATTGCTTAGAATCATATGATGTAAGGTTACCAGATAAAGAAAAGATTATGTATTGTATTGAATTAAGCAATGTTCTATCTATTAAAAGTCAGTTTGGAAAAATAAATTGAATGACAATAATGTTTATCATATCAAATTAGGCAGGGCAAAGAAAAAATATAGTTACGTTACATTGGATTGTAATTTTGAACATTTTGAAAAATGGGATAAATATACGGGATTAAGTAAGAATGATGAAAAATATAAGGATATAAGAAAAGAAATTATTGGAAATAACAATAATATGATTGAACAATATCTGGAATTTATAAAGTCAGAAGAAAGCTTTCCAACTATGCCTCCGCTTGATCAACAAAGGGATATCTTGGGTGCTTACTTAAATGAGTACCTCTTAAAAGATAAGATTCAGACTATAATAACAAATGCAGCTGTTTTATAGTATGATATTTCAGTATATTTCACAACATTCCACAAATGCTAATTTAACAATATTTTTGCGATATTTGAAACATCTAAATACAATTATATATTTCTCAAAATATCAAAAAAGTATGCATCAAGTATGCACACTTTTAATAGTTAGAAATTAACA
>NZ_JAPSFH010000061.1:0-635 GCF_026847815.1 Ligilactobacillus sp. UO.C109 | reverse complement strand
TCCTTGAGCGAATCCTTGAGTACAAGCTCATCCTTAAGCGAAAGCTTAAGCACATCAAGCAGCTTGAGTGAATCCTTGAGTACAAGCTCATCCTTAAGCGAAAGCTTGAGCACATCAAGTTCCTTGAGCGAATCCTTGAGCACAAGCTCCTCCTTGAGTGAAAGCTTGAGTACATCAAGCAGCTTGAGTGAATCCTTGAGTACAAGTTCCTCCTTAAGTGAAAGCTTAAGTACATCAAGTTCGTTGAGTAGCTCATCCTTAAGCGAAAGCCTAAGCACATCAAGTTCGTTGAGTGAATCCTTGAGTACAAGCAGTGAATCCTTGAGTACAAGCTCATCCTTAAGCGAAAGCTTAAGCACATCAAGTTCCTTGAGCGAATCCTTGAGTACAAGTTCCTCCTTAAGCGAAAGCTTAAGTACATCAAGTTCGTTGAGTGAATCCTTGAGTACAAGCTCCTCCTTAAGTGAAAGCTTAAGCACATCAAGTTCGTTGAGTGAATCCTTGAGCACAAGCTCCTCCTTAAGCGAAAGCCTAAGCACATCAAGTTCGTTGAGTGAATCCTTGAGTACAAGCTCATCCTTGAGCGAAAGCTTGAGCACATCAAGCAGCTTGAGTGAATCCTTGAGTACAAGTTC
>NZ_JAPSFH010000060.1:0-236 GCF_026847815.1 Ligilactobacillus sp. UO.C109 | reverse complement strand
GAACTTGTACTCAAGGATTCACTCAAGCTGCTTGATGTACTTAAGCTTTCACTTAAGGAGGAACTTGTACTCAAGGATTCACTCAAGCTGCTTGATGTGCTTAGGCTTTCACTTAGTGAGGAACTTGTGCTCAAGGATTCACTCAAGCTGCTTGATGTACTTAAGCTTTCACTCAAGGAGGAACTTGTACTCAAGGATTCGCTCAAGCTGCTTGATGTGCTTAAGCTTTCACTCAA
>NZ_JAPSFH010000059.1:0-366 GCF_026847815.1 Ligilactobacillus sp. UO.C109 | reverse complement strand
TTAAGCGAAAGCCTAAGCACATCAAGTTCCTTGAGCGAATCCTTGAGTACAAGCTCATCCTTAAGCGAAAGCTTAAGCACATCAAGTTCGTTGAGTGAATCCTTGAGTACAAGTTCATCCTTGAGTGAAAGCTTAAGCACATCAAGTTCCTTGAGCGAATCCTTGAGCACAAGCTCCGTTGGATCATCAACCTTGGTCTTGTCTGGAACCGTTGGATCCAGATTTTCAGCACTAGTCTTTTCTTCAACCAGCTTATCACCTGAGATTGTGTCGACTGACTTGTCTGGGTAGGTAATTGTGGTATCTCCATTGTCACCCACATCAATCTTGGTTCCTTCTGGTAAGCCAGAGTTGTTATCACGAATG
>NZ_JAPSFH010000058.1:0-225 GCF_026847815.1 Ligilactobacillus sp. UO.C109 | reverse complement strand
TAGCGGCGAGCGAACCGGGAAGAGCCCAAACTAAGAAGCTTGCTTCTTAGGGTTGTAGGACTGAACATTTGAGTTACCAAGAAATGGAGTAGTTGAATAATCTGGGAAGATTAGCCAAAGAGAGTGATAGCCTCGTAAACGAAACTTCGTTTCCTCAGTTCAGGATCCTGAGTACGGCGGAACACGTGAAACTCCGTCGGAATCCGGGAGGACCATCTCCCAAGG
>NZ_JAPSFH010000057.1:0-433 GCF_026847815.1 Ligilactobacillus sp. UO.C109 | reverse complement strand
GTGAAGTCGTAACAAGGTAGCCGTAGGAGAACCTGCGGCTGGATCACCTCCTTTCTAAGGAATAATTACGGAACCTGTACATTTATTGAATACTTTGTTTAGTTTCCAGAGATTTACTCTCTGTTAAAGAATGGCTTATGGGCCTATAGCTCAGCTGGTTTAGAGCGCACGCCAGTTTCAACTCCGAAAACTAAGAATAGTAATAGAATTGTTTTTATCGATAAAAAGACATTAGCAGTTTTAAAAGAATGGAGACTTGGGCAGAAAAAAGAATTACTGCAAAAAGGATTTAATGCTTTATCTGTTAATCAACTCGTTTTTTCTGGCAGAAATAATAACTATATCCCACCTACTACTATCATTAGTCCTATGAACAAAATTATAAAAGGTAGCAACTTACCCCATATAACAGTTCATGGTTTAAGACACACTT
>NZ_JAPSFH010000056.1:0-363 GCF_026847815.1 Ligilactobacillus sp. UO.C109 | reverse complement strand
CTCTAAACCAGCTGAGCTATAGGCCCATAAGCCATTCTTTAACAGAGAGTAAATCTCTGGAAACTAAACAAAGTATTCGATAAATGCACAGGTTCCGTAATTATTCCTTAGAAAGGAGGTGATCCAGCCGCAGGTTCTCCTACGGCTACCTTGTTACGACTTCACCCCAATCAGCACAAGCTCATCCTTAAGCGAAAGCCTAAGCACATCAAGTTCGTTGAGTGAATCCTTGAGTACAAGCTCATCCTTAAGCGAAAGCCTAAGTACATCAAGCAGCTTGAGTGAATCCTTGAGTACAAGCTCATCCTTGAGCGAAAGCTTGAGCACATCAAGCAGCTTGAGTGAATCCTTGAGTACAAGTTC
>NZ_JAPSFH010000055.1:0-300 GCF_026847815.1 Ligilactobacillus sp. UO.C109 | reverse complement strand
TTGACTTCGCAAATGTTTTTGCTTCTTTATAGAAGCCCTGCACATTTGTTTCATCGAAACTTTGTTTAGTTTTCAAAGATCATATATCCAAATCGCTTGATGCGACTTTTATATTTTATCACTTGATGAATATTTGTCAAGAACTTTTTTGAATAAAAATTCAAATCATATTCATAACTTTCATCTTGCGACAACTTTTATATCGTATCATCAACATCAATTGATGTCAACAACAATTTAAAAATTATTTTTGATGTCGTCTTTCGTAACAGACAACGATATATACTATACCTTGATTTT
>NZ_JAPSFH010000054.1:0-1022 GCF_026847815.1 Ligilactobacillus sp. UO.C109 | reverse complement strand
AGTCCCTGCTGGGAACTGGTCTTTATTGGCTTCTGTGACCTTGTCTGCGACTTCTTTCTTTTCGTCATCAGTCAGCTTCGTTGGATTATCAACCTTGGTCTTGGCTGGAACCGTTGGATCCAGCTTTTCAGAACTGTTCTTTCCTTCAACCAGCTTATTACCTTCGATAGTGTGCTTGATGTACTTAAGCTTTCACTTAGTGAGGAGCTTGTGCTCAAGGATTCGCTCAACGAACTTGATGTACTTAAGCTTTCACTTAGTGAGGAGCTTGTACTCAAGGATTCACTCAAGGAACTTGATGTACTTAAGCTTTCACTTAAGGATGAACTTGTACTCAAGGATTCACTCAAGCTGCTTGATGTACTTAAGCTTTCGCTTAAGGAGGAGCTTGTACTCAAGGATTCACTCAAGCTGCTTGATGTACTTAGGCTTTCACTTAGTGAGGAGCTTGTACTCAAGGATTCACTCAAGCTACTTGATGTGCTTAAGCTTTCACTTAGTGATGAACTTGTGCTCAAGGATTCACTCAACGAACTTGATGTGCTTAAGCTTTCGCTTAAGGAGGAGCTTGTACTCAAAGATTCACTCAAGGAACTTGATGTACTTAAGCTTTCACTCAAGGATGAACTTGTACTCAAGGATTCGCTCAAGGAACTTGATGTACTTAAGCTTTCACTTAGTGATGAACTTGTACTCAAGGATTCGCTCAAGGAACTTGATGTACTTAAGCTTTCACTTAAGGATGAACTTGTACTCAAGGATTCGCTCAAGGAACTTGATGTACTTAAGCTTTCACTTAAGGAGGAACTTGTACTCAAGGATTCACTCAACGAACTTGATGTGCTTAAGCTTTCACTTAAGGAGGAACTTGTGCTCAAGGATTCACTCAAGCTGCTTGATGTACTTAGGCTTTCACTTAAGGAGGAACTTGTGCTCAAGGATTCGCTCAAGGAACTTGATGTACTTAAGCTTTCACTTAAGGATGAACTTGTACTCAAGGATTCGCTCAAGGAACTTGATGT
>NZ_JAPSFH010000053.1:0-474 GCF_026847815.1 Ligilactobacillus sp. UO.C109 | reverse complement strand
GCTAAACACATTACCGAAATCGTGGATGTACCTTAGGGTACATGGTAGGAGAGCGTTCTAAGGACGGCGAAGCTAGACCGTAAGGATTGGTGGAGTGCTTAGAAGTGAGAATGCCGGTATGAGTAGCGAAAGATCAGTGAGAATCTGGTCCACCGTATGACTAAGGTTTCCTGTACTCAAGGATTCACTCAATGAACTTGATGTACTCAAGCTTTCACTTAAGGAACTTGATGTGCTTAGGCTTTCACTTAAGGATGAGCTTGTGCTCAAGGATTCGCTCAACGAACTTGATGTACTTAAGCTTTCACTTAAGGATGAACTTGTACTCAAGGATTCGCTCAACGAACTTGATGTACTTAGGCTTTCACTTAGTGAGGAGCTTGTACTCAAGGATTCGCTCAATGAACTTGATGTGCTTAGACTTTCACTTAGTGAGGAGCTTGTACTCAAGGATTCACTCAAGCTGCTTGATGT
>NZ_JAPSFH010000052.1:0-904 GCF_026847815.1 Ligilactobacillus sp. UO.C109 | reverse complement strand
CAAGTCTCCATTCTTTTAAAACTGCTAATGTCTTTTTATCGATAAAAACAATTCTATTACTATTCTTAGTTTTCGGAGTTGAAACTTCAATTTTAGGTGTTGATATTAAAGTTTTGTTAATGGTAATTTGTGACTTATCAAAGTCAATATCATTCCATGTTAAAGCTAAAGCCTCACTTTTTCGCATACCAGAAAACGCCAGTAATCTGAAAAGTACATAGAATTTATACTTTTCATGTTTTTCAGCATATTCAAGGAACGTTTTTAATTCATCTTTGGTATAATAGTTCCTAGAAGTTTGTAATTTATCAAATTGTCTGCTAGCTTTAGGAATAATAACTGATGACGTGGGATCATTTGCTACTATCTTTAATTGCATAGCATATTTGAAAATTCTAGTTATTAAATTGAATATAGCTTTATAGTTCTTTAATGGAATAGAGTACCAAAAATTAATTAAATCTTGACATTCAATAGTTGTGATTTGATTAATTTTTTTATCACCTAAAATAGGTAATATTCTAGATTTATACTGTAATTCAACAACATGGAAAGTAGAATTTTTAACAGTTAATTTATAGTTAGTTACCCACCGTTCATACACTTCACCAAAAGTTATATTCTCGTTGTCTAGAAAGTTAGTATTATTTATTTTTTTCTCAACTTCATCAGCTGCTAATTTAGCCTCTTTCTTTGTGTAAAAACCACTCTTAGTTTTATACTTACGTTTACCAGTTACTGTATCAGTACCAACCAAAATCTGATAACGCCACAACATACCTTTCTTTGTTTTGTATTTTCTAAATGTTGCCATAATATTTACCTCCAAAATTAAATTGAAAGTAAAAAGAAGATGTTAGCAACACACAGCTTTTAATGACTTCAGTGTATTGGTCAATATGAA
>NZ_JAPSFH010000051.1:0-260 GCF_026847815.1 Ligilactobacillus sp. UO.C109 | reverse complement strand
AGTTTCAACTCCGAAAACTAAGAATAGTAATAGAATTGTTTTTATCGATAAAAAGACATTAGCAGTTTTAAAAGAATGGAGACTTGAGCAGAAAAAAGAATTACTGCAAAAAGGATTTAATGCTTTATCTGTTAATCAACTCATTTTTTCTGGCAGAAATAATAGCTATATCCTACCTACTACTATCATTAGTCCTATGAACAAAATTATAAAAGGTAGCAACTTACCCCATATAACAGTTCATGGTTTAAGACACACTT
>NZ_JAPSFH010000050.1:0-358 GCF_026847815.1 Ligilactobacillus sp. UO.C109 | reverse complement strand
GATGAACTTGTACTCAAGGATTCACTCAAGCTGCTTGATGTACTTAAGCTTTCACTCAAGGATGAACTTGTACTCAAGGATTCACTTAATGAACTTGATGTGCTTAGGCTTTCACTTAGTGAGGAGCTTGTACTCAAGGATTCACTCAACGAACTTGATGTACTTAAGCTTTCACTCCTTTATTTTCTTGATGAATTAACTTAAAACGATTATCTTTAGCTACATATTCTTGGCAAATACTAAAGGAATTATCAGTCGAACCATCATCTACCATAATTACTTCAAAATCAGTAAATGTTTGTTCCATAATTGAATTTAGACATTGTCTCAAGTATTCTTCGACATTATAAACAGGAAC
>NZ_JAPSFH010000049.1:0-80702 GCF_026847815.1 Ligilactobacillus sp. UO.C109 | reverse complement strand
CATTTGTTTCATCGAAACTTTGTTTAGTTTTCAAAGATCTACTCATCAGCTATCAACAACTGACAACTTTTATATCATATCAAGTCATCATATGTTTGTCAACAACTTTTTTGTTTTTTCTTATCTCTCATATTGCCACATCATTTAATGTAGCAATACATGACACGTATTACTATACACTTTTTTTAAATCTCCGTCAAGCAATAATTTTGCGATTATTTAATAAAAAAACCTCATAGTCATCAACTATGAGGAAAAAAGGAGTTTAATATGTTTAGTATCAATTATTAGGGGAAATAATCAATACTTTTAAATCTCAAAAATATTTCAGGGGGAGATATCAACTAACTATTAACTAGTTGATACTCATATCATATATTTCATTTATGAAGAAATTGTGAAGAAAAAATTCAATATTTCTTACAAATCGTTCTTCACTTTCCTCTCTTTATCCAAATAAAAAACCTCCACATTACAATA
The DNA here is from genome assembly GCF_026847815.1 of Ligilactobacillus sp. UO.C109. Taxonomy (NCBI): domain Bacteria; kingdom Bacillati; phylum Bacillota; class Bacilli; order Lactobacillales; family Lactobacillaceae; genus Ligilactobacillus; species Ligilactobacillus sp. UO.C109. Next base: position 80,222 of record NZ_JAPSFH010000049.1, on the reverse strand, counting down.
TGGAGGTAAAAGGAGTTAGTTACATACATCATTCAGGGGGGATGCATGTTAATTTCGTTTACTTTCGGGGGAGAAGAGTAAATGAAAGGTTAATATAGAAAATCTATATTGCTATTAGGTTATGCTCTTATACTACTGTTTATTTTTGAATAATATATGAAAATTCCGTTTAAAAATTGTTTTCTTTCTTCTATAAATTATATAACTAATTATATTGCAAGCAATATAATTGATTTATCCCAACTTTTGAGTATCATTAAAGATATAGATAGTAAATCATTTTATCTAGGGGGTTACATTTATGAAAATAACAGTTACTGATGATGCAGCAAAAAAATTACAACGTTATACAGATGATCCTAACGCAGTTTTATTGCTTGATTTTGATGATGGTGTTGGTGCCCTATCAAAAGTTGGAGTTTGCTCTTTAAATAGTGACTTTAGAATTTTAGTTGTGTCTAAAGATATGGACTATAAAAAAGATTATAATGAAGTAATTGATTCCAATATTGGAAAATTCTACTATAAAGGTTACTCCAAAATGTATATGGATGATAATATGAAAATTTCTTTGAATACTAACAATTCTCTTCTTCGTTTGACTGGAGATAATTCTGGCGAACTTATGCCCGCATTAAGTATTCAAGATTTCAGATAATAATATACTTTCTAACTGCTTTATCTTTTAAGATTCAGCAGTTTTTTTGTTGGAAAAATTACTATACATATTAATCTATGTTGCAAATGTCCTCTGATTAAACTAAACTTAAAGTAAAAAATAGAAATATAGGTATCGGTTAATGAAAAAATTATTTTTAATAGTATTTACAGCTTTTTTTGTCGTGCTTTCATTTTTAAATATTCCAGTAGTATCTGCTAGTTCTTCTCATCATCGCAAAGCACATACTCATTGGAAAAAAGTAACAGCTCCTGTTAGTTTCCCAATCTTGATGTATCATAGCATCGCAAATATCCCGGGAAATAGTTTATGCCTACCTCCCGAACAATTTGAACATCAGATGGAATTATTACATAAGGAAGGATATTACACCCTTACTCCTAATGAAGCATATCGTGTTCTAACAAGGCAAGAGGTACCAGTTGGTAAAGAAAATAAAATTGTTTTTATTACTTTTGATGATGGTTATGAAAATAATTATTCTTCGGCTTATCCTATTCTAAAGAAGCTTTCTTTACATGCAACAATTGGTATGATTACCGACAAGATTAATACACCTGATATGCTTTCAACTAACGAATTAAAGAAATTACGTAAAGAAAAATTGGTCAGTATTGCTAGTCACACCGTTTCACATACTGAACTCAATACTTTAAATACTGAGCAACAATTAGTAGAAATGGCTAACTCTCGTGGGCTACTCAATCGTTCTCTAAAACAAAATACCATTTTACTTATATATCCTGTTGGTAGATATACTCCAGCCTCACCTTTCATCGCTCAACGTGCTGGATATAAATTTGCACTTACTACTAAACCTGGATTAGCAAATGCCAGTCAAGGTTTATACGAACTTCATCGTCAACGTGTCATTCCTAATATGTCTGATGAAAGTTTTAACCAATTGTTATCAGGAAATTAACTTACTATATTATAAGGAGGTTTTACCATGAGAAAAAAATTATTTCTTATACCACTTTTTATATCTTTATTTTTATTAGGGGCTTGTAGCAACAATTCAACTTCTCAAAACTCTGAATCTAGCAATAGTTCTAGTTCTGTCAAGACTTCTAAATTAGTAAAAAGTTCTAGTCAAAAAAAATCTAGTTCAAATAAGTCTAGTAGCAGCAGTTCACAATCTTCTAGCTCTAGCAGCGAAGTAGCAAGTGATTCTTCAAACGTAATCCCTTCAAGTTCTGTTTCTGCTTCAAGTCAATCACAAGATGTTACTACAGATAACAATTCTGTTTTAACTTCATTTTTAAACGCTTCAGGTGTTCAACTTGGAAATGGTGATATTGCTTTTATAACTGGGGAAAATAATGGTATGTATGAAATTGAAATTCGTACTCAATCTCCTGGTAGTACTGCGGTTGCTAATCTAAAGGGAATTTATCATTATAATCCTACTACTGGTTCTATTCAAAAAATGGATCCTACAACAGGCGTCTTTAACTAATTTTCTTTTTAATATGACAATTAGCGACAAATTCAAGCTACCGAAAAACTTGAATTTGTCGCTAATTTATTTCCATAATTGCTTTTATTATTACTTTAAGATTTCCTTCACTACTTGTATTTCTTCTTTTAATTGATCATTTCCTTTTAGCCACACTAATGAGATAGGATGAGCCACTTCCATATTTTTTATCTTTATCTTCTGAATAATTCTATCATCCAACTCATCTGTTAATAAACATTGATAACAGAATCCTATCCCTACTCCATCTAATAGCATTCTTCTAAATAAACTTAAACTCCCAATTTGGTATTCTTGTTTAAAATCTATTGGACTTAAATTTCTCATACCCAATATTTGTCTTGTTATTTCTAACGAACCTGACCCTTGTTCTCGATAAATTAATGGATAATTTATTAGTTCCCGTAAATCATATTCTTTATTTGCTTCTATACCTAATTCCCTTTTTCCTACTGCAATAAATGGTTCATTTCTAATGATTACTTTATCATAGTCATCTTGCTTAAAATTACCCTCAATCAATGCAAAATCTATTTTTCCATTATTAAGAGCTTCTAAACATTGTTGAGTATTAAAAGTTTGACACACAATTTTCTTACTTCTCTGACTTCTATAGTAATCAACAATTTTCCATGCATCATTATTACTAAGTGAAAATGTTGTTGCAAAATTCAATGGGCTACTTTGCTTATCAGATAATTTCATTTTTATTTTTATATTTTTTGTTTGTACTTTCACTGATTCTGCAAATTTCAATAATTCTTTTCCCTCAGTTGTTAAAAATAATTTCCTCTTTTCATAGTTAAATAGCTTTACTCCAAATTCTTCTTCCAATTGTCTAATTTGTTGAGACACTGCTGGTTGACTTATAAACAAACTTTCTGCCGCTTTGGTATATGACTTTAGATGGGCTACCATCATAAACGTTTCAATTTTATTATCTAACATTTTATTCTCCATAATTTATACTTATGATAACATAGTAATTCATTATTTAATTTTATCAAAGGTTTTTGGTACATTTATTATAGAAAATATTTACAAAGAGGTGTTTATATGACTATATTTAAAAAACGTGCATTTTGGCTCGCTGCTCTTCTTACTTTTATTTGCTCTGTCCTAGGTAGTTTTTTAGCAAAACTTCCTTACCTTAGTTTAATTGGAGCTTTAGTTCTTTCATTATTGTTAGGAATTGCATTCCAATCATTTCCTCAAACTATTAATAAAGCTTCCTCTGGAATAGGTTTTATTTCTAATAAATTTCTCCGTTTAGGGATTATCCTATTAGGATTCAAGCTTAATCTCATAACTTTAGCTAATGCAGGAATAAAAACCATTATTCTTTCAATTATTGTCGTAAGTGGTATGATTACTCTCACTTATTACCTCTGTAAAAAATTTGGTGCTGAATCTGAATTGGCTATCCTAACTGCGTGTGGTTGTGGAATTTGTGGTGCAGCTGCTGTAATGGGTGTTTCCCCTCAAATAGAAACTACTAATGAAGAAAGAAAACGTGAAAATGAAGTTTTAGCTGTTGCAGTTGTCTGCGTAATGGGTACTGTATTTACTTTGATTGAAATTTTTCTAAAACCATTTATCGGATTAGATGCCAGCCAATTTGGTATTATGGCGGGTGGATCACTTCATGAAATTGCTCATGCTGTAGCTACTGGTGGTGCTGGTGGTGCAATCAGTCTTCAAAATGCAATTATTATGAAATTATCCCGTGTCCTACTTCTTGCTCCTGTAGCACTTCTAGTAGGTCTTTGGTATCGTAAAAAAATGGCTGCAAATACCCTTAATACTAAAACTACTAATTCTAAATTACCTATCCCTTGGTTTTTAGGTGGTTTCATCTTAACTAGCATTATTGGTACATTTGTTCCATTCATCGCACCTTATCTCGATAGCCTTGTTCAAATCGCTTATCTCTTTTTAGGTATGGCTATGGCTGCATTAGGCATGTCTGTAAACTTTAAAGTTATCTTCAAGCGTGGTAAAAGTGTATTTTCAGCTGCTGCAATTAGCTCTACTGTTTTATTAATTTTTATGATAATTGCCGCTAAAGCCTTATTTTAAGTTGATTACGAACACATAATAAAAAAGCATTATGAGAAATCTCATAATGCTTTTTTCATACTAAAGATTGTTACATCCTACCAAACGAACAGACCAACCATAGCAGCAGAAAGGAGTGATACTAGAATACCGGAAACTAACATATAACCAACATTCTTAGAAATTAAATCATTCTTTTCTTTATTTACAATACCCTTAAAGCATCCAATAATCATACCAATAGTTGAGAAGTTAGCAAAGGATGTTAAAAATACTGTTAACATTGCTCGATAATGAGGATTAAACGCGTGTGTACTAATTGTGCCTGTAACCTTACCCATTACAACAAATTCATTTGTTACCAACTTCATACCCATGTATTGAGCAAATTGGAAAGAGTCTTGAACATTCAAACCTGTTAACCATGCAAATGGGAACATTACAATTCCTAAAATGTGTTCTAAAGATAACCATGGATTAATATATCCTAAAAGCTTATCAATTAATGCAGCTAAAGCAACAAAAGCAATAACGTTAGCAGCAATGATTAATACCAAACGACCAGCACCTAAGATAGAATCACCTAAGAATGAGAAGAATGGTTCTTTTACTGCATTACCTTCAGCATCAACATCGCCTACTTCAGTTTCAGCAGCTGCTGATCCCTTCATTGTAGCAACTGTATCTTCTTCTTTAGTTACTGTTACTGGATTCAACATAGATGTCACAATCAAAGCATTAATAACGTTAACTGGAACAGCAGTTAAAATATAACTACCTGGCATCATTTGAGTATATGCACCAATAATTGAAGCAGTAACACAACTCATAGACATCATAGCCAAAGTTAAGTTACGTTCAGCCTTCATTTGCTTTAATTGCAAACTTGAAATAGCCAAAGCTTCTGTGTTACCTAAAAACATCATTTCAATAGCAAAGAAAGATTCAAATTTAGGTTGACCTGTCAACCAAGAAAGTCCTCTTCCTATCCACTTAATAACCCAAGGTAAAATACCAATATATGTCAAGATATCGAATAAAGGAACGATCATTAAAATTGGTAGAAGTACAGAAACAAACCAGTCCATTTGCTTAACTTTAACCATACTAGGAACCGCAAATTCGATACCTACATAGGCAACTTTCATTAATTCATTAAATCCAGCTGCAGCTCCATCAACAATTGCACGTCCGATTGAAAAGCTTGTTAAGAACCATGCCAAAAATAAGTTAAATAATACCATTACAGCGATGGCACGCCAATTAATTTGCTTACGATCCTTAGATAAAAGCCACCCAATCGCTAAAAAGACAAGTACACCAACAATATTTATCGCTAGATACACGATTTTTCCTCCTTGAATAAGTACGTATTAAATTTTCAGTGTTTTCATTTATGCTAACAATCTTTACATAAAATTAAACATTTCAAGTATACATGATTTCATTTGTTCTTTGCAATCTTTTATTGAAACTTAATTTTTTTAACATGTTAATAATTAAAAAATAAACTTATCCACATAAGTATATTTGAGATATTATATTTTTATTCACAAAAAAAGTATCCATCGTACTCGCGATGGATACTTTTATAATGCTATTTACGTTTACTCTTATAGGCCTTACGCTTAGCTTTAGCCAATTTACGTTGGCGAGCCTTCTCTTTACGTTCTTTTTCTTCACGTTCCTTTCTAATTTTGAAAGGATTATTGATAAGTAACGTTTGTCCTGCTGAAAACAAATTAGTAATTACCCAATATAAAGAAAGTGCAGCAGGAACATTTAATGCAAATACAAAAATCATAATCGGCATAGACCATGTCATTACCGTTGTTATTGTATTTTGTTCAGGTTGCGCCATTGAGTTCAATTTAGAAGTTAGCCAAGTAAAAATTGCAGCTAAAATTGGTAAGATATAATATGGGTCTTTATCTCCCAACTGCATCCAAAAGAATGTACCTGACTTCAAAACATCTGATCTAAAAATAGCTTGGTACAAAGCAAACAAAATTGGCATCTGTACAATTAAAGGAAGCATACTTGCAAAAGGATTAATTCCAGCTTCAGAATATAATTTTTGCTGTTCCTTAGCCAACATTTGTCTTGATTCCATATCTTTTCCAGGATATTTTTCTTGCAATGCTTTTAATTTGGGTTGCAATTCCATCGTTTGACGCATACTCTTCATTTGATAAATCATTAGCGGCAAGATGATGATACGAACAATAATTGTAAAAATTACAATTCCCCAGCCATAGCTATTTCCAAAAATATGACTTAATCCTTGAATAGCACGAATGAAATTCCACACAATATAATGATCCCAAAATCCCGTGCTACTAGCATCTACCTTAGTGGTTGGAGTACACCCTGACAATACAACTACCATCAGAACTAGTGAACTCAGCAGAACTAAACTGCGTTTTAACTTTTTCACTGTATATGTACCTCTCTTACGTCATTCTCCTAATACTTTGGCTAATTTCAAAACATGCTTTAGATGTTCCTTTACTTCAGCCATTGACATATAAGCAACAGTTGGTCGTGCAATCACAAGAAAATCGCAATCCTGCTTCAACTGAGGCTTCAATTCAGTTAAACTTTGGCGAATACGACGCTTTACCCAATTGCGAGCTACCGCATTTCCAATTTTTTTACCAACTGAAATTCCTACTCGAAAATGCTTTTGATCAGGCTTTTCTAGCATGTAAACCACAAATTGGCGGTTAGCACAAGACTGTCCTTGAGTAAAGACTGTTTGAAATTCCGCTTCTTTTTTGACGCGATATGACTTTCTCATAATTAAATCTCCATGAAAAGTCTACATAAGAAAAAAGACCACTGACGGTCCAGTGGCCTATGCAGACAATACTTTTCTACCTTTACGGCGTCTACGTGCTAACACATTACGACCGTTACTTGTACTCATACGTTTACGAAAACCATGTACACGTTGACGATGGCGTTTCTTTGGTTGGTAAGTTCTCTTCATTGATATACACCTCCTCAATACCCTTACTTAACAATGATACTGATTACTTTACTAAAAAGTAGTTAAAATGTCAAGCTCAAACTTACTTATTAATGTTATCATACTTTCTACTAAAAAAAAAGTAGCATTTAAATAATGAAACATCTAATTATCCACAAAATCTATAGTTACACGTTAATTTATTGTGATTCTTCAAAAAATTTCTTTCTAACAATTCACAGAGTTTTTCATAGAAAAATTGTAATTCAACACCCTGTTAATAACTTTATCCACAAACACAACCTTCGTTGTTCATAACTAGTATAGTTCTTTATTTTCCAAAGTGTTCCCTTTGTTATTTTCTGTGGATAACGTGTAAATAATGTACAATTTTGGTCTCTCAATTTGCACTTGTGGATATCTATATTCACCTGTTGTTAATAAAAAAGTTTATTATTTTCACCTGTGGAAAACTTCTTTTAAAAATGCTAAAATATATTCACAATATTTAAAAAAGGAGGCTTACCTGTGCTTAATTTAGATTTAGATTCACTTTGGCAATATATTATTGAATCTTTCAGTAAATCTTTAAATCCTGCTAGCTACAAGGCATGGTTTGGTCCAGCAGAACCAGTTCAATATATCGATCAAACACTAATTGTAAATGTTCCAACACCTTTACATAGGGATTATTGGACTCAAAAGCTTAATGGACAAATTTCAGATCTAATCCAAGAAGTATCTGGTGAAAAAATAACTGTTTTAGCTAAGCTACCTAGTGATCCTAATCCTCTAGAAAATTCAGAAAGTGTAACTACACCAAAAAAAGTTTCTGTTGCAGAAAATAATAATAGTTCTTCTTTTCTAAAAGAAACTCAACTTAACGATCGTTATACTTTTGATACTTTTGTTGTTGGTAAAGGTAATCAATTAGCACATGCAGCAGCACTAGCCGTTGCTGAAGAACCTGGCGTTTTTTACAACCCGCTCTTCTTCTACGGCGGTGTTGGTTTGGGAAAAACTCATTTAATGCACGCTATTGGACATCAAATGTTAGAAAATCGTCCTGATGCGAAAGTAAAATACGTTACTAGTGAATCCTTTGCCAATGATTTCATTAGTTCTATACAAACAAAGCGTCAAGAAGAATTCAGACGTGAATATCGAAGTGTCGATTTACTACTTGTAGATGACATTCAATTTTTTGCAGATAAAGTAGGTACACAAGAAGAATTTTTCCATACTTTCAACGCGCTATACGATGATAAAAAACAAATCGTTCTTTCATCAGATAGACTGCCTAATGAAATTCCAAAACTTCAACAAAGACTAGTTTCTCGCTTTAAATGGGGGCTATCCGTTGATATAACTCCTCCAGATTTTGAAACGAGAATCGCAATTTTAAGAAATAAGGCTGAGGCTGAACACGTTTCTATTCCAGATGACACACTTAGTTATATAGCTGGTCAAATAGATTCAAATATTAGAGAACTTGAAGGTGCTTTAATGCGAGTAGAAGCTTTTTCTTCAATGACTCGCACTCCAATTTCTACTAGTCTAGCAGCTGAGGCTCTTAAAAACTTAAAAGTCAGTGGCAAATCCAGCAAACTAACTATTCCTATCATTCAAGATAAAGTAGCTAAGTATTATCATGTAACAATTGCTGATTTAAAGGGAAAGAAACGTGTTAAATCTATCGTTATTCCTCGCCAAATTGCTATGTACTTATCACGTGAACTAACAGATGCCTCACTTCCAAAAATTGGAAATGAATTTGGTGGTAAGGATCATACAACTGTTATTCATGCTCATGAGAAGATTGCTGAAGCTCTTCATACAGACACTACTCTCCAAAAGGAAGTAAATGAACTGCGAGCCGAGCTGCAAGATTAGTTTGTGGATTAATGTTAATAACCTACTAATTTTATCCACAGCAATTCCACAAGTGATTTTCTTATATTTCAGGGTTTTATATACTTATCCACAGTATGAACAGGCCCTACTATTACTACTACTTATATAAATAATATATAAATATATATTAGGAGGATTCATATATATGAAATTTTCAATTCAACGAGCATCATTTATCAAATATTTAAACGATGTTCAACGAGCAATATCATCTAAAACGACAATTGATATTTTGACAGGATTAAAAATGGATTTGTCAAAAGATGCATTAACTTTAACTGGTAGCAATTCAGATATATCCATTGAAACAATCATTTCAATTGCAGATGATAATGCTGCATTACAAATTGAACAAGAAGGTGCAGTTGTTTTACCTGCTCGTTTCTTTAGTGAAATTGTAAAGAAATTACCAGAACAAACAATGACAATTGAAATTAACGAAAGATTTCAAGCAACAATTACTTCTGGATCAGCAGAATTTACAATTAATGGGTTAAATGCTGAAGAATACCCTCATCTTCCAGAAATTGATTCAAAAGATCAATTAACTGTTCCCGGCGATATACTAAAACAAGTTATTAGTCAAACAGTTATTGCTGTTTCTAATCAAGAAAGTCGCCCTATTTTAACTGGTATTCATTTGGTAATAAAGAATGGAGAATTACTTGCAGTAGCAACTGACTCCCATCGTTTAAGTCAACGTATCATCAAATTGTCAGGTGCTGACGATGCGGTTTATGATGTTATTATTCCAGGAAAATCTTTAAGTGAATTATCTAAAATGATTTCTGATAGTGACGAAAACATTGAAATTCAGATCTCAGAAAATCAAGCATTATTCATTCTAGGCAATACTTCTTTCTACACTCGTTTACTAGAAGGAAAATATCCTGATACTGAAAGATTAATTCCAAAAGTTTCAGAAATTACAGTTGATTTTAATGCAGTAGAATTACTTCAATCAATTGAACGTGCTTCCCTTCTATCTCATGAAGGCCGCAATAATGTAGTTAAATTAGCAATTAATCCAAGTGCACAAAGTGTTGTTCTTTCAGGTAATACTCCTGAAGTCGGAAATGTTGAAGAAGAATTACATTTCAAAAATTTAGAAGGTTCAGAGTTAGAAATTTCATTTAATCCAGATTATATGAAAGACGCCCTACGTTCATTTGGTCAATCAGAAATTACAATTGCGTTTACACAACCATTACGTCCATTCACAATTGTACCAACAGAAGATAAAGATAATTTTGTTCAGTTGATTACACCTGTGAGAACATTCTAAAAAGATAAATTAGATTAATTTATTTAATAAGACTCTTATGCTTTTTATGTATAAAGAGTCTTATTTTTATATAAAAAATTAATATACTATACTATTGTGATTGATTGATCAATATCAGTGAAAAATGATATAACCGTTGAGGCTGTAAACTTGTGTAGATTTCACAAATAAAACTAAAGATGAATAAGTAGCTTTGGTGTAGTGTTGCCGTTCTTTCAATTAATGCTCCTTGTAGTTTGGATATGCTAAAAAAGCAAATAAGAGTTATTTTGAGCCGTTTTAATATAGGGTAGGTAGGATAAGTCTAAATTGGTGTAAAAGTGCTATAAACGGTTAAAAAAGCCTTTAAAAATTGTCTTTTTATCAAAAAAAAGGTATAATTAGAAGGTATTTAAAAGAAAGTAGGGGATATTTTGACACAAAAAGTGAAGTTGAAGACAGACTATATAACTTTAGGTCAATTATTAAAGATTGTTGACATCATTAGTTCTGGTGGGCAAGCGAAATGGTTCTTACAAGAAAATGATGTTTTGATCAATGGTGAATTGGATAACCGTAGAGGTAGAAAGTTATATCCTAACGATTTAGTTGAAATTCCTGAATATGGAAAGTTTATGATGGAAGCTGACAAATAATGTATCTTGAAAAATTGGAACTTAAACATTTTCGAAATTATGAAGATGTTAATGTTGCTTTTTCTCCTCAAGTTAACGTTTTGATTGGGAAAAACGCTCAGGGAAAAACTAATTTATTGGAATCTATATATGTTTTAGCAATGGCACGTAGTCATAGAACGAGCAATGATAGGGAAATGGTAACTTTTAAAAAAGATGCCGCATTAATTAGAGGAGAAGTTCATCAACGTTTAGGTAACACGAAGTTAGAACTTTTGATAAGTCGTAAAGGTAAGAAAGCCAAAGTTAATTATTTGGAAAAAGCAAGATTGTCACAGTATATCGGGCAATTAAATGTTATTCTGTTTGCGCCGGAAGACCTAGCGCTAGTTAAGGGGGCTCCATCAGTTCGTCGAAGGTTCATAGATATGGAGTTTGGACAAATAGATGCTCTTTACTTACATGCCTTGACTGAATATCGGGCGGTTTTGCGCCAACGAAATAAGTATCTTAAAGAACTACAAACCAAAAAGGCAACGGATAAAGTATATTTAGAAATATTATCAGAGCAACTTTCAGAAAGTGGTTCGCAAATAATTTTTAAAAGATTAGAGTTTTTACAAGAATTAGAAAAATATGCTGATAAGTTACATAACCAAATCACACAGGGGAAGGAACATTTACAATTTCAGTATGAAAGTACATTGAAAGAATACCAAGGAAAGAGTGTGTTGGAATTAAAGCAATCCTTGATTGAACAGTATAAAACTATGATGGATAAAGAAATTTTTCAAGGGACAACATTGCTCGGCCCGCATAGAGATGATGTTCGTTTTATGTTGAATGACAAAAATGTTCAAGTGTATGGATCGCAAGGCCAGCAAAGAACAGCAGCGTTGTCTGTGAAATTAGCTGAAATAGATTTGATGAAAGAAAAAACAAATGAATATCCAATCCTGTTGTTAGATGATGTGTTGAGTGAGTTAGATGGTGCTCGACAAACTCATTTATTGAAAACTATTCAAAATAAAGTACAAACATTCCTGACTACACCAGGATTATCAGATGTTGCGCAACAATTAATTAATAAACCCAAAATCTTTAGAATAGATAACGGAAAAATTACAGAAGAAAATTCATTTACGATTGAGGAGGAATAGCGGTGACTGAAGAAGAAAGAAAAGAAAAACTTCAAGAAGAAAAGGCAAAAGAATATGATGCTAGCCAAATACAAGTTCTTGAAGGTTTAGAAGCTGTTCGTAAACGCCCAGGTATGTACATTGGTTCAACAAGTTCTCAAGGGCTACATCATTTAGTATGGGAAATTATTGATAATGGTATCGATGAAGCTTTAGCAGGATTTGCTGATGAAATTAATGTAACAGTTGAAGAAGACAATAGCATTACTGTAAAAGATAATGGTCGTGGTATTCCTGTTGATATTCAAAAGAAAACAGGTCGTCCTGCATTAGAAACAGTTTTTACGGTCTTACATGCCGGTGGTAAATTTGGCGGTGGAGGCTATAAAGTTTCTGGTGGTCTTCATGGTGTGGGTGCCTCAGTTGTAAATGCATTATCAACAAATCTAGATGTAAAAGTCATGCGAGAAGATGATGAAAACGTCTATGGTATGGACTTTAAATTAGGTAAAGTAGCTACCTCTATGACAGTTGTAGGAAAGTGTCCTCGCCATGAACATGGAACGATTGTCCATTTCAAGCCAGATCCAGATATTTTTACAGAAACTACAACCTATGACATCAATGTGTTAACTAAAAGAATTCGTGAATTAGCCTTTTTGAATAAGGGATTAAAGATAACAATTGATGATAAACGTCAAGAAGAACCAACGCATGAAGAATTTCACTATGCTGGTGGTATTAAGCATTATATTGAATTCTTGAATAAGGGTAAGGAAGTTATTTTCCCAGAACCTATTTATGTTGAAGGTGAACAAAATGGAATTACGGTGGAAGTAGCTTTACAATACACTAATGATTTCCATTCTAACTTGTTATCTTTCACCAACAATATTCATACCTATGAAGGTGGAACTCATGAATCTGGATTTAAAACTGCTTTAACAAGAGTAATTAATGATTATGGTCGTAAAAGTGGCTTGATTAAAGAAAATGATGCAAATCTTTCCGGGGAAGATGTACGTGAAGGCTTAACAGCTGTAGTATCAATTAAACATCCTAATCCACAATTTGAAGGACAAACAAAGACTAAGTTAGGAAATTCAGATGCTCGAAAGGTTACTGATAAATTATTTAGTGAAACTTTCAATAAATTTATGCTGGAAAATCCTACAGTTGCAAAGCAAATTGTAGAAAAAGGACTTTTAGCCGCTAAAGCTCGTATTGCTGCTAAGAGAGCACGTGAGGTAACACGTAAGAAGAATGGTTTAGAAATTTCTAATTTGCCAGGGAAATTAGCTGATAATACTTCAAAAGATCCTGAAATTTCAGAGTTATTTATTGTCGAAGGGGACTCTGCTGGTGGTTCTGCCAAGCAGGGACGTTCACGTTTAACACAAGCTATCTTGCCAATTAGAGGTAAGATTTTAAACGTTGAAAAAGCAACAATAGATAGAATTTTGGCTAATGAAGAAATTCGTTCGCTATTTACAGCTTTAGGAACAGGATTTGGAGAAGAATTTGATGTTTCTAAGGCAAACTATCATAAGTTAATCATCATGACTGATGCTGATGTCGATGGTGCTCACATCAGAACTTTGCTATTAACTTTGATATATCGTTTCATGAAACCTATGCTTGACGCAGGTTACGTATATATTGCACAACCACCTTTGTATCAAGTGCGTCAAGGTAAGATGATAAAATATATTGATTCTGACGAAGAATTGAATGATGTTTTAGGAAGTTTACCACCTAGTCCAAAGCCTGTTATTCAACGTTATAAAGGTTTGGGTGAAATGGATGCTGAACAGTTATGGGAAACTACAATGAATCCTGAAAATCGTCGATTATTGAGAGTAGAATTATCAGATGCAGAAGAAGCAAATGAAGTATTTGAAATGTTGATGGGAGATCATGTTGGACCTCGTCGTCAATTTATAGAGGATAATGCAACATTTGTTAATAACTTGGATGTTTAATTACATCGTGAGCAAAAGTGTTAGGAGGTAAGAAAATTGGTAGATTTACCAAATAGAATTAAAGACGTTGATTTATCTAAAGTTATGCGTACATCGTTTTTAGACTATGCGATGAGTGTTATTGTAGCTCGTGCTTTGCCTGACGTACGCGATGGTTTAAAACCAGTTCATCGTCGTATCTTGTATGGAATGAATGAATTAGGGGTTACTCCTGATAAGCCATATAAGAAATCCGCACGTATTGTTGGTGATGTAATGGGTAAATTTCATCCACATGGTGACTCTGCGATTTATGAATCGATGGTACGTATGGCACAAGATTTCAGTTATCGTTATATGTTAGTAGATGGTCATGGTAACTTTGGTTCTGTCGATGGTGATGGTGCTGCTGCGATGCGTTATACAGAAGCTAGAATGTCAAAGATTACTCTAGAAATGCTCCGTGATATCAATAAAGATACAATTGATTTCCAACCAAACTACGATGGAACTGAAAGAGAACCTGTTGTTTTACCAGCACGTTTTCCTAATTTGCTAGTTAATGGGGCTACAGGTATTGCTGTAGGTATGACGACAAATATCCCGCCTCACAATTTGGGAGAAGTTATTTCCGGAATTCATATGTTAATGAAAAATCCTGATGTAACTACAGCTGATTTGATGGAGGCAATCCCTGGACCAGATTTCCCTACTGGCGCAATTGTAATGGGAAAATCTGGTATCAGAAAAGCATACGAAACAGGTAAGGGTACTGTTACTTTACGTGCCAAAGTTGAAATTGATGAGCAAGCTAATGGAAAACAACAAATTGTTGTACACGAGTTGCCATACATGGTAAATAAAGCTCGATTAATTGAACGTATTGCAGAATTAGCACGTGAAAAGAAAATCGAAGGCATTACTGATGTTAAAGATGAATCAGATCGTGAAGGTATGCGTGTAACGATTGATGTTCGTAGAGATGTTAGTGCTTCAGTTGTATTAAATAATTTGTATAAATTAACATTAATGCAAACTACTTTTGGTTTTAACATGTTGGCCATTGTTAATGGAACACCAAAGATTCTTAGCTTGAAGCAAATTCTACAATACTACTTGAAACACCAAGAAGAAGTAATTCGTCGTAGAACTGAGTTTGAATTAAAGAAAGCTAAAGCAAGAGCTCATATTTTAGAAGGATTACGTATAGCTTTAGATCATATTGATGCCATCATTAATATCATTCGTGGTTCTCAAAGCCCAGATGTAGCTAAAGATAGATTGATGAATGAATATCAATTAAGTGATAAACAAGCTCAAGCTATCTTAGATATGCGTTTAGTACGTTTGACAGGACTTGAAAGAGACAAAGTTGAAAACGAATATTCGAAGACAATGGCAGCAATTGCAGACTATGAAGATATTCTAGCTAAGCCTGAAAGAATCGATAAGATCATTTATGAAGAACTACTAGAAATTCAAGAAAAATTTGGTGATGAAAGACGCACTGAATTGATGGTTGGTGAGGTTTTAAGTATTGAAGATGAAGATCTAATCGAAGAAGAAAATGTAGTAGTTACATTAACACATAATGGCTATATTAAACGTCTACCAACTAGTGATTTTAAAGCACAAAATCGTGGTGGTAGAGGTATTCAAGGTATGGGAGTTCATGATGATGACTTCATTGAACATTTATTGACGACCTCAACTCATGATGAATTGCTATTCTTTACAAATGTTGGAAAAGTATACCGGATGAAGGCATATGAAATTCCAGAATATGGTAGAACTGCTAAAGGAATTCCGGTAATTAATTTATTGGATATCTCTGCAGATGAAAAAATTCAAACAGTGATAAATATTCCTGCAGATAAAGTTCAAACTGACAAGGAAATGTATCTATTCTTTATCACACGTCAAGGAACGGTAAAAAGAACTTCGGTCAGTGAATTTGGAAATATCCGTAAAAATGGTTTGAAGGCTATAACTTTACGTGATGGTGATGAATTAATAAATGTCCTAGCTACCGATGATTCTAAGAACATAATCATCGGTACTCATCAAGGTTATGCTGTATCTTTCGATGAAAAAGATATCAGATCAATGGGTCGTTCTGCCGCTGGTGTTAGAGGTATCCGTCTTCGTGATAACGACTATGTTATAGGTTCTGCAATTCTTGAACCTGAAAGTAAAGTCTTCGTTATTTCTGAAAATGGCTACGGTAAGCAAACTGCTGCTAGTGAGTATCCAATTAAAGGCCGTGGTGGAAAAGGTATAAAGACAACAAATGTCACTGAAAAGAATGGACCGTTGGCAGGACTAACAACTGTAAATGGTGATGAAGATATCATGGTTATTACTGATAAAGGTGTCATGATACGCTTTAAGATTAGCGATGTATCTGAAACAGGACGAGCAACATTAGGTGTAAGATTAATTAATTTAGGTGCTGATTCTATTGTATCGACAATGACAAAAGTTGAGCCAGAAGACGAAAACGAAAATAGTGAAGAAACAACTCAAGAAGTAAGCACTGAAATTAGTGATGATACAAAAGATAGCGATGTTGCTAGATTATTAGATGCTGCTCAAAAAGATGGTGAATAGAATTTTTTAAGATTGGGAAAATATCCCAATCTTTTTTTTGAAAAGATTTTTATTTTACGTATGTTAATTATTAGTAGGGTAAATCAGGAAAACTCTTGCTAAACGATTAAAATCATGATATAATTTTAATTCGTGAATGTATATCATTCAAATTAATCCTTGTTCTCTGTTCAAAGGAGAACAGAGAACCATAAGTCCATAAGGAGGTGCAAATAGACATGACAAATTACGAAATTACTTACATCATCAGCCCAGCTATCGATGAAGCAGCAAAGACTGCTTTAGTAGAACGTTTTGATAACATTTTGAAGAACGACGGTGCTGAAATCGTAGACTCAAAAGACTGGTCTAAGCGTCGTTTTGCATACGAAATTGGTGGTTTCAGTGAAGGTATTTACCACATTGTAAACATCAAGGCTGAAAATGCAGATGCAATCAACGAATTTGACCGTCTTGCAAAGATTAATGATGGCATTTTACGTCATATGATCGTTAAACGTGAAGACTAATAAATTTAAAAGAGATATAAAAAATTAAGGAGGAGTTACTGTGATTAATAGAGCTATTCTAGTAGGTCGTTTAACAAGAGATCCTGATTTACGTTACACGGCTTCTGGAGCTGCGGTTGCTACATTTACTGTTGCTGTAAATCGTCAATTTACTAACCAACAAGGTGAACGTGAAGCTGATTTTATTAACTGTGTAATGTGGCGTAAACCAGCAGAAAATTTTGCCAACTTTACTCATAAGGGTTCATTGGTTGGGATTGACGGACGAATTCAAACTCGTTCTTATGAAAACCAACAAGGAACAAGAGTATATGTTACAGAAGTTGTAGCTGAGAATTTCTCATTGTTGGAATCACGTGCCGAAGCAGATCGTTATCGTGAACAACATGGAATGACACAAAATAATTACGGAAATAATGCTCCTTCGCAAAATCAAGCATCACAGTTTGATAGCAATCCATTTGGTGATTCTCAACAAAATAATAGTTTTGGTGGAAATACACCATCAAATAATGGAGCAGATAATAGTGCTGATCCATTTGCTGATAATGGACAATCTATTGATATTTCTGATGATGACTTGCCATTCTAGTAAGCGTGAGGAGGGAATAACATGGCTCAACAACGTAGAGGCGGACGTCGTCGCCGTAAGGTAGACTACATCGCAGCAAATCACATTGAATACATCGACTACAAGGATACAGATTTATTACGTCGTTTCATTTCTGAACGTGGAAAGATCTTACCTCGTCGAGTAACAGGTACAAGTGCTAAGAACCAACGTAAGTTAACAGTTGCTATTAAGCGTGCTCGTATCATGGGCTTATTGCCATTTGTTGCTGAAGATTAATAGTTAAAGTAAGACACTTAACAATGTTTATACATTGTTAAGTGTCTTTTTTAATCGTATATCTTGATTAA
Source organism: Ligilactobacillus sp. UO.C109 (assembly GCF_026847815.1). Lineage (NCBI taxonomy): Bacteria > Bacillati > Bacillota > Bacilli > Lactobacillales > Lactobacillaceae > Ligilactobacillus > Ligilactobacillus sp. UO.C109. The sequence goes on along the minus strand of NZ_JAPSFH010000049.1, from coordinate 62,081 downwards.
TCCCTGAGTACCATCATTGCCTAATTTAAATTCATCAACCATTGTTTGATAAAGTTCTTCAGCTTTTTCTGTCGCAGGAAGACTGATACCCATGTTTTTAGCAGAATCTAGAGCAATACGTAAATCTTTGAGAAAATGCTTAGCAAAAAATCCAGGAGTATAGTCAGATGCTAAGATTCTAGGTCCGTAATTATTTAGACTCCAGTTGGCTGCTGATCCAGCTCCTACTGTAGTAAGAATAGAATCTAAGTCTAGTCCAGCTTTTTTAGCATAGACGAGCATTTCAGTTAATCCAGTCATTGTTCCAGCAATCATAATCTGATTTGCCATTTTAGCATGTTGTCCAGAACCAGCTGGGCCAAATAAGTGATAACTCTGAGAAATAACTTCAAAAACATCTGTAAGCTTATCGAATGATTCTTTATCTCCTCCAACCATAACAGTCAGAGTACCATTTTTTGCTCCAACATCACCGCCAGATACAGGAGCATCTAAAACAAAGAGATTTCTTTTTTGACCCTCTTGATAAATCTTTTGAGCAAGAGAAGGACGACTAGTAGTCATATCAACTAGGATAGATTGTGGTTTAGCTCCTGCGAAAACTCCAGTTTCAGAATTAAAGTATACGTCTTCAACATCTGATGGGAATCCAACCATTGTAAAGATAATATCACTTTGTTGAGCTACTTCTTTGGGTGAGTCAGCCCAACTAGCACCTAAAGAAACTAAATTATCAGTTTTAGATTTAGTTCGATTATATACAACCATTTCATAGCCGGCTTTTAACAAATTAACGGAAATAGCATTTCCCATAACACCAGTGCCAATAAAACCTATTTTCATATAAGGTACCTTCTTTCTATAACGCTACCTTAATTTTAACACTAATAAATTTTGCAAAAAGAAATAATGCTTATGGAAGAAATAAGAGAGTAATGTTAGAATTTAACATGATCTAATTTTTAATAGTGAATAGAATAGGTGAATTATTTGGAAAAATTATTGAGTATTGTAGTTCCGTGTTACAATTCGCAAGATTATATAGATCGGTGTGTGGAGTCGTTATTTCCCGGAAATGATAGAGTTGAAATTTTATTAATAGACGATGGTTCGACAGATAGGACAGCTGAGATTATAGATAAATATGAACGTACATATCCCAAGCAAGTAAAGGCTGTTCATCAAGAAAATGGAGGACATGGGCAAGCAGTAAACACTGGAATGTATTTAGCAAAGGGAAAGTATGTAAAAGTTGTTGATAGTGATGATTGGCTAGATTTAAATTCATATCAAAAAGTTCTGAATTTCCTAGAGAGTTTGGAAGAATCAAATGAAGAAATTGATATGTTAATTTGTAATTATATTTACGATAAAGTGGAGTTAGGACATAAAAAGGTAATTAAGTATCGATGGTTACCAAAAAATAAAAGTTTCACGTGGAACAAAGTACATTTACTGTATGGAGAATATTTTTTGATGCATGCGGTTATATATAGAACTAGTCTAGTAACCAAAGAAGCTAAATTAAAATTACCAAAGTATAAATTCTATGTAGATAACCTTTATGTATTTGAGCCATTGCCTTATGTTAAAAAGATGTACTATTTAGATGTTGATTTGTATCACTATTTTATTGGAAGAGAAGATCAATCAGTTAATGAAAAAGTGATGCTCAAACGAATAGACCAACAATTGTATGTTAATAAAAGAATGATAAAATTTTATGCTGAGAATATAGATGTTAATTCTGACGTAGGAAAATACATGAAGAGATATTTAGAAATTATTACGACTATTTCGTCGATACTTTTGATTCGTGGAAATACAAAAGAATACTTGGATTTAAAAGATGATTTATGGAATTATTTAAAAGAATATGACGATGTATACAGGATTTTACGAAGAAGACTATTTGGGATAGGTGTTAATCTTCCGGGAAAATTTGGTAGGAAATTAGCTACAGATGTTTATAAAGTAGCTCAAAGACTATATGGCTTTAATTGATTATATAAATGATTGAACAGATTATAAGTTCAATCATTTTTTAATACTTTGTAAACCAAGTGTAAAATAACTAAGTGAAATATTTCAGTTGATTAACGATTAATTGAAAAAGCTACATATTATTGGCATATTTAGTACAATGAATACTGGATAGTTTTTAAAGTAAGAACATATATAGAAATAAACAGAGGGGACAAATAATTTTGAGAATAACACAAAGACTAGTTATGGCAAGTGCAGTGTTAGCTTCAATTGGTGTTACTGGAATGATGCAAAATAAGCACATTTCTAAGACTGCGATGACAGAACATAAGAATGTTCAGAAAGCTACTGTGAAACACTCTACATTTTTTTCAAAAGTAAGTGCAGATACAATTAATCAAACGGCAATTAAAGGAATAAGCAATAGTAGTTCACCATTTCCAAATGTTAGTGTAAATGATTTACAAATTTCTTCAGGAATGGGCTGGCGTAGTATAGATGGTGTTCAATATCACCAAGGTTGGGATTTGCCGGCAGTACAAGGTACTCCAGTTTTAGCTACTAATAGCGGTGTTGTTAGTTATACAGGCTTTCTTCCAGATCAAGGTAATGTAGTTATCGTATATTTCCAAGAATCTAATACAGCTGTATATTTCCAACATCTAGCATCTATTACAGTATCTAAAGGGCAACAAGTAACAAGCGGACAACAAGTAGGTACTGTTGGAGGAACCGGTGCTTCTCCAGATTATAATAGTTATGCTCCTCATTTACATATTGGAGCTTTTAAGAATGCTTCAAACTACATTAATAATGCATATCCAATGCCATCATTACCAACTAATTCTGAAACTGCAGCAACAACTGATTTTATTTCACCAGCTGAGATGTTTGGTATTGATGATAATCAAAATAATTGGATTGATGAACAAACTAATATGTATGGTTCTAATAGTGAACAACCTGCATCGATTTCAGATGGCAACAACTTTGTAACAGTTGGACAAGCGTTACAACAAATACAGTAAGAAGATTCAAATATCTCTTAGTTATTAGATAAATTACTAATAACCAAGGGATATTTTTAATATTCTAAAGAAAAAAATAAGATATTTTCCTAGTGAGATCCTTTCTTGTATAATTACTGGGATAAGTGCTATAATTCAATTATTACTGTGTACGTACATGTATGCGTATGTAATATTAATATGAAATAAGTTACTAGAATTATTCTAGGACAAATTATAGAAGGTAAGGGGAACAAATATGTGTGGATTTGTCGGTTATGTTAACCAAACAGATGTCCAAGATGATGTAATTGAAAAGATGGCTAATCGAATTCGTCATCGTGGACCTGATGATGAAGCTTTCTTTAGAGATAATAATATTTCTATGGGATTTCGTCGTTTATCAATTATTGACTTAGCTCATGGTAAACAACCTATGTATAACCAAGACCAAACCAAAGTATTAACCTTTAATGGTGAAATTTATAACTACAAAGAAATTAGAAAAGAACTTAAAGAATTAGGATATAATTTTAGAACAGAAGTTGACTCAGAAGTTTTGATTCATGGCTATGATGCTTGGGGTCCAGAATTACTTCAAAAGACTCGAGGTATGTATGCTTTCGCAATCTATAACCAAAAAGAAAACGAAGTATTTTTAGCTCGTGATCATTTTGGAATTAAACCATTATACTACTATGATGATGGTGAAACATTCTTATGGGCTTCTGAAATCAAAGCTTTCTTAGATCATCCAAACTTCAAGAAGGAATTCAACAAGGAACTATTACCTATTCATTTGAGTTTCGAATTTATTCCTTCCAAGGAAACAATGTTTAAACATGTTTATAAAGTTATGCCAGGTCAATATGTAATTCATAAGAATGGCAAGACTGAGGTGCATCAATATTATAAATTTAATTATGATAAGATTGACAACTCACAAACAGTAGAAAGCGATGCTAGTCAAATTCGTAAATTAGTACGTGAATCTGTTGATGCACATATGGTTGCGGATGTTGAAGTAGGTAGTTTCTTATCTAGTGGTGTTGACTCAAGTTATGTATTTAATGAAGCAACAAAAATTAAGAAGCAACACATTCAATCATTTACATTAGGATATGATCGTTCTAAATATAGTGAAATTGATTGGGCGCATGATTTTGCTGAAGGAATCGGTCAAAAGAATACACCAATCAAGATTGACGCAGATGATTATTTTGGTATTTTACCAACAATCATGTATTACATGGATGAACCATTATCTAATCCATCTGCTATGCAATTATATTTCTTATCAAAAGGTACACGTGAACACGTTAAGGTTGCTTTATCTGGTGAAGGTGCAGATGAATTCTTTGGTGGATATAATACATACCTTGAAGCTGGTCCATTCGAACGTTATCAAAAATGGGTACCAGGCTTTGTACGTAAAGGTTTAGCTAAAGCAGTTGAAAACCTACCTCGTTTCCATGGTCAACGTTTCTTAGTTCGTGGTGCACAACCATTGAGTGAACGTTACTACCGTGTAAACTATGTTTATAACTACCATGAACGTGAAAAAATCTTAAAAGATAAGAGTTTAAATGTTGATACAGGTGCATATACAAAGCACATCTTTGATGAAGTAAAAGATAAAGATGAAATGACACAAATGCAATACTTTGATATCAACACTTGGTTACCATTTGATATCTTACAAAAAGCTGATCGCATGAGTATGGCAAACTCACTTGAAGTTCGTACACCATTGGTTGACCGTGAAGTTGCAAAATTTGCAGCTACAATGCCAATTAAGACTCGTATTCAAGGAGATACAACTAAGATTTCCTTACGTAAAGCAGCACAAGCAGAATTACCTGAAAAGGTTGCTAATAAGGAAAAATTAGGTTTCCCATCTCCAGTTGCTCAATGGATGAAAGAACCTAAATATAAGAAAATGATCGAAGATGCTTTCACATCTGATGTTGCCAAGAAATTCTTTGATACTGATGCATTACTTGAAATCTTCAAAGAACATTTGAATGGTAAATCAAGTATGCAAAAGATTTTTACAATCTATACATTTATTTTGTGGTATCAAGTATACTTCCCTGAAGACTGTGAACATGACATTAGGGATCAAATTCGTTTTAACAATGTTAAAGCACATGCAAATGAACAAAATTTTGCAGAAGCTTAAAATATAAGATATTGTAGTCGTGAGAGAGTTCTCACGGCTATTTTTGTTGACTGATTAAAAAAGGCCTTATTAAGATAGCAGAGAAAGGAAGTGAGTATTTTGCCTAAAAATCGTATGGAGGCATTTAGTGATGGAGTTTTAGCAATTATAATTACAATTATGGTATTAGAGTTGCATATGCCTGATGGTGCAACATTCGATGCAATTAAATCAATTATTCCAACTTTTATTGCATATATACTTAGTTATCTTTATGTAGGTATCTATTGGAATAACCATCATCATTTAGTATCAACCCTATCAAAAGTATCAGGAAAAATACTATGGTTTAATTTGCACTGGTTATTTTGATGTCGTTATTGCCTATGGCAACAAAATGGTTAGGAGCATATCCATTTAGGACTGCTCCAACCTTTGTTTATGGATTTATTTTATTCATGTGTGCTATTTCTTACTATTTATTACAAATTGAGGTTTTGAAACAGCATAAAAAACATTCTAAACTTAAACAAATATTTGGTAGAGACTTAAAAGGAAAAATATCAATCATACTATATTTAACTATTACAATTTGTGCTCTATTCTTACCAATTTTAAGTTACGTTTTACTATTTGTTCCTACTTTACTATGGGTTATTCCAGATAGAAGGATCGAAAAATTCTATAATCCATAAATTGATGGTCTAATAAAATAGAAAAACTATTATATAAAATAATAATTAAAGATTTAATTATTGTGAACAACATGATATAATATCAACCTGTAATAACGATCATTAGAGAGGTGATTATTTATGTTAAAAGAATTTAAAGAATTCATATCTCGTGGTAATGTAATGGACTTAGCAGTTGGGGTAATCATCGGTGGTGCTTTTACAGCTATTGTTAATTCTTTAGTTAAGTATATTATTAATCCTTTCTTAGGTTTATTTGTCGGAGCAATTGATTTTTCTGATTTAGTATTTAAAATTGGCAATGCGACATTTAGAGTTGGTAGTTTCTTAAATGCGGTAATTAACTTCTTGATTATTGCTTTTGTTGTATTCTTAATGGTAAAAGGTATCAACAAAGTGTTACGTCAAGACAAGAAGGAAGAAGCTCCAGCACCTAAAGATCCTCAATTGGAAGTATTAGAAGAAATTAGAGATTCTTTAAAGAAACTTGATAAATAATAAGTTTAAATAAAAGAAATCCTATGAAATTGGAATTAACCCAATTTCATAGGATTTTTTTAGTACTCGGAAGCTCCAGAAACTGCATCTGGGATGATTTGATCTTGTTCTTTTTTCTTTTGGTCATAATTTTCCGGTAAGGTTGATGGTGTTGTAATTACATCAAAAACATTTTGCATCGCGGAGTTAAAATCATCGCGAGATTCCCCTAGTTCACGCTTTAGGAAATAACTAAATGGACGTAAAGTAGTTGCTTGATATTTTTCGATAAAACTAGCTACTTTCTGTGGATCTTGGTAACTAGGATCCAAATACATATGCTCAGTAGTAAATGACATCTCTCGAGTAAATTTAACGTCAATTACAATTGGCTTGGAACTTTCTTTACCAGCAGCAATTGCTTCTTTAAAGTCGTCTAAAGTGTAGACTGTATACCCAATTGCACCCATTCCTTTGGCGATTGTTGCCCAATCAGTATCAGGAAGATCGACTCCAAAAACAGGTTGTTGAGTGTCATCAATTTGTTCAGCCTCGATATAGCCAAGGGTCTTATTGTTAAAAATAATGTTGATAATATTCAAATTGTACTTTACCTGTGTAATGATTTCCTCCATTAGCATAGCAAAACCACCATCGCCATTAAGACTATATACGTCACGATCTGGATAAAGTATTTTAGCTGCGATGGCCGCAGGAACACCATACCCCATAGTTGCGAATTGGCCTGAGGTAGTCCATTTTTGTTGATCATGTAAGTTCATAAGTCTAGCAAAGTTAATATTTACATTACCAACATCAAGAGTGAAGATTGCTTGATCACTAGCTTCTTGATTCAAAACTTCGAAAACTGGTTCAGGTCTAAGTGGGATATCTTCACTGTGTTTAAATCTATTTAACCATGCTAGCCAATTTTCTTTGTTAGCTAAAGCAGCTTTGTAGAATGGTGTTTCAGGTAATTCTTCACCTTGTTTAAGTAAGGCTTGCAATGTTTTTTTAGAATCAGCAAGAATTGGAACAGTAACTTGATGTCGTTTACCTAATTTTTCACTATCAATATCAATTTGAATGACTTTAGCCTTAGGATTAAAAAGGAAGATACTGAAAGGCACATCGTTACCAATCCAGAGAATTAAATCAGTATTAAATCCTAATTCTACTCCGGTTTTTGGAGCAACACGGCCAGTTGATCCCATATAAGTAGGATAGGTATCTTCAATAATTCCCTTAGCAAGAACAGAAGATACTAGAGGAAGTTTAAATTTAGCAGAAATTTCTTTCAATTCCTTAGCAGCATGTTTAGCCCCAATACCGAAGTAAACCATAGGTGCTTTAGCTGCTTTTATCAGTTCTAAAGCGTCGGTAATGGATTGAGGATTGGGTTCAGGGTAAATTGGTTCAACGTGGTTAGCAGCATTGGAAACAAAAGTATCAGGAATCATTTTCCATCCTAGGTCTTTAGGTAAAATTAGGGTGGCGACTCCACGATGCTTATAAGCTTGACGGATACCTTCATCAACAAGTTTAGGAATACTTTCAGCAGTCATAGCTGTTCTATTCCAACAAGCAACATTATCAAACCAAGGACCTTCATTGTAAGCTTGGAAGAAATCAATATTCATCTTAGTAGTAGGTACTTGAGCGATGATTGCGAATACTGGAACATGATCGGCTTTGGCATCGTGTAGTCCGTTAAGAAGATGAATGGCACCTGGACCAGCAGAGCCTAATACTACTCCAACTTTACCTGAGAGCTTAGCACTGGCAGAAGCAGCCAAGGCTCCAGCTTCTTCGTGGCGAACTTGAATAAATTTAATTTTATCTTGTTGATTGTGTAAAGCATTCATAGTAGAGTCAAGTGATCCACCGGGATGTCCATAGATATGATTAACTCCCCATTCATGCAAAACTTTTAACATGGCATCAGCGCCACTGATTTTATTAGGCATAAAAATTTACCTCTCTAAAAGTGATTTTACTTAAAGTTTAGGGAAAAAATAAGGTAAAGTCTAATAAAAAGCATATTAATTTTAGTAACAGAATAATATAAAAAACGGATAAAAATATCTAAATTAAGGTCCTTTTTACGGGAAAATAGACAAAATTTCACTATAAGTGTAATTTTTATATAAGAAGCCTTTATTTTTTACTTTTTCTCTGGTAAAATGTACTCTGGAAGTCATAGTTGTTAGCAATCTTTGGTAAAACTTTCACTCAAACACTCAAACTACTATCAATCGATGTTAATCCCCCCTATGTCTTCCATGAATGAACGCTTTTACTTATTTTCAAACTATCACTTAGACAAAAAAGCAAGAACATTCATCTTATGCTCCAGAAATTAGCTCAATTTCTGGAGTTTTTAGTATAGAATTTAGTTACTTTTTTCACTAAATTGAAATCGGTTACTTATTTGATATAATTAAATTGATAGGGTTAAATTAAGTTTGATTTGAGGTGTACAATATGGAATTTAAAGTTAGTGAAGAAGCTGGACGTAAATTAATTGAAGAAATGCGCCTTGAAAAAGGTGATAGAATAAAAATATTTACTAAAATATATGGTGGCATCCCAACAGTTTTTCCAAGTTATTATTTGGGAATTATGTTGGATAATGATGAGACAGCAGGTGTTGAGGTTACTATAGATGGTGTCTCTTTTTATTTGATGCCATCAGATACATGGTTAATTGATGACTATGATTTACATGTGGTTCTAGTCGATGATGAAGTGGAATATAGATTCACACAACCAGGTGAAACTGATGCAGTTAGTGGAGCATCTAAAAAGAAAGAAGATTAGTTTGGAAAACCAAGCTAATCTTTTTTAAGTTAGTTAATTAATGTATAAAAGTATCAAACAAATATTTCCTTTTTAGCAAAAACGTGAAATAATAGATATTTGAGACAAGTTTAAAAAGTTAGAAGGTGTAGGAGCTGATGGCATTAGAAATAACCCCAGCTTTATCTTTATTGGATGAACACCACCTCTTAAAAGAAGTGGTTAACGAACAAAAATTGACTTTTGAAAATGTAACTTATGATTCAAGAAAAGTGTCAGATAATACTTTGTTTTTCTGTAAAGGTAATTTTAAACCTAGTTACTTAACTTCAGCTTTAGAAAAAGGTGCAACAGCCTATGTTTCTGAACAAAAGTATGCTGAAGGAATGGATGCGACAGGTATTATTGTAACTAACGTACAAAAAGCGATGGCACTATTAGGTGCAGCATTCTATGGTTTTCCTCAAAATGAGTTATTTATTATTGCTTATACAGGAACAAAAGGAAAGACTACTTCAGCTTATTTTGCGGAGCATATTCTAGCAAAAGCAACAGATAAAAAAGTAGCTCTTTTTTCAACTATTGATAGAGTGTTGGGAAATGAACCTGATCAAAGATTTAAATCAGATTTAACAACTCCAGAATCACTTGATTTATTCCATGATATGAGAGCTGCAGTTAATAATGGCATGACTCATTTGGTAATGGAAGTTTCATCACAGGCATACAAGAAGAATCGTGTGTATGGACTTACATTTGATGTGGGGGTATTCTTAAATATCTCACCAGATCATATTGGTAGAAATGAACATCCAACATTTGATGATTATCTTCATTGTAAGGAACAACTCTTAGTAAATTCTAAGCGTTGTGTGATTAATGGAGAAACAGCTTATTTGAGAGATGTTTACTATACTGCAAAAGCAACAACAGAACCAGAAGATATATATGTTTTTGCACGCAAGGGTGCTCAAATTTCTGACAACATTCCAGTAGATATTGAATATCAAAATGATTTTGAAGATTTGCATAAAAGTGTAATTGAGGTTAAGGGACTTAGTGATAAAGTTCAAACCTTACATGTTGATGGAAAGTATGAATTAAGTGTGCCAGGCGATTATAACGAAGGAAATGCTACTAGTGCGATTATCGCTACTTTACTTGCAGGTGTTAAAGGTGAAGATGCACGCAAGACACTTGATAGAGTACATATTCCTGGTAGAATGGAAATTATTAAAACAAAAAATAATGGTACAATCTATGTTGATTATGCTCATAATTATGCTAGTTTAAAAGCTTTATTTGCCTTTTTAAAACAACAAACTCATGCCGGTCGAGTAATTGCTGTTTTGGGTTCTCCTGGAGATAAGGGTATTTCTCGTCGTCCAGGTTTCGGAAAAGCAATTAGTGAAGAAGTGGATCATGTGATTTTGACAACGGATGATCCAGGCTTTGAAGATCCAATGAAGATTGCTCAAGAAATTGATAGTTATATCAACCATGATAATGTAAAAGTAGAGTTTGAACTAGACAGAGAAATGGCAATTGAGAAAGCCATTAAAATGAGTACTAATAACGATATAGTAGTATTAGCGGGTAAAGGAGAAGATCCTTATCAAAAGATAAAGGGTGTCGATGTACCTTATCCATCAGATGTTAATGTAGCAAAGAAAATTGTGGAGGAATTATAATGAGTGCACCAGCATTTACACCAATTTTATTAGGTAGCGATTTTAATGTTTACGGAATGGCACGTTCTTTTTATGAACTATACCATAAACCAGTTAAGGCATTTGCAGAAATAGAATTGGCACCAACAAGATTTACAAAAATTGTTGACTTAGAATTAATAGATGGTTTTTCTGAAGATCCAGTTTGGATTAATGAAATGCGTAAGATAAAGAAACGTTACGCTGATCATGAAGAACCAGTAATCTTAATTGGTTGTGGTGATGGCTATGCAGAATTGATTGCTAAGCATAAGGATGAATTGTCAGATGTATTTATTTGTCCTTACGTTGACTATGATTTATTGAAGCATTTAAATAATAAGGAACGTTTCTATGAAATGTGTGACAAGTATGACTTACCATATCCAAAAACAAAAATCATCACCAAAGCTGATCATGACAGTGGAGACAAGATTGAACAACCATTCCAATATCCGGTAGCATTGAAACCAGCTAATAGTGTTGAATGGCTTGACGTTCATTTTGAAGGTCGTAAAAAAGCCTTTAGAATTAAGGATCGAGAAGAATTTGATTATGTTTTGAAACAAGCATATGCAAATGGCTATAAGTCTGACTTCATTTTACAAGACTTTATTCCTGGCGATGATAGTCATATGCGCGTATTAAATGCCTATGTAGATAAAGATCATAAAGTTAAGATGATGTGTATGGGACATCCTTTACTAGAAGATCCAGCACCATCGGCAATCGGAAACTATGTTGCAATATTGCCAGACTTTAATCAAGATATCTATAATCGTATCAAGAATTTCTTAGAGGCTATTAACTATACTGGTTATGCTAACTTTGATATGAAGTACGACACAAGAGATAACACATATAAGTTATTTGAAATTAATCTTCGTCAAGGAAGAAGTAGTTTCTTTGTAACTTTAGATGGTTACAATTTAGCTGATTGGGTTGTTAAAGACTACGTTAAAGATAGCTTAAAGGGTCAAGAAACGGTCTATGGAAATAAAGATGAAGAACAACACGCTTTATGGTTAGGTGTGCCTGCGAAAGTATTTAAGAAATATGCCAAGGATAATGAAGATAAGCAAAAAGCTTTGGAATTAATTAAAGCTGGTCGTTACGGAACAACTTTCGAATATTCTAAAGATATGAATATTAGACGTTGGCTATTAATTAAGTGGATGAATCATAACTATGTGAAGAACTTCAATCGTTATTTCAAAGAAAATAAAGGGTGATCTAAACTTATGAAAAATTTCTTTACAATTATTGGTGGTATGGGCACGATGGCAACTGAAAGCTATATTCATCAGTTGAATTTACGTACACCAGCTAATAATGATCAAGAATATTTGAATTATATTTTGGTTAATCATGCAACAGTTCCAGATAGAACAGCCTATATCTTAGATAATAGTAAACCAAATCCTAAGATTCCATTATTGGAAGATTTTAAACAACAAGCAGGTTTAAAACCAGACTTCTTTACATTGCCATGTAACACAGCACATTATTTTTATAATGAGTTACAAGCTGCAGTTGATGTACCTGTGTTGCATATGCCACGTTTAGCGGTTGAACAAATTAAGCAAGATTATCCTAATACTAAAAGAGTAGGGATTGTCGCAACTAACGGTACTTTACATGACGGTGTATACGATAAAGAAATCTTAGATGCTGGTTATGAATTAGTAAAACCAACAGCTGAAATTCAAGCTAAGACAATGGAATTAATTTATAATGACATTAAAGAAAAAGATTATGTTGATGGTAAATTATTCTATGAATTAGTTGAAGATATGGTAAAAGATGAAAAGTGTGATGCGGTTATTTTAGGTTGTACAGAGTTATCATTAGCTCAAGAGAGAGAACCTATTACTGATTTACCAATTATCGATAGTCAATCAGTATTGGTCGATAAGACGTTGGAATTAGCACTAAAAACACAAAAGAATAAATAGTAGAAAACCAGTGGGCAACGACCACTGGTTTTTTGTTATCTATTAAATTTCAAACGTAAGCTTGGCTCAGTAAACCATAAAATTAAAAAATTAAGTAGTAGTAGAGTAGCGGTAGAAATGAAAACAACATTGTAATCAAAAAGACCAGCTAAAGAACCACCTAAAAGTGAGCCGAACATATTGCCTAAAGCTTGGAAAGATTGATTCCAAGAAAAGACGGCAGATGTAGCTGATGCAGGAGAATTCTTTGTTAGTAAAGTTTGGATGGTAGGAAATAGTGCCCCATCAGAAATACCAATAAAGAAACGTAGAATTCCTAGTAACCAAATGCTTGAAACAAATCCTTGTGGGAAGTACATGATAACAGCAAAAAGATAACCTGCCATTAGAACTTTATTTGATCCATGAGCATCACCATAAGCTCCTAAACGTGGAGCTGAAATAATATTGGAAATACCTGGTAAAGCAGCAATAATACCAGCCACTAAGGCAATTGGGCCTTGATTGTGCATAAGTTCTTTGATGTATAAACTGATAATAGGGGCAATTGAAATATTCCCCAATTGAACCATCATAGTAGAAATAAGCAGAACAATGATTAGCCGAGGGTTTTGAAATTGTGATAATAAACCACGATGTTCTTTAGAATTTTTTTCTCGTTTAACAGGTACGAAGTATTCTTTAACTAAAGTGGCAGATAAAATTCCTGCTAGGGCTAGTAAGGAAGCGGTGATAAAAAAAGTGTCTCTAATAGAAAAGAATTGGGCTAATACACCACCGATGATAGGTCCCATTAACATTCCAGAAGTTGAGCCAGTGACTAGAGTTCCTAGAGCTTTCCCACTATGCTTTCTAGGTGTTTGCGATGCTATTAAAGCTTGAGCATTTGAAATGAAACCTGAAAATAAACCTTGAAGGGCACGTAAGGCAATTAATTCCCAGACGTTAGTGACAAGTCCCATTAAAAACATAGCAAAGGCCATACCAAAGGAAGCGCGAATTAACATAATTTTGCGTCCTTTAATATCAGCTAGCATTCCCCATAATGGAGAAACGATGGCAGTGACTAGAAAAGTAGCAGCATAGACCAAACCGCTATAAAAGGAAACTTGTGCCTTAGAAAAATGTCCTAGTTGACTGACATATAAAGACATAAATGGCATAAGCTCACTAAAAGCAATACCAGCGATAAAAGTACAAACCCATAGAATGTATAAATTACGTTTCCATGGGCTTTTTTCTCGTTGTGCTTCGTCCATAAAATAGTCCTTTCCTTTGTATAATATCGAAATATAGCTTATAGTAGTAAAGAAAGTAAAATAATTACTATATTAATTTACAAAGTGTAATGATAGACCTAATAATAAATAAATGCAAGTGAGAGAATAAAAAATGACACAAAAAAGAAATTTATCAGCCGAAAAAATAATAGAAGCAGCTAAAGAGATTATAAATAAAGAAGGGGCTGAGAAATTAAGTTTCAGTAAGGTTGCTGGTGTATTAGGGGTACATTCTCAGGCGATGTATCCATATTTTGCCGATAAAGAAGAACTAAAAATTGCAGTAATTAATGATTTTTTAGATAGTTTAGCTGAACAGATTAAAGAAGAATTGCAAGGAATTTCTGGAAAAGAAGCTCTACGTATATATGGTCGTAAACTACATGAATTATTATTGATCCAGCCACGATTAACACGTTTGGCTTTTGGTGGAATTGATTATAGTCAAAAAGAAGAAGCAAGAAATCATTTTAAAGATTTAGTAGAGTTGTTAGAAAGTTTGATTGAACCATTTGCTAAAAATGATGTTGATGTTATAAACAGAGCACGATTATATCGAGCTATGATATTTGGGTATGCTCAAAATGAACTGTGGGGCTTATTCAAATTAGCACTAGTTCCAGCACAAACGAGCTTTGAATTTACTTTAGAAGAAGCAATAGCGACAATTACTGCGTAGAATTAAAATTCAATTAAAAGTAAGCCTTACCATTGATTTTCAATTAACTTTATAGGATAATATTAAAATAGTCTGTTTTTTCAGATAGAGAGAGAAAAAGTTTTTTGAGGTGAACAAAATTGAATATCATTATTGCATTGATACCTGCTGTTTGTTGGGGTATTTTTCCATTAATCGCTAGCAAAACTGGCGGTGGTCCTGCTAATCAAATTCTTGGAACCGGTTTAGGTGCTACTTTGGTTGGTTTAATCGTATTTGCTATCATGCACCCAACAATTACAGCTTCCGCTTTCATTTGGGCTTTCATGGCAGGTGCTTGCTGGACAATCGGTCAAATTGGACAATTTATTTCTATGAAACCTGAACGTATGGGTGTAACAACAACTATGCCTATCTCAGCTGGTTTCCAATTAGTTGGTAACTCTTTAATTGGAATGTTATTCCTAGGTAACTGGAGTGGAACAACAGCTAAGATTATTGGTCTTGTTGCTTTGGCAATCGTTGTTGTTGGTGTTGTTTTAACAGCGGTAACTGATGATAACAAGAGTGAAGCAGCTTCTGTAAAGGATGTATTATTCTTATTAGTTACAACAGTTGGTTACTGGATCTATAGTTCATTCCCTAACTTACCAGCTGTAAGACATGTTTCTCCAACTGCATTATACTTACCTGAAATGTTAGGTATTTTGTGTGGTGCTTTAATCTTTGTTTTCGCTACTAGAGAAACATCTGCATTAACAGCACGTGAAAGTTGGGCTGGTATGATCGGTGGAGCAATTTGGGGTATTGCAGCATTTGCATATATCTTCTCTGCTCAAGAAAACGGAACTTCAAGTGCATTTATTTACACACAATTGAGTGTAGTTATTTCTACTTTAGGTGGAATGTTGTTCTTACATGAACGTAAAACTTCTCGTGAACTAGGTTTCACATTAGCTGGTTTAGTGCTACTAGTTGTTGGTAGTATAATCACAGGCTTTATCTAAAATATAAAATTAATAATTAAAAACAAGAGATGTTCCATAGTTATTGGCTAATTAGTTGATGACTATGGGATGTTTTTTTGTTAAATTCCGTATTATGTTTTAAACTCTTTTAAACTTCGTATTATATTTTAAATTCTTTTAAACTCTTTTAAACTTTCAAACAAGAAAAATACTAATTGAAGATTGAAATTAAATTCTTTGACTGACATAATTTTCTGTAAGATATATAATTGAGTTTGTTACAACAATTGGTGTTTGGAGTTGATTAAAATGAGTGGTGAAGAAGCCAATAGTATGTTGCAATCTGTGATGAAGCATCATCATATGCAAATGCCATGGCACAATTTTATGCCAGATAATAGTAATACTCCTGCTAAGAGGGCAACTTTAAAAGAAAAAGCTACCTTGGTAGGAAGAGTAGGGATTATGCTTCTGTCGTATGGAACTGGTGCTTGGCGAGTGCGGGATTCTATGAATACTATTGCCAGAGAGTTAAATATTTCATGTTCAGCTGATGTAGGTTTGGTATCAATTGAATATACTTGTGTTGATGAAGAAGGGCATGGCTACACACAAGCCTTGTCTTTAGCAAGTACAGGTGTAAATACCGATAAATTATCAGAAATGGAACAATTTGTCATGGACTTCAATAAAGGTGGGTCTGATCTGAGTTCTGAACAGATCCATGAAATACTAGATGAAATTGAGCGTAAGCCAGGACACTATACTGCTATTATAGCTGGTTTAGCGGCAGCTTCTGCATGTTGCGCCTTCGTATTTTTACTAGGTGGAGGTCTAGTAGAAATGTTGTGTTCTTTTGTAGGAGCTGGTTTTGGAAATTATATTCGTAGAAAAATGATTGAGCGACGCATAACTTTATTAGCGTGTGTGTCTGTTAGTGTGGCAGTTGCTTGTATATTCTATTTGATAGCCTTTAAATCTTTAGTAGCAATAATGCATGTTTCATTACAACATGAAGCTGGATATATTGGAGCGATGTTATTCGTAATTCCTGGTTTTCCATTTATTACTAGTGGACTTGATATTGCTAAACTTGATATGAGATCAGGTTTAGAAAGAATGATGTATGCGATTATGATTATCACAGTTGCTACTTTAGTAGGCTGGGTGGTAGCGATGGCAGTTCATTTAAAACCCGTAAACTTCATTCCATTAGATCTAGGAGTAATACCAATGATGCTTTTACGGATTCCTGCTAGTTTTGTCGGAGTATTTGGATTCTCAATTATGTTTAATAGTACAATTAAGATGGCAACTTGGGCTGGAATAATAGGAGCTATTGCTAATACACTTAGGTTAGAATTAGTGGATTTAACCAGCATTCCAGCAGGAGCGGCCGCATTTATTGCTGCACTAGTTGCAGGTTTATTAGCATCGCTAATTAAGGGGTATCCACGTATTTCTTTAACGGTACCTTCGATAGTGATCATGGTTCCTGGATTATATATGTATCGTGCTGTATATAATATTGGAGTTGCTTCAATTAATGTGGGAGCAACTTGGCTTACTGAAGCAGCGTTAATAGTGATGTTTTTACCATTGGGATTAATTACTGCACGTATTTTAACTGATAAAAAATGGCGTTATAAAGATTAGAAAGGAAAGATAATTTGGTATTAAAAGTAGAAAAGATTTCAACTAAGTCACAAGATTTTAAGCAGATAAAGAGAGTTTATGAGGAAGTTTTTCCAAAAGTTGAACGAATTCCTTTGTGGTTATTGAAAATGAGAGCGAATGAAGGAAAAGCAGAATTTTGTAGTCTTTATGATGAAAATGAATGGGTTGGTTTCTTCTATACAATTTTGACAAAGAAATTAGCATATATCTTCTTTCTAGCAGTAGATCCTGATAGACAAGGCGATGGTTATGGTAGTCAAGCTCTTGAAGTAATCAAAGAACGTTATCAAGATTATACAATGGGATTAAGTTCTGAGAGACCTAGTCCAGAAGCTCCAAACAATGAGCAAAGAATTCGCCGACAAAACTTTTACGAACGTAATGGTTTTACAAAAGCTGGATTTTATAGTGTAGAAAAAGGTGGAGTAAGATACGACTTTCTTAGTCCACAAGGCAAGGTTAAGCCTAACTTATATGTTGATTTAATGGCTGAATTTTTCAAGCAAAGACAGGCTTATTATTTGCCATTAAGAGTTGAAAAAGATGATGAATAATTAAAAAGCTGGTAGAAAATTTCTGCCAGTTTTTTATTCCCCAAAATACATAAAAGATAACATCAAATGTCACTTTATGACAACATTTAATTATCCGTTAAAAACTTATAAAATAAATGACAATTAGTTGTTTACAAGACAACGTGAGAGTGTTATTCTGGTCTCTAAATTGTAAAAATAAAAGAGGTGATTTAAGTTATGTCAATGAAAACGAAGGGCATATTATTAGCTGCTGGTGGAGCATCATTATGGGGAGGTTCAGGAGCAGCAGCCCAGCAATTATTCATGACACATGCAGTGACAACAGAGTGGTTAGTAGCTGTTAGATTATTAGGTGCAGGACTACTATTATTAATTTGGGGATTAATTAAGTCTTCAAAACAAATCGATGAAATTATTCATGATCGAAAAAATATGGCAATGGTTTTGGCATTCGCAATTTTCGGAGTTATGAATTCGCAATTATCTTATTTTTTTGCTATTAAATATAGCAATGCACCGACAGCGACAGTCTTACAATATTTACAGCCAGTATTGATCGTTTTATGGATGGCTTTTGGTCAGAAAATTAGACCAAGAAGGGTAGATGGAATTTCAATTGTCGTAGCATTAATGGGAACATTTTTGCTAGTAACTGGTGGTCGTTTAGATACACTAACTCTAACCCCAATTGCGTTAGCTTGGGGATTATGGAGTGCAGTTGCTGCTACATTATATACATTACTTCCAAGTGGATTGTTGAAAAAATACGATGCGATGGTAGTATGTGGGCTAGCGATGTTTGTTAGTGGGATTATTATGTTGCCATGGTTCTTAACAATGGAACAACCACATTTATCATTATTCAATATAGTGTTAGTGATCTATATTGTGGTATTTGGAACGATGTTTGCCTATACCTTATTTTTACAAAGTATTCGTTATATAGCACCATCCGTTACTGGAATTTTAAGTGCTTTTGAACCATTGATTGCGACAATTTTAGCTGTTACTTTATTAGGAACTAAATTATCAACAGCCGCAATTATTGGATCATTATTGATTGTTTTAACAACAGTTATTCAAGCTGTGCCATTTAATGTAATATGGCGAAGATTTAGAAGGGTTAAATAAAATAACTGAAAAGTAAAAATGTTGAATTTGAACATAGGACCAATTTTTGAATTTCTGCAAAAATAAGCTAAAATTTGCAGAAATTAGAAAATTGGTCCTATCTTAAAATCGCCAAAAACAAAAATAAAGTCTTGAAATTATCCTCGTTGATAAATTCAAGACTTATTTTTATTGATTTAATTCTTCGGTTAGTGCAATAACTTTATCGACTGTGTCGTTTAAGAACTTGATAGTATTATGCAAAGGTTCTGCAGTAGTAACATCAACTCCTGCAACTTTAGCTGCATCCATTGGGGCCTTTTGATCACCTAGAGAGATATATTCTAACCAACGATCAACGGCAGGCTGACCTTCTTCTAAAACTTTTAGATAAGCTTGAGTAGCAATTGTTAAGCCAGCAGAATAAGTGTAAGAATATAATCCCATGTAGTAGTGGGATTGACGCATCCAAGTTAGACCAGCATTTTCGTCAATATCTACAGCATCGCCCCAGAAACGTTTTTGAACATCCATTTTAATTTGAGTAAGTTTATCACCATCAAAAGTTTGACCATTTTCAACTAAAGTATAAACTTCACGTTGAAAAGCTGCTTCCAATAAGTGGGTGATAAAGTTATGGAAGTAAGTATTTGTTAGCATCGTAGTATATGCGAAACGTTTCATGCGAGGATCATCACTCTTTTGTTCCAATGAATGAGTTAATAATAATTCATTAAAAGTAGAAGGAGACTCGATTAAGTATAATGATGGTTCACTTGTTAAGATTGAATTATTTTCGTTAATCTTAATAAAGTTACCAGCGTGTCCTAATTCATGAATTAAAGTATAGACATCAGGTAAAACGCCAGTCCAGGACATCAAGATGTAAGGATGAAGACCGTATGGAGTTGTTTCAAAGCCACCAGATTCTTTACCGGCATTGGCAGGGAAATCTACCCAGCGTTCAGGGAAAGCTTTCAAAATCGCGTTTTTATAATCTTCACCAAGTACGGAAACAGCTTCGCTAATATAGCCAGTAGCAGATTCTAAATCAGCTTTAGGTGCGAATTCAGGATCTAAGTCGATTTGTAAATCTGAGTAAAGCATCTTGTCTAAGCCACGTTCTTTTTGTAGAAGTTTAACGTATTTTTGCATAACAGGACCAAGTTCATCGATAATAACATCAATTTGACGGTCGAATGTTTCACGTGAAACTTCTTGATCTGATAATAAGTAATCAAAAACAGAATCATAGCCACGTAAATCAGCAAGTTTCTTTTCTTTGCTTACTTGAGTGTAATAGTTAGCGGCAACCGTATTTTTGTGTTTGCGCAAAGTATCAGAGAAAATTTGGTGTGCCTTATGACGTACTTCAGGATTTGGATGATACTGATAAGTATTTTCATAAAGTACAAATGACATAGGATAAGTCTTGCCATCAACTTCAAAATCTTCCATATCCCAATCAGCAGCACGAGCTGTAGTATAGATACGCTCAGACGAGTTAAGTGTAGGACTTAATGTCGCTAAAGTTTTCTCTACTTCTGGTGATAATTGATGTGGTTTTTCAACTTTCCAATGACGAACAACAGGAGCAAATTGAGGTTCAATTTCTGCAACTTGTTCAAGTAAAGACACTGGATTGGTTAGAACTTCAGTTTTGAAAAATGACAAATCAGCTGTAATTGCAGCTTGTAGATTATCGTTTTCAACTAGCATCTGATTGTATTCAGGATTTGTCATATCTGTAGTTTGAGGTAGAAAAGCATAGTGTTCAATCCAACTAAGCTTTTGATAGATAATTTCTAAATCATGTAAAGCAGCAATAATAATTTTAGCCTCAGTTAATTTAGAACGATAGTTATTTTGAAATTGTGTAACTAATTCTCTAACTGCTACCATATCTGCTTTCCAAGCTTTTTTATCTGGATAAATAGCGGTTAAATCCCATGTTTCATTAACTGGAACTTCACTTCTTTTTGGTAAAGCCATAACATCACCTCTAATAATTAATTAATGACAGTATAGCCGAGATTTTTTAAGTAAGCAATTTAAAACCATTGACGAAATAAAAATTAAGTGCTAGAATTGCTTACAATTAGTTAATAGACTTACATAATGATAGGAGGAACACCAAAATGCGTAAATTTAATTCAGTTGAATTAAATACATGTTGTTGTGAAGCGTGTCAATTGCGCTTCACGTTTTGGTGTGCCGATAATCTGTTTTAACAAGTAATTAGATTATAACCATAACTTATACGTAGAATCGTAATTGACACTAATCCAGTAAATTTGGGTTGGTGTCTTTTTTATTAACTAAAATTAATTTGGAAGTGATGACAATGATTGTAAAAAGTATCTATAAGTTGATAGGACAGACTCCTTTAATAGAGTTAGATATACCAGTAGCTAAAGGAAGTAGGATTTTAGCTAAGTTAGAGTCTTTTAATCCTGGTGGCAGTGTTAAAGATAGATTGGGAGTATCTTTGATTGAAGTAGCATTGAAGAGAGGCGATATCGATAAAGATACGACCATTATAGAGCCCACAGCTGGTAATACTGGAATTGGTTTGGCTTTGGCCACTCAAAAGTATCATTTAAAGACGATTTTGGTAGTACCGGAGCATTTCTCGGCTGAAAAACAAACTTTAATGAGAGCATTGGGTGCTGAAATTATTAATACTCCTAGAGCTGAAGGCATGCAGGGAGCTTTGAGAAAAAGTCGCGAATTAGCTAATCAGATCGCTAATAGTTATATACCTAATCAATTTGAAAATAGTGATAATCCTGATGCTTATACTAGAGGATTGGGACAAGAAATTATAGATGACTTACAAGCAAATAATTTGAAATTAGATGCTTTTGTGGCAGGTGCAGGAACAGGGGGAACCTTTGCTGGAACGGCAGAAATATTACAAGCAGAATATCCAGAGCTGACTTCAGTAGTAGTTCAACCAGAGGGATCAATTTTGGATAATCAACCTGAACATCCTCATCGGACAGAAGGAATTGGCGTTGAGAAAATTCCACCTTTTTTCAAAAAAGTAAAGGTTGATGAAGTTCAAACTATCAGTGATGATGAAGCTTTTAATTATGTTAAACAAATGGCACAAGATCAAGGCTTGTTTATTGGCTCTTCATCTGGTGCAGCATTAGCAGCAAGCATGCATATGGCAGAAAAATTACCAGAAAATTCAACCATTGTGACAATTTTTCCAGATTCTAGTGAAAGATACTTGAGTGAAAATATATACGATTAATCGGAGGTAATTATAATGAAATTTGAAACAAAATTAATTCATGGCGGACAAAGTGAAGATCAAGCAACAGGAGCAGTATCAATCCCTGTATACCGTTCATCAACATTTCATCAATATGAACTAGGTGGTAATCCTAAATGGGAATATAGTCGTACAGGGAATCCCACACGTGCAGCCTTAGAAGCTTTGATTGCTGATTTGGAAGGTGGGATAGCTGGATTTGCCTTTGCTTCAGGTTCAGCTGCAATTCATGCAACATTCTCTATGTATTCAGCTCATGATCATTTTATTGTAGGAAGTGACGTTTATGGTGGAACTTTCCGTTTGATAAATAAAGTATTGAAACGATTTGGTTTAGAATTTACAGTTGTTGATATGCAAGATTTGGCAGCAGTTGAAAATGCAATTCAAGATAATACAGTGGCAATCTACTTTGAAACACCAACAAATCCTTTGTTACAAATTGCAGATATTGCAGCTATTACAAAGATTGCTAAGAAACATAAGTTAAAGACAATCGTTGATAATACTTTTGCAACTCCATATAATCAAAGACCACTTGAATTAGGTGCAGATATTGTGGTACATTCAGCTACCAAATATCTAGGAGGACATAGCGATGTAGTAGCAGGTCTAGCAGTTACTAGCGATGCAGGAATTGCAGAAAAACTAGCATTTTTACAAAATTCAATTGGTAGTACTTTGGGACCTGATGATAGTTGGTTAATTCAAAGAGGGATTAAGACATTAGGGGCTAGAATGAGAGTTCACCATGCTAATACTAAGGCTATAATTGAATTCTTAGAAAATGATACTCGAGTTGCAAGAATTCTTTACCCTGGTTTACCTGATTTTCCTGGCTATGAAGTAGCTAAAAAACAAATGGATCATTTTGGAGCGATAATCTCTTTTGAATTAAAAGATGGATTAGATACAAAGAAGTTTGTTGAAAGTTTAAAAGTAATTTCGTTAGCTGAAAGTTTAGGTGGGATTGAAAGTTTAATCGAGGTTCCGTCTGTAATGACACATGGATCAATTCCTAGAGAAATTCGTTTAGAAAATGGAATTAAAGATGAATTAATTCGCCTATCAGTAGGGATTGAAGATGAAGAAGATTTAATTAATGATTTGAAGCAAGCATTAGATAAAATTGGATAATGATAGAATGGTCGAGAAAAACTAATTTTTTATAAAATTAAATAACTTATATTAATTAAAGAGGCTGGGAAAAAACTATATTTTCAGATGAATTTTAGAAAATAGTTATATTAAAAACCGCTAGGAATCAACGTTTTTAGTAACGTGATTTCTAGCGGTCTTTGAGTCTTGGGACTTTTTTCCCAGCCTCTTTTTAATTTCGATCTTTTTCTCAGATTTTGTTTTATACAAAAATTTTGAATAAAAGTCGTTTGAAATACAATTGCTAGATATATTAAATAGTGATAAAATCAGTGTGTATTTGAGTATTTTCTTTTAAATGGGAGGTATTTTATATGGAAAAAATGATGAAAAAAGTCGCAATTGCGACAACAATTGCTTCTGCAGTAGGGGTAAGTGCAGTGGTTGATAATACTGCAAAAGCAGATAGTGTAACACCAACTCAAGCAAAAACACAGACTAAAACTGATCAAGTTCAAGCAAATGCTGATACTGCAAAACAAGATTTGGATTTGGCAAGCACTAACGTTAAAGAAGCACAAAGCAAAGTAGATTCTGCCACACAAGCAAATCAAAGTGCAAATAAAGATGTTGCTGAAAAAAATCAAGTAGCATCAGATGCTCAAGTAGCATTAGATCAAGCTAAAACTGAACAAACAATAGCTGAAAATAAAGTTAAAGATGCACAAAAAGTGATAGAATCAGCTAACTCTGAAACTACTAAAACAGAAATAGCTGATAAGACAAATCAGTTAAATGAATTAAAACAAAAACAAACTCAAATAACAAATAATTTATCGAATGTACAAGCAATTCAGGTTCAAAAAGAAAATCAAAATAATAAGGCTCAATCAGAACTTAGCCAAGCTCAAAGTATATATAATCAAGCTGAGAAAAAGGCAAATGATCTTCAAGCTAAGTTAGATGCTAATAATATTGATAATTTAACTAGCGAAAAGACTAAGGCAGAAACTAAAGTTAATGAAATTCAGTCAGAATTAGACAAGGCTAATAAGGGAAATGATGATAGGGCTAAAGCTATTGAAGCAGCAACTAAAAAAGTAAATGATGCGACAACTTTAGTTAATCAAACTAAAGCAAGTTTGAATAAATCTCAATCAGAGTTAGCTAAAGCTCAAGCAGCATTGGCAGCATTAGAAAATAGTAAGACTGAAGTTTTAAATATCATTCAAGTGCCAAAAGAATACACACTAGAAGGATTAAAGGCGGCAAGTGAAGATAATAATGCAACTTTCAAAGCAATTTCTGAAAGTGGAATTGATTTGAATAGAAAATTTAACTACTCTCAAGCAGATGTTAATGAAAAAGTTGATTATCAACATCTAACACATGAACAATTAGTTGAAATTAATAAGTATGCAATTAGTTTAATTAATCAAATTCGTGAACATTTTGGATTAAAAGATTTAATCTTGAATGAAGAAGGATTGAAAATAACTAAAACAATAGCTGATGGTTATCAAGCAAAACGTGAGTCTATTATGAATGGGGATGGCCATGATAAAGAATTGCTAGATAAACGTGCTGAAAATATTGGCTCTTCTTCAGTATACGATACAGTTAGAACTAATATTCCAGCTATGCAAGTTAAAGCAGCAAAAGATGTTAGTTATAGAGAATATAATTCAAATTATATATCTATATCAACAATGGCTGATTTAAAGGCAAATATATATACTGCAATTTTGGCACTATTCTTTGATGACTCTAGAAGTAATTACGGACATGCTTTAAGTTTCCTAAATGAACATTATAAGTATGTAGCGGTAGCTCCATCAGTTATTGATGGTAGAGTTGATAATTATCCAGGTTATGGAAATGCTTATATTAATTTCTTAGATTGGCATTTTATTTTCCCAGGCTATACTACATGGAATGATGGCAAGTATACATACTACTCGGGAAATGAAAATGATAAATTAAATCCTGCTCAAGATATTGATTTAAGTAAAGCTACTGTCGATACGACTGCAGCTAAAGCAGAATTAGCTAAGAAACAAAAAGCATACAATGCCGCAAAGACTGAAAATGATAAGGCAGTGGCAACTTTAAATACAGCTAAAGCAGAATTAGCTAAAGTAAGTAACGGAGCAACTTCTGATGTGAAAAAATTACAATTTAATTTAGCCCAAGCTAAACAAGAACTAAAAGACATTAATAACAAGCTTGCTAATGCAGAACAAAATGGAACAACTCTTAAACAAGAATTACAAGCAGCAAATAAAGCGAAAGATGAAGCATTGAAGAACTTACAAGCAAAACAAGTAGATGCTGACAAGGCTAATAAAGAATTAGTAGTTGCTCAAGCTAATGTTGAGGCTGCTCAAAAGGCAGCAACTGAGTTAAACAATAAAGTTGCGGCAGTTCAAAAAGAATTGACAGAGTTAAATGATTTAGTAAACAAGGGAAATGCAGCTAAAGCAGAATTAAATTCCTTACAAGGTAAAGTAGCTGCAGCTAGAGAAAATGTTTCTGAAGCACAAAAAGTCTTAGATAAAGCCAATGAAGAACTTAACTTAGCTAAAGTAGAGGCTAGTCAAACTGCACAAGCTTTAGATAAAGCTAAAACAGAGTTAGACCAGGCAGTAGCTAAACAACAAGCAGCGTTGGATAACTATAATAAAGCTCTAAATAGTCAAAAGATCTCTCAAGAAGTTGATAGAAACATTCAAAAACAAACTGAAGAGAAGAAAGAAAATAAGGCTGATAGTGGCAAGAAATCAGAATTTACTTCAAATAAAGTAATAAAAGAAGCAAAGACAAATATTAAAGAAACTAATACATTTAAGAAACAACATGTTTCTGTAAGTAAGGCTTCTGTCTTACCAGCTACCCAATTACCTCAAACTGGTAATAAAACAGAAAATCAATCTGTTTGGGGACTAGTATCACTTGCTATTGCAGGTATGCTAGGTTTAGTAGGTTACAATAAGCAAAAGAAGAATAATTAAATAGACTAAAAGAACATTTAAGTGTTAAGAAGAACATTTAGATGTTCTTTTTAATTGACCTAAGATATTGAAAGATGGTAACTTAGTCATAGATAACGCTTACAATGGAAAGAGGTTTTACTATGACAACAAATTATATGAGTAACTATAGCTATGGCCCAGATTGTTTTAAAGAAATTCCAGAAGTTTTAGACAAGTATAAAGTACATAAAGTTGTTTTCATTGGTGGAGAAAAAGCATTAAAAAGTTCGCAAGCAGATGTGAAAAGTGTTTTGGAAAATAATGGATTTGCTGTAACTGGTAGTTTTGTTTACGGGAAAGATGCAACTCAAGCCAATATAGATAGACTAGTAGCGACTCCCGAAGTTCAAGATGCAGATATAATTTTTGGTTTTGGTGGTGGTAGAGCATTAGATACTGTAAAGATGGTAGCAAAGGATTTAGATAAGACTATTTTTACATTCCCAACAATCTGTTCAAATTGTTCAGCTGGGACGGGTATTTCTGTTTTATATAAGGAAGACGGATCGTTTGATAGATATGGATATCCAGATGTACCAGCACATGTTTTCATTAATACAAGTGTGATTGCTAAAGCACCAAAAGAATATTTTTGGGCTGGGATAGGAGATGGAATTAGTAAAGCACCTGAAGTAGAACATGCAGTAGCTGCAGCTGTTGAACGTGGTGTGGAGTTACCTCATACAGCGGTGCTGGGTGCAGCAATTGCGGCTTCTTCTAAAGATGCTTTCTATAAGTATGGGGAACAAGGAATTAAAGATGTAGAGAATGGAACTGTAAGTAAGGCTATTGAAGAAGTAGCTCTGGATATTGTAGTTTCAACAGGGTATGCTTCGAACTTAGTAAATCAAGACGATTTTTACTATAATTCATGCCATGCTCATGCTTTCTACAACGCAACGACAGCGATTAAAAAGGAAAAAGAACCATTGCATGGGCAAGTTGTTTCCTTTGGGGTAATGGTATTGCATGCTTATTTCAATGAGTTAGAGGAATTAAAGAAAGTAGCTGCTTTCAATAAAAAATTGGGATTGCCAGTAACATTGGAAGAAATAGGATTAAAGGTTAGTGATGCAGAAAAAATAACAGAACTTGCGATGCAAACTAATGAATATAAACAGACCCCATTTGATAAGGAAAAATACATAGAAGCAATTAAATTGGCGGATAAAATGGGTAGTGAAAACGCCTAATATTTTTTCAAAGTGTAAAAATAGTCTATGAAAATACAAGCAAATTATTTTGTGTCCAACACATTTTGAATTATGATAAATTTAGAATGTGAGGTGTCTGAAATGAAAGAAACAAAAGAAGAATTGAGACAAAGAATTGGTGAAGAAGCGTATCAAGTTACGCAAAATGCAGCAACTGAACGTGCTTTTACAGGCAAGTATGATGAATTTTTTGAAGATGGAATTTATGTAGATATTGTTAGTGGAGAACCGCTATTTTCCTCTAAAGACAAGTATAATTCAGGCTGTGGCTGGCCTGCTTTTACTCAACCAATTAATAATCGCATGGTAACAAATCATGAAGATAATTCATTCGGGATGCATCGCGTAGAAGTTAGAAGTCGTCAGGCACAATCTCATCTTGGACATGTTTTTAATGATGGTCCACAAGATCGAGGTGGCTTACGATACTGCATAAATTCAGCCGCTTTACAATTTATTCCAGTTGCTGAATTAGATGAAAAGGGATACGGAGAGTATAAGAAATTATTTGAATAGTTTCGAGGTGTAAAAATAGTCTGAAAAAATAAAGAAATCTATTCTATTAATATTGTAATTTACTTTCGTTTGTATATTATTTGTGCTATATGTAATATACAAATGAGGTGATGATATGGCAAAAACAGTTACAACTACTATTAGATTAGATGAAGAACTTAAAAAAGAATTAACACATGACTTAGATATTATGGGATTGAACATAAATGCTTATTTTACAATGGCAGTCAAGCAATTGGTATTAAAGAAAAAAATACCTTTTGAAATTTCAACATCTAGTAATGATATTCTTAATGAGACAACAAGAAAAGCAATGATTTTAGCGGAAGCTAAAGAATTAGGGTTAATACCAGATGATAGTCCAAGATTTAGCAATGTTGATGATATGATGGAGTTCTTGGATGGAGAGTAATTTTGAACTAATCTTTGAACCGCAATTTACTAATGATTATCGAAAGTTAAAAAAAGAGCATCCAGAACTTATACCTGACTTACGCGGAAGCTTTAAAGAACTTTCGATGTATAGAATAGTTAATGAGATAAGTAAGCCACACATATTGAATAATAGAGGTGGCAATTATAATGGAAATCAAGAATAACATTTATCTAATGGAAAGGTAGATGTGTTAGTTATCTATAATCCACATAAAACCAATCCTACTATAAGAATGATAAGGATTGGCACTCATAAAGACTTATTTCAGGGTGAATTGAAGTGATTCTCTTATGCGAAGAGGATCACTTCAATAAAAAATCTCTCCAATACAACCCAAAAAAGACATTCAGAATTTTTCTGAATGTCTTTTTACTTTAGCTATAAATAACAACAGGTTCATATTGCTCAACATTATCGTAAATTTGATTGATTTGCGAAGGTCGAACATTAACACAACCATGTGATCCATCATTTAGATAAGCAGTACTACTCCAATTTTTACGCCAGTTAGCATCGTGGAAACCACATCCATCTAAAGTAAATGGAGCCCAACGACTAACGGGACTTGCATAAGCACTGTTGTCGGCATTTTTACCTCGAAGTGTAGTATTAGTCTGTTTGTACATGATGTAATACAATCCAGTAGGAGTATTATAGTTTCCATCATTGGTACCAGTAACAACGTTAAGAGAAGCAACTTGAGTACCATTTTTATAGACCCATACATGTTGCTGGGAGATAGAAACTTCAACGTAAGAATTACCGATACCACTGTTGGATGTAGTGTTATATCCTAGACCATTTTCGGTATAACCTTCACCATAGATATCACTTTTGGCATTAAGGTTAGAATCACCCTTTTCAAAAGCAGTGGTGATAGATCTTGTAGCCTTAATAGGACTAAGAGCCCATCCATAGGTACCCTTATCTAAGGTAATTTCAGAACCACCAGTTGTTTTGAATTTGAGATTCTTATCGAGTGTACTTTGACTGTCGTTGATATCATCAATTTTCTTCTTTAAATTAGCAGCATCATATTCATATTTTCCATCTACAATTTTAGCGGAATTAATGACGTCTTTAGCAGCTAAAGTATAAGTCTTATTTTGAACAGTGTAATTAACTTTTTGATCAGCTAATTTTTCTAATTTAGCTTTATCAGCTTGAACTTGCTTGCTATCAGCACTAATTGGTTGAGTGTAGGCAGTAGTAAGTTTTATTTGATTATCGCTAAATTGCTTATCATATTCTTGCATAATTTTATTAACATCGTATTGATTACCTTTTTTAGCGTTAATAACATGGACAGAACCATTCTTTAACTCTGCATAGGCATCTTTAGGAGCTGTTCGACTAACGTTTAAACGTTCGAGTTCGCTTTTAACAGCTGCACGCAATTCGTTTTTACGATAAGAGTAATCACTATCGCCTTTAGCCTGATAGTCGTAACTGCGACCAGATGGGAAAAGGCTGAATTGCTTGTCAAAAATTTCTTGAACCTTTTCTTGGGAAACAGCATTAGTTGAATTGGTAGAGTCACTACCCTTAACAAGTAATTTTTCCCCTAGATATACATTGTTATTTAATTTAGTTGTTTTGAGTTTTTGTGTAGCTTCAGCGACTGACATTCCTCCAACTTTAACACCATTGATTTCGATATTACGATTGAAATGTTGTTTTTGATAGAAGAATGAGCCACCACAGATAAGGACTACAGCGCCTAAACCTGCAGCTAGCCATTTAGTTCCCTTATTTATAAAAATCACCCCATAAAAAACTATCTGTAAAACATAAAGTACACAATCTAATCTCTCTAGTTAATATTATATACATTAAATTAACAATATGTTAGTACAAAGTATTAAAATTCTGCGAAAAGCAGATTTTTTGACAATAATCTCTATAGGGACTATAATTCTTTTATTTTAAAAAAGTCTACACAAGGACTAATTTTAGTTTGAGGTGAGTATTACGAAAGATGAAGTCCAAACACTAACATCAAGATTAGATTTATTGATCGCTAAAGGAGCTAGAGAATACAAGGATTGGAATCAAAAACATGGGTTAACTGATTATCGTAGTGTGATTTTATATGAATTACTTTTACATACGAGATTAACTCAAAAACAAATTGTAGAGAGAACTAATCTTCCTAAACAATCAATTAATAAAGGAATCTTACAACTAAGAGATGAAGGTTATCTTACTTTAGAACAAGATGAAAAGGATAACCGAGTAAAATATTGTTTTTTAACAGAGGAGGGTGAGAAGTATGCGAAGTTAAAAATTCAACCATTACTAGATATTGAAGAAAAAATTATTATGAAAATGGGAAAAAAGAAAATAGAACAGTTAAATGAATTACTAGAAGAATGGAATTTAAATTTCAAAAAATACAAAGATGAAGAATGAGAGGTAAGAAGATGCAGATTTTGATGGCACATTTTAAGAACTATAAAAAAGAAGTTCTTAGTGCAATTATTTCAATTTTTATTGTCGCATTTGTCGCGGTTTGGCAACCGAGATTACTGCAATATGTGCTGACTGCAATAGTGCAAGACAATCAAGTAGAAGTTAGAAACTACGGAATTCAATTAATAATTTTAGCTCTTGTGGGAATTATTGCTGGGATTGTTAATGTCTACTCGGCTGCTAGAGTGGCACAGGGTGTAACCAGTGATTTGCGTGAAGAAGTGTATACGAAGATT
This sequence comes from Ligilactobacillus sp. UO.C109, assembly GCF_026847815.1. NCBI lineage: Bacteria > Bacillati > Bacillota > Bacilli > Lactobacillales > Lactobacillaceae > Ligilactobacillus > Ligilactobacillus sp. UO.C109. Next base: position 30,776 of record NZ_JAPSFH010000049.1, on the reverse strand, counting down.
CAAAATTTTTCTTTTGGAAATATTGAGAAATTCTCAACTGGTAGTTTAGTGGTACGTCTAATTAATGATATGAATCAAGTTACCAATATGATTATGACTATATTTATGCAAGTTTTCCGAGTACCTTTAATTTTAGTTGGTGCTTTTATTTTGGGGATAATAACCGTTCCTCGTTTATGGTGGCTGGAAGTTCTGATGGTTGTTTTAATCATGGGAATAACGGGAATTATTTTCAAAAAAATGGGAAATTTATTCAATAAAGTTCAAAGTTTGATGGATAAGATAAATACGCAAGCAAAGGAAAATTTACAAGGTGTTCGTGTGGTTAAATCTTTCAATCAAGAAGGACAAGAGATTGATAAATTTAATCAAACATCTGACAATTTAAATAATGTTAACTTGAAAATAGGATATCTTTTTTCGACAGTTATTCCATCTTTTGAATTAATTGCATATGTTATTATTGCAGCTGCGATTTACTTGATCGGTGGCTCAATTCTCAATCATCCAAGTGATATTGCGGTAATTAGTTCTTATGTAACATATATTATGCAACTATTGTATGCCATTATGATTGGTAGCTTTGTAATGTCTATTTTCGCTCGTGGGGGCGTTTCTTTAAAACGTATTAAAGAAGTTCTTGAGACCCAACCTGATGTTGTCTTTAAAGATGATGCACCGGAAGAAAAGTTAAGTGGAGAGGTTGAATTTGATAATGTTTCCTTTACTTATCCAGATGCAGATAAACCAACTCTAAAAAATATATCTTTCAAGGTTAAAGCTGGTGAAATGGTAGGAATTGTTGGTGCTACAGGATCTGGGAAATCTAGTTTAGCACAATTACTTCCACGGTTATATGATCCAACTGAAGGAACAGTTAGGATTGGTGGACATGATTTACGTGATGTGAATGAAAAATCATTACGTGATACTGTATCGTATGTTTTACAAAGAGCAATTTTATTTTCAGGTACAATTGCTAGCAATTTACGTCAAGGAAAAGCAGATGCAACTAACTATGAATTGGAACGTGCATCGCAAATTGCACAGGCACAAGAATTCATTAGTCGGTATAAAGATACTTTTGATCACGAAGTGGAAGAACGTTCATCTAACTTTTCAGGTGGACAGAAACAACGTCTTTCAATAGCTAGAGGTGTAGTTGGAAAGCCTAAGATTTTAATTTTAGATGATTCAACTTCAGCATTGGACGCTAAATCTGAAAAGCTAGTTCAAGAAGCTTTAGAAAAAGAATTAAAGGATACGACAACATTTATTATTGCTGAAAAAATTGTATCAGTAATGAATGTAGATAAGATTATTGTTTTGGATAATGGTAGATTGGTGGCTCAAGGAACTCATCAAGAATTACTAAAAAATTCACCAATTTACCAAGAAATTTATGCAACTCAAAAAGCACGAGAAAAGGCAGGTGATATCATTGAGTGATACTAGAAAATCGTTAAGATACTTTATTAAGTATTTAAGACCTTACTGGAAAGGAATTACGCTGGTAGTGCTATTTACAATCATTTTTACGTGGGCGCAAGTTGAAGCCCCACATTACTTAGGTTTGGCACTTACAGCATTAACAAAATATGTAGAACAGTATTTCAATCCAGCTACTAGGGCAACAGCATCAATGGATGATTTCTACCAAGCTTTGAAATTAATGTTGATCTTCTTTATTTTAAATGCGATTATCATGCTATTTACATGGGTTATTACCTCAAGATTTAATGCTCATTCAACTAATAATATGCGTGAGAATTTATTTGGTAAGTTACAGAAGATGACGATTAAGTATTTTGATACGCATCAAGATGGAAAGATATTGTCATTGTTTAACTCTGATTTGGATAATATCTTTAATGCGATGAACAATGCGGTATTTGAAGTTATTTCGCAAACAGCACTGTTTATTGGAACGATATGGATGATGTTCAGAATAGATGTTAGATTAGCTTTAGTAACAGTGGCCTCAACTCCATTTGTTGTAGTTTTGAGTTGGATAATTATGAGAAAGGCACGCAAGTATTTAGATGCTCAGCAAGATGAAATTAGTAATCTAAATGGCTACATTAATGAACAAATTAATGGTCAGAAAGTAATTATCACAAATGGGTTGCAAGAAGAATCAGTTGAAGGATTTAAAGTTCACAATAAAAAAGTTCGCGATGCGATGTTTAAAGGACAATTTTATTCTGGAATTCTTTTCCCAATGATGCAAGGTCTATCAGTATTGAACCTATCTATTGTGATTGCGATGGGTTCATTATGGGTGGTTGACGGAACTTATAGTAGAGCAGTTGGTTTAGGGTTAATTGTGACTTTCGTACAGTATTCACAGACTTATTTCCAACCTTTAACTCAGTTAACTTCTATTTATTCCATGATCCAATTAGCACTGACAGGTGGTAGACGTCTAGCAACAATTGAAGAACAAGATGAAGAAAATCAAGTTTTAACAGGACAAAAACTTAAATCACTTGAAAAAGGAGTTAAGTTAGAAGATGTTCACTTTGGATACAATGAAAACAAGGAAATTTTGCATGGAATTAATATTTCTGTGAATAAAGGTGAGTCAGTAGCATTAGTTGGTCCAACTGGTTCTGGGAAAACCACCGTAATGAACTTGTTGAACCGTTTCTATGATGTTACAGGTGGAAAAGTAACTTTTGATGATGTAGATGTCAGAGATCTAACTTTGGAATCACTTCGTAATAATGTAGGAATTGTTTTACAGGATTCAATTCTCTTTTCAGGAACTGTGGCAGATAATATTAAGTATGGCAAACCAAATGCTAGCCAAAAAGAAATAGAAGAAGCGGCTAAACAAGCTAATATTCATGACTTTATTATGACTCTACCACAGGGATATAATACTGAAATTAACGATGAAAATTCCGTCTTTTCAACTGGTCAGAAGCAGTTAATTTCAATTGCAAGAACAATATTGACCAACCCACCATTCCTAATTTTGGATGAGGCAACTTCAAATGTTGATACTGTAACTGAGGAAAAGATTCAAAAGGCGATGGACGCAGTGATTGCAGGTAGGACAAGTTTTGTGATTGCACATAGATTAAAGACTATTATTAATTCTGATAAGATTGTGGTGTTGAAAGATGGCAATGTCCTAGAAGAAGGTAGTCATGAAGAATTATTGAAAGAAAAGGGATTTTATTACAACTTATATACAAATCAAATGGCATTTGAATGAAATTGATATTTCTAAATGGAAATGGCGTATACCAATTTTTGTAGATGGTACACGCCATTTTTTGTGATAAAAATATTTTATAAAAAAGAGTAGACAATTTATTTTTTATGATAAGTTTCTGGTAAAAAGATAATTGCAACTAAGTAAATACAAGAAGCAACTATATAAAAGACATTAGATGCTACTAAACCGTTAGAACCAAGAACTAAACTCCAGATGATATTTAAAATAGTATACATTCCATAGGTTAAAGCCCAAATAATTCCAAACATTAAAGTGGATTTTTGAGGAGTCATATTTGGTAATTCATGTGGAATGTTTAAGTAGATAGGATACTGAGCAAATAAAGCAATTCCACCAATAAATAAAAGAAGATATGAAATAATAGGTGCAGTTCCAGCAAAGAATACTGCGATAGAGATTGAGGCAATCGCAATAGTTCCCAAAGCTAGTAAGACTGGTCTACGCTTACGTTCAAGTTTAACTTTAAGCATTAATAGGGTACCTATCATACCACCACCAGAAACGGCACAAATCATTGCTTCAGACTTAAAACCTGGAAAGAATCCAGTAAGTGTAGGAGGAAGACTGGTTAGGGTCATAACATATAGGAATAAAAATGCACTAAATCCAATTGAAAACTTCCATACAAATAAATCTTTAATAGCTGTACTATATGAATAATCATTTTCAATTTGTTCATTACTAGATGTTGCAAAATCTTCAGATTTGAATAACCAAATAGTGAAGAAGATAATGCTTAAAATAGCGATGCAACTTAAAGTAATACGCCAGTTATAACGCATAGCATTTGCAAATAAAACAAATGCAATAGCCATAATAAAGGCTCCAATATTATAGGAAGCTGTGATAAAAGAAGAATAAAAGATTTTTTGCTCACGTGATACGAATTTCACTACAATTGGATTCATATAAACCATAATCATTGAACCACCTAAAGCCATAAGCATACGTGCACCAACATACATCCAATAATTAGGCATCCATGCAGCAACTAAAGAAAAAGATAATAGTAGTAGTGCAAATTGAGCAGCACGTTTAATACCTAATTTCATTAAAACAAGAGCTGCCAGAAAATTAGCAATAACACGTGCAATTGTAATAGTATAGTTGACAACTTGACCTATAACTGGTGATACGTTACCACTAAAATAAGTATGAATAATTTGTGGCCCTAAGTTTGATCCGCCAACCCAACTAGCTGCAAAAGTAACGTAAGCTGCAAAAAGAGTAAAGAACATTAAAATCCCAGTTTTATGACTTACTTCTTTCATGATAAAATCACCTACCATTCTTTAGTGGTCTAAAAATTATATCAGTGTCAAAATAAGAAGATTAATTGTTAAATAAAATTATTATTACGTAAAGTAGTATTTCTAATATCTTCAATGGTCTGTGTTCCTGCAAGTTGCATAACAATTTCTAGTTCATGTTTTAGATGTTCAAAAACTTCACGTGTACCAGTACTTCCACCTAAAGATAAACCGTAAATAGCTGGACGACCTATAGCAACTAAGTCAGCACCAGAAGCTAAAGCTTTGAAAATATGCTGACCTCTGCGTACACCACTATCAAAAACAATCGGAACACGTCCGTCAACAGCTTCAGCAACATATTGTAATGAATCAAATGCGGCTGGTCCACCATCTAATTGACGACCACCGTGATTAGATACCCAAATACCTTTAGCACCGGCATCTAAGGAACGATTAACGTCTTCACGTGCTTGAACACCCTTTACATATACAGGTAATTTAGAATGTGATGCAATAAATTCAACATCTTTAGGACTTAGTTTTTGTTTAGCTGAATTGTAGACTGTATCCATAGTTTGACCAACACCTGATTGATATTCTTTTACGATTGGTAAAGGAACAGGGAAAGTAAAACCTGTCCGGCGGTCAGTTTCACGATTTCCACCCACAGTAGCATCAGCTGTAAGAATAATTGCTTTAGCTCCATTTCTCTCAGCAATATCGATAATATTTAAGTTAATTCCGTCATCCTTACTCATGTAGAATTGGAACCATAAAGGAGAAGTTGTACCGGCAGCAGCACGAATATCTTCTAGAGAACGTGAGGCAAACGAACTTGCTGTATAAATAGTACCGAAATCAGAAACGCCCTTAGCAGAAGCTTCTTCTGCTTTTTCATGTGCTAAAGCATGTGCTGCAACAGGAGCCATGATAATAGGAGCTGTTAATTTATCATTATCAAATGTAAAGGAAGTATCCGGCTGTTCAACATCCATTAAAACATGTGGGACAATTAATTTGTGATTGAATGCGGTTACATTTTGATCATAGGTATATAAATCTTCTGCACCACTATGTATATAACCAAATGATGGACCAGGAATGACCTTAGAAGCACCTTCTACTAAATCTTGGTAGTTGATAAAATCAATATGTCCTTCGAATGATCCTGTGATATATGAATTACTCATAAAAAATCATCTCCTTAAAATAAAAATGCTAACGCTTGCAATAACTATTATACATATTTTTATACAGTGCACAACTTTTTTGCTTTTCAAGTTTATTTTTGTAAGGATTAGAAATCAACTATTTGAAGTTAACTTATGATATAGTGAGAAATATAAAACGGTAACAAAGGAATGGAAATTAATATGGATATTAAATTAATTGCGATTGATATTGATGGAACTTTAGTAAATTCAAAAAAAGAATTAACTGCTGGCGTAAAAGCAGCAATTGAAAAAGCGAAAGCACAAGGAATTAAAGTAGTTATTTGTACAGGAAGACCGCTACCAGGAGCGTTGAAACTATTAGCAGAATTAGGTTTGGATAATGATGATAACCAATATGTAGTTAGTTTTGGTGGTGCAGTAGTCCAAAGTACGAGTGGAAAAGTAATTTATCATCAAGGACTTACATATGAAGATTTCGTTGATTTAGAAGCCATTGCACGTAAAATGAATCTTCATTTCCAAGTGATCAGTCCTGATAGAATTTATACATGTAACAAAGATATTGGTTACTACACTTTATATGAAGCAAATCTTGTATCAATGGGTATTTCCTACCGTACACCTGATGAATTAAGAGATGTACCTTTGATCAAGGGAATGTTTATTGATGAACCTGAAATTTTGGATCCAGCCATCGCAGATCGTACTTATTTTGGACAATTAGAAAACAGACTAGAATTCACTAAAACAGCAGCTTTTTACTATGAAGCATATACAAAAGGTGTAAGTAAAGGAAATGCAGTAGCCAAGTTATGCGAAGAATTAGGTTTAACAGCTGAAAATGTAATGGCAATTGGCGATGAAGAAAACGACATTTCGATGATTGAATTTGCGGGAATCGGAGTAGCGATGGAAAATGCAGTCCCAGCAGTTAAGGAAGCTGCTAATGAAATAACAGTCGACAATGATCATGATGGAGTAGCGAAAGTTATTGAAAAATTTGCGTTGAAATAAGCATTAAAAAGCGTTAAATTCGACGCTTTTTTATTATAATTAACAAAACCGAATTCAGGTAATTTTTTGTTAGATGACAAATTATAGGTTATAATTAAGAATGGTACGGAATAAGGAATTTGTTCTGTTTATAAGATGTCTGCTAAAACTAGTAGACAGGAGGTATTAAACTATGAAAAAGATACTTGTAGTAGATGATGAAAAACCCATCTCAGATATAGTGAAGTTTAATTTAACCAAAGAAGGTTATGATGTTTATACAGCCTATGATGGTGAAGAAGCTTTACAACAAGTTAAGGAAGTAGAACCAGACTTAATTTTACTTGACTTGATGTTGCCAAAAATTGATGGCTTAGAAGTAGCTCGTGAAGTTCGTAAGACACATGACATGCCAATCATTATGGTAACAGCCAAGGATTCTGAAATTGATAAGGTTCTAGGTTTGGAATTAGGTGCAGATGACTATGTAACTAAACCTTTCTCTAACCGTGAATTAGTAGCTCGTGTTAAGGCTAATTTACGCCGTCAATCAGCAGTAGCCGCAAAGTCTTCTGCTGAAGATGACAAGAATTCTGAAATTACTGTTGGTGATTTGACAATTCATCCAGAAGCATACACTGTATCTAAGAATGGTCAAAGAATTGAATTAACTCATCGCGAATTTGAGCTATTACATTACTTAGCTCAACATTTAGGTCAAGTTATGACGCGTGAACATTTGTTACAAACAGTTTGGGGATATGACTACTTTGGTGACGTGCGTACTGTGGACGTAACAGTTCGTCGTTTAAGAGAAAAGATTGAAGATAATCCTAGTCGTCCAACTTGGTTAGTAACACGTCGTGGTGTAGGTTATTATTTACGCAATCCTGAAGTTGAATAGGTGGTAAGGAATGATAGAGGCAGAAAATATGAATAAAAAAGTTCGCTTCTTCCATTCAATCCATTTTAAAATAGCCCTTGTATTTGCATTGTTATTACTAATAACTTTTCAAATTGTTGGGGCTATATTTGTTAGACAACTAAAAAATGATAATTTAAAATCTTTCAAACAACGAGTGGAATTGTCTACTTATGTTGAAAATTCATTAATAGTTGCTTTGAGTAGGACGGATACAGAAGGGGCTAACACTAAAATTAAGAACATCTTGGATGATATTAATAACGCTAATATTCAAGAAGTTCAAGTAATAGATGCGAAAGGCACTATCAGGGGAGATAGTGATGTAAATAGTCGTTCTTTAATCGGGCAAAAGACAACAAATAGTGCAGTTAAAGGCGTGCTTTATACAGGTCGTACATATACAGAGACGACTTATAATCGAAATGATAATAAGCAATATTACATTTCAATCACACCTTTGCTGAATGTATCAAGCAATAATAACGCAGTTGTTGGGGCAATCTATACGCGGGCAGATATGGCAAGTGTATATGACTCGGTAAATAACGTTGTAGTGATTTTTGCTTCTGCTTCGTTAATTGCGATTGTTATCGGTATGGTTTTAGCGATTATTGTTTCAAGTTCGATTACTAAGCCAATCGAAGAAATGAAACAGCAAACAGCTAGGATTGCACGTGGAGATTACTCAGGACACGTACATCAATATGGAAATGATGAATTAGGTCAATTAGCACAAGCTGTAAATAATTTATCAATTCGTGTTGAAGAAACTCAGGAGCTTTCTGAATCAGAAAGAAGAAGATTGGACAGTGTGCTATCGCATATGTCTGACGGTGTGATTGCGACTGATAGACGTGGTGGGATAACGATTGTTAATGATATGGCGATGAATTATCTCGATATTTCTGAAGGCGAAGTATTAGGTAAGTCAATCTTAGATATTTTGGATATTCGTAACCAATATACGTTAAGAGATTTGCTAGAAAAACAAGATGAAGTTGTCCTTGATATATCAGGTGAAAAAGACTTAATCTTGAATGCTTATTTCTCAGTTATTCAAAGGGAATCTGGCTTTATTTCAGGGATTGTCTGCGTGCTACACGATGTTACGGAACAACAAAAGATTGATAGAGAACGTAAGCAATTTGTTTCTAATGTTTCCCACGAATTGCGTACACCTTTGACAAGTATGCGTAGTTACATTGAAGCGTTGAATGATGGCGCTTGGAGAGATGAAAAAGTTGCTCCAGAATTTTTAAAGGTTACACAAGATGAAACTGACAGAATGATACGTATGATTAATGATTTGCTAAGCTTATCGAGAATGGATTCTGGAACTGTAAAATTAGATCTAGAATTAGTTAATATCAATGGGCTAGTAAATTATATTCTGGATCGTTTCGACATGATGTTGAAGAAAGATAAGATTGATACGCGAGATATTAAAACTAAGAATTACACGATTAAACGTGACTTTACTAAACGTGATTTATGGGTAGAGTTAGATACCGATAAATTCATTCAAGTGGTCGACAATATCATGAATAATGCGATTAAGTACTCTCCAGATGGTGGGGTAATCACTTGTCGCTTATTGGAAACACATAATAATGTAATTCTAAGTATCAGTGACCAAGGTTTAGGAATTCCAAAGAAAGATCTAGGTCATGTCTTTGATCGTTTCTTCCGGGTTGATAAGGCACGTTCAAGAGCTCAAGGAGGAACTGGGTTAGGATTAGCGATTTCTAAGGAAGTAATTGAACTTCATCATGGTCGCATTTGGGTAGATAGTGTAGAAGGTAAAGGTTCAACATTCTATATTTCTTTACCATATGAAGAATATAGTGAGGAGGATTTGTGGGATGAAAATTAGGACATGGATGTTACATCTGGGTTTAATTTTGACTGTTGTTATCAGTATTGCTTTTACCTGGTTAATCTGGTTTAATCCTACTACCTTCTTTCAAAACGTTGGACGTACACCAGTTGATACAAGCAGTGGTGTAACGAATGCTTCAAATAAAAGGCTAGATGATGTATATACTCCAACGAGCTTGATGTATAACGAAACTACTACTAAGAAATATCAGTATTTCAATTATCATTCAGATATTACTAATCAAGCTAAAAAGATTATGAATAGAGTTGAAATAACATCATTAAAAACCGTAGCGAAGCAGAATGTTCCTAAATATTTGGCCACAGTTAATCAAAGTCATAGTTTGATTTTGAATTACCCAGATGTATTGCCAATAAAGTATGTGTGCATCTTGTTTGATAAGGCACCTAAAAAGATTGCTGAAAATAAAGAAAATGTCGATCAGATTATTATTCCGACTGGCAATTCAGGAAATACAATTTATTTTCTAAATAGTAAGAAGCAAAATATTTATAAAGTAAGTGTGAAAAATCTGAATGTTAAATCTTTAATGGCATTGACTAAAGACAAGCATACACAGTCAGTAGCGACTGCTTTGGAAAATATAGGTGATGGCTATCGTTGGACATATCCGCAAGGGGTAAAATTAAACGAATATAGCTATCTAATTAATAAAGAATCTGCTGGTAATATGGTGGCTAAGTTGATGGGGGCTAACACTTCAGCGACAATCACAACTAGGCAACAAGATGGTAAGACGGTTTATTCTGATGACGCCAATCAGAGGATGACAGTTGATAATAAACATGGTGAAGTCGAATATATCAATTATGATAGTAATGATAAAAATAAGTCAAAAGTCAGCTTTAGTAAGACTTTAGAGATTAATCTAGCCAAGCTTAATTCTCTAGGAGTTATATTAGATGATGTTAGATATTCTAATTATGAGAGCAAGACTGGCGAAGTAATTTATCGTAACTATATTGCAGGATTTCCAATTGTTTCAGAGTATAATTATGGGACTTATCGCTTACAAAATGTTACTTCAAATGGCCAAAGGTTTATGTTCTCTTTGTATGGTTTACAAGTACCATTGCCAAATACTAATAAGCAAAAGACACTACCATCAACGAGCGATATTTTAAATCGCTTATCAAGCATAGGTTATAGTTCTAATCGTGTAAGAGCTATAAAAATCGCATACTCTTGGCAACGTAATGATAGTTCAAGTCAAGTCGTGGATCTGGTACCAACTTACCTAATAAAAGTTGATGGCAGATGGATTGATTATGAACAACTATTTCAAAATTTTGGAAAGTAGGTGAATGAAGTATGAATTTTAGACGAATTGAGTGGATATTCTTTCTAGCTTTCATAGTTCTCGATATCTTTTTGATATTTACCTACTTTCAACAAAATTGGTCTGTAGTATCAATAAAGAATTCTAACCAGGGTGCTAATGAAACGATTATGAAGAGTATTCGGAATGATCAGATTGAAATAAATCCGATATTGTCGAATCGAGCTAGTGAAGGTTATTATCTTGCAAGTCCTAATAGCGATGATTTGAAGAATAAAGCTGATACTGATTTACGCTACGTTACCTGGACATATAATGATCATAAATTGACGGGTGATTTTACCACGTTAATTAAAATAAATGATAGCGATAATCCACAAAAAACTTTAAATTCAGTAGTTGATGATGCGAGCTTGATAATTCATGGGAAAGACTATGCATACTCTAAAGAATTATCAAGTAAAAATACCATTGTTTATACGCAAATGGTGCATGGAAAGCCAATCTATACACCTGAGGGTCAATTGAGATTTACGGTTAAAGGTGGTTATGTTGTAGGTTATACTCAACGTCATCTCGCTAAAATTCATCAATTAAGAGAAGTGAAGAAGACGATTAGCCAGAGACGAGCAGTTATTTTGTTGTATCAATATAACAAGATTCCGGCTAACTCTACTGTTGAATGGGTAAAACTAGGATATACTAAGTTGTTGATAGCTAATAATAATACAATTTTAATTCCAACATGGAATGTTAAGATAAAGAGTGACACATCAGGAATAGTACAATATCGACGCTTAAATGCGTTCACTGGTGCAATCATGGACGATTAGTGAGAAAATAGAACTAGGAAAATTTCTTAGTTCTATTTTTTTGCACGATTTGGCTGAGGGAGGTAGAGTTAGTGGAACGTAAAGAATTATTTGCATATGTCGCTGAACATCATCAAGTAAATCCAGAATATTTATGGAAGAAAAACCCTAATTATGCAGTTCTTAGGCACCACTACAATCGTAAATGGTATGCGATTATTATGGATGTTGAAGCAGAAAAATTAGGATTAAAAGGTACTCAGTTAGAAGAAATTATAGATTTAAAATTAGAGCCAGAATTAATTGAGATTTTGCAGCAATCAGAAGGATATTTACCTGCATATCACATGAATAAGCAACATTGGATTAGCGTACAATTGAAAAAAGTAGCTCCAGAACAGATATTAAAGTTGTTAGAAATGAGCTATAAATTCACAAAATAAAGTGATTAACTTTAAAAAAGAAGACTAAATTGTTATTATTATCGTTGGAAACTAATTAGGGAGCAGATATTAAAGTGGAAGATCAAGGAATGAAAATCAGCGTTTTAGCAAGCGGAAGTACTGGTAATGCTACATATATTGAAACACCTAAGAGTAAAGTACTAGTAGATGCAGGTTTATCTGGGAAAAAGATCGAAGAATTGATGAATTCAATTGGTAGAACTTTGAAGGATGTAGATAGCTTATTAGTAACGCATGAACATAGCGATCATATCAAGGGTGTAGGTGTTTTGGCCAGAAGATATGGCATGAATATTTACGCTAATCAAGGAACTTGGGACGCAATGAGTGCAAAAATTGGCAAAGTTCCTTTGGAGCAAAAGCATATTTTTGATATGGGGAAGACTTTGAGTATTGGCGATGTTGATATTGAAAGTTTTGGTGTATCACACGATGCCGCTGAACCTCAATTTTATGAGTTACATCACGGAAAATCTTCATTTGCGATTGTTACAGATACTGGCTATGTCCCAGATGGTGTAGCTGGTGTGATTAATAATGCTGAAGCTTATCTATTTGAATGTAATCATGATACAGAAATGTTGCGGATGGGACCATACTCCTGGTCATTGAAACAAAGAATTATGAGTGATACAGGGCACTTGTCGAATGATGATGGGGCTGCAGCTTTGATGGATGTTTTGGGAAATAATACTAAGAAAATATTCTTGGGACATCTAAGTCAGGAAAATAATGTTAAGGCATTAGCGCATGTCACAGTAGAAGATATCATGAAAGAACACGATTTAGCGGTTGGTCATGACTTTGAAATTTGTGATACAGATCCTAAACAAGCCACTCCATTAATCCAATTATAAAGAAAGTTTTTTAGAGAAAATTAATTATTTTGTTCGCAAAATTTTCATAATTAGATCCTAGAATTAGGTTATGAAATAGCTTGAAAGGGGCTGGAAAAATGGGTGAAAGAGGTCCTATTGAAGGAGAATTTACAGAATTAAATTCATCAAATAACAATCAAAATAACAACAACAATAACAATAATAAAATTATCAAGAAAGTTGCACTTGTTAGCTTAGTAGCAGGCCTACTTGGTGGAGGTATTGCAGTTGGTGGATACAACTGGTATGAAAATAGAAATGTAACTTCCAACAATTCTTTGGGAACAACGAAAACATCTAATATTAAGGTAGATGTAAGTAGTCAGACAACTAAAGCTTTCAAATCAGTGAAAAATGCAGTAGTTTCAGTTGAAGCTTATTCTTCTAGCAGTGCATCTGATTCACTTGAAGCAATCTTTGGTAATAGTAGTAAAGGAGAAACAACAAGTACTAGTGAAGGTTCTGGTGTGATTTACAAAAAATCTGGGAATACAGCTTTCATTGTAACTAATAATCACGTTGTTTCTGGATCCAATAAGATTGAAATTATCTTGGCTAGTGGTAAAAAAGTCTCTGCTACAGAAGTTGGACATGATGCAGTTAGTGACTTAGCGGTATTGAAGATCAATGCTAAAGACGTAACACAAGTAGCGTCATTTGGTGACTCTGACAATATTCAAGTTGGTGAAACAGCCTTGGCTATCGGTTCACCATTGGGTTCTCAATATGCAACTTCATTAACTGAAGGGATTATCTCAGCTAAGAAACGTACAATTGATGTAACTGATAGTTCTGGTAATGCAACTGGCCAAGCAACTGTAATTCAAACGGATGCAGCCATCAACCCTGGTAACTCTGGTGGTCCTTTAATCAACTTAGCGGGTCAAGTAATCGGAATTAATTCCATGAAATTATCTTCTACTGGCACAAGTTCATATGGCAGTGACAGTACATCAGTTGAAGGAATGGGATTTGCAATTCCAAGTAATGAAGTTGTTAAGATCATTAATCAGCTTGTGAAAAATGGTAAAGTATCTCGTCCAGCCTTAGGTGTGGCAGTGGTCGATTTGAGTAACATTTCTTCTAGTGATCAATCATCAACATTGAAATTGCCAAGTAGTGTGACTGAAGGTGTGGTAATTGCGAGTGTTGAATCTGATTCTCCATTGAAGAACACTGATATTAAGAAGTATGATGTGATTACAAAGGTTAATGGTAAGAAGATTAGCGATGTAGCGACATTGAAAGAAGAATTGTACAAACATAAGATTGGTGATACTGTTTCAATTGAGTATTATCATGAAGGTAGTAAGAAGACTACTAATGTGAAGTTGACTTTAGAAGCAAATGATTCTAATACCACTTCAGCATCTAACGAAAATTAAATAGAAATTTTGGCACATATCTTGTAAGATAGATATGTGTTTTTTATTTTGTGGATAGATTTTTGGATAACAAATTTTAAGGCTGTTGAAAAGTCATAAAATACTACAGAATAAAGGGAAAAGACAAAAATAAAGTTATCCACAGACTGTGGAATAATTGTTAATAACTTTATAATCTAACTATAATAATCAAAATAAACGTTGATATAATAACTTTTGTAAGCAGTTATAAAAATTAATTTTATTTAATATTCATGTGAATAAGTAATTGATTCTTGACAAATTAAGAAACAATAAATCTTGTGGCGAAAATATATTCGTAACAATATATAGGAATTCCAATTGTGGATATGTGGATAACTTTGTGAATAACTTGTGTGTGAAGGTGGATTTCTTATGAATATAAAAATTATTGGTGTGGGTAAGTTAAAAGAAAAATATTTAAAACAGGGAATTGCAGAATATGCAAAACGTCTAGGTACTTTTTGTAAATTTCAAATTGTCGAAGTTCCTGATGAAAAAGCTCCTGAAAAATTAAGTCCAGCTGAAATGGAAGGCGTGAAAGAAAAAGAGGGAGAACGGATATTAGCGAAAATCAAAGATAAAGAATATGTATACGCCCTTGCTATTGAAGGAAAAGAACGTTCTTCGGAAGAATTTGCTAAAGAGTTAGCAGATTTAGGAACATATGGTACCAGTGATATTACTTTTGTTATCGGTGGATCTTTGGGACTAAGTCCTGAAGTTTTAAAAAGAGCGAATACAAAAATTTCTTTTGGTCGTTTCACACTTCCTCATCAACTGATGAGAATGGTTTTAACAGAACAAATTTACCGTGGATTCATGATAAATGCTGGTAGACCATATCATAAGTAGAAATTTAATGACGATTTGGCGGAAATCCACCAGCACGTCTTTATTTAGGGGCAGTGTCTTTAATGGCAATTCAAAGTAAGATTGAAGAAATAGTCCAAGTGGCAAATGAAAATCTGGAATTAAGCCAAAGTATCGATAGCCCAGCAAATTAAACAGAATACTTTTTCAAATTATATTAAGAAAAAATGACGTTATATCAATTCTTTATGGAATTGGTACAACGTCATTTTTTAAAAACTTATATATATTTAGATTATTTTTTATCATCTTCCCAATATTCTAGAGATTTATCACGTGAAAGTAGGGTACAAATGATAGCAGCAATACCAGAGATACCGAATACGATAAATGCAACACCCCAGCCTAAATGGTCAACGATGATACCGATAACCAAAGTAGCAACAGTAGCGCCACCAACATAACTGAAAGTACCAGACAAGCCAGCGGCAGCACCTGCAGCAGCTTTAGGAACAAGTTCCATTGCATATAAACCAACCATCATAACTGGACCATAAATAGAAGCACCTAGACCAATAAGGATTGCGAAGTCCCAAATCATATATTCAGGACCAGCTGGAATAAACCAATAAGCAACTAATAATATGAGAGTAATGATTAAACAAGCAACGTTAGTTAGAGGTTTAGAATTCTTGAATAATTTAGCTGATACCCAACCTGCAATTAACATACCAGCAATTCCACCAAGCTCGAAGAAAGAAAATCCTCCCATACCGGCAGCAGCAGTGATACCTTTACCACCGTCTTGAATGCTAGTTGCTAAGAACTTAGGGGTCCAAGAAACGATACCATAACGTAAAATATAAACGAGAGCAGCGTAAAGTGAGGACCACATTAATTTAGTGTTTGGCAAAATATATTTCTTAACAATTTCACCCATGCTCATTTCAACAGCAGCAGCATCTTCTTCAAGTTTAGCATTATCACTTTCACGATATTCTTCTGATTTATATTCTTCAATTGGTGGTAATCCAACTGATTCTGGGGTATCTTCTTGAATAAAGTAAATAATAACGGCCATGATACAAACAACGACACCTGGGAACCAATATGCTGCACGTGCTTGTGCTAATGGATCATTTCCAGCAAGTGCCAAGCCAGCACCTGCTAGTAAAGGTGCAATAGCCCCACCAAAATTATGTGATAGATTCCAAATAGTACCGTAAGTGATACGTTCCTTATTACCAAACCAGTACACTAGAGTTCTAGCACCAGGAGGCCATCCCATACCTTGTAACCAACCGTTGATTAGATAGAAGATGGTAAATAGCCAGACACTTGTGATTACTGATGGAATAACACCGATAAAAATATTAATAATACCTGATAATAATAGTCCTAGAGGTAGAAAAATTTTAGAATTTGATTCATCTGAAATAAGTCCAGAGACAAATTTAGAAACACCATAAGCAATATAGCTGGCACAAGTTATAATTCCTATTTCGGTAGCTGACATCTTCAAAATCCCAGAAAGAATGGAAGTGGTATTACGAACAAAATAGTACCCCATATAACCAACAAAAATAGAGATAATAACTTGAGTACGATAACGTGGATATTTACGAGCAACCTCGGCATCTGAAAGACGTGGCTTTTTGCCAGGTGGCGCAAGTAACTTCTTAAACATACAAAAACCTTCTTTCTCCGTTAAAGTAAACGGTTTCATAAAATCCATAAACAATATAGCACAAAACAAAGTTGCGTGCAATGATTAAAGTTCGGAATTTACGATAAAATTTTATGAATAAAAAAAGAACGTGATTAGCTCAACGTTCTTAGAGGTTATTGATTCAATAGCTTGAAACTTAATTTAACTGGATTATGATCGGCATAGGCAAATTCAGTGTTGATGTTTTCAGAAGTAGCCTGAATATTCTTGGATACTAAGAAGCCATCAATAACTGTGGTATAAGTCTTTCCTTTTTGATAAGGAATATCAGTACCGCGACAAGTTGGAACAGTGTTTTCATTTTTAGCATGAACCATGCGAATATCAGGTGCGAGGTCTTTCGAAGAGAGGACAGACACCCAGTCGGGAATTTCTTGTTGGGACTTAAAATGGGTTAACATCTTTCGACCAAATGTATGGTTAAAGTCACCACCGACAATGACATAATTACCCTTTTTATATTCA
Organism: Ligilactobacillus sp. UO.C109; assembly: GCF_026847815.1. NCBI lineage: Bacteria > Bacillati > Bacillota > Bacilli > Lactobacillales > Lactobacillaceae > Ligilactobacillus > Ligilactobacillus sp. UO.C109. Next base: position 13,437 of record NZ_JAPSFH010000049.1, on the reverse strand, counting down.
GATTCCATGACAGAATTTAAAAGCTTTAACTGTTTAACACGCATTTTACCACCTTTATCATAAGCAGACATATGACTATTAATTAAAATCAGTTTATGACCATTAGTTACTGGAATTTTCATAACGGTGAAACATCTATCTAAATCAGTAAATTTAGTAATGAAACTGGTAGAAACAGGGTATTTACGACGAGTAGCTTGTTCTACAGGATATTTACTGAGTGATAATAGTCCTGATTGAACTGCTCCATGTGGATCATTTAGAGGATATAACAAATAAGGAGAATGGAAATTATTCGAAAAAATTTCTTCATAGTTAGCAAAGTTTTGACTCACTTTTTTTACTTGATTAATGTGATAACTACGTGATGAATCAATATCTATTTCTTGAAATAACATGAAGTCTGCATTAATTTTTTTCATCGTATTGATTTCACCATTTGTATTTTGTAAAACAGCAGCTTCATTTTCAGCTTTTCCGTATTTTCCTTGAGTTTTAGTACCGTCTTTCATTTTGCCGGTATCCATAAAAAAACTAAACTTCTGATTATATGCTCCAAATCCAACATTATATGTAGCAGCAGAGTAGGTAGTATTTGTTTGTAATTTGTTAGGATGCGTAAGTTTTTGTTTAATAGGTAGTGATTGATAATCTTTAATTCTATAATAATGTGTCTGCATATAGATTACATAGGCACCAATAAACACAACCAAACATCCTAATAAACCTAAAATAAATATTAGTCCCCAATGTAAAATGGGATGTTTCATTCGCAAAATAATCAAATCCTCTCTAAAAAATCTAAAAAAATTATAGCATGAAAATAACCTGGGAAATAATTTTTTTAATATACGGTTAACAATAATCCGTTGTACAAGGTATACTATTAGATAAGAATATAAAAAAATGAGGATGAGTGGATGAGATTAAGAAAAAAGCCTAAAAAGGATACGCTATTTAGTTTTTTTGCGCCCAAATTTATGACAACTGCAGTCATTTTGACGATATACATACTGGGGTCTTCGATACCTATTCCTTTAGGGGATACGGTTGCGGAAGCGAAGAGTAATTATATTATGCAGCTGACAAGTAGTGCAACAGGGGGAAATCTAACGAAACTGACGTTAATGTCGATGGGGCTAGGACCATATATGATTGTTATGATTTTATGGTCGGTTTTAGCTATGATAAAGCCACTAGGATTAGGAAATCTAAGCGAAAAAGAGAGTGGCTACGTAAGAAATCTGATAACACTGGTTGTATCAATCATCCAAGCTATCGGAATTGTGATGAACTTTGATTTGAAGTTGGATTTAATGTATAAAGCCGGTATAGTTTGCATCTTGTTAGCAGGGGGATTTCTGACGATATATCTATCGACAATTAACGGCAGTAAAGGTGTCGGCGGAATGATGTTAATTATGCTGTTTGGGATTATATCTGGGATTGGACAACAAGCAGGAGAAGGTTTTAAGAAAATTTCCAAGAGTCCCCATGCAGTTCTAATCACGAGTATAGTAATTCTGGCGATTCTTTTGATTATAGTTTTATCGGTTCTTATGGAACGTTCAGAATATCGAATACCAGTAACGCAGGTAATGATAAACAATAATCTAAATAAAGAATCTTATATTCCAATTAAACCCAATGCAAGTGGTGGGATGGCGATCATGTTTGCGATGTCAATGTTTATGATTGCTAGTTATTTGTTACAAATCCTTGCTCACCATTTTCCAGTAGGATTTTTAAAGATATTTGAAAAAGGCATGTCTATGTATACATTTGCGGGGGCAACTATGTATATTATTGTTCTATTTACATTATCAATTGTGTTTGGGTTTGTAAATATTGATGCTGGCCAGCTTGCTGAAGGGTTACGTAATAGTGGTGACTACATTAAAGGGGTAAGACCTGGGAAAGATACCAAACGTTATATCAATAAATATGTCTGGTTCTTTTCAGTTTTTGGATCAATATATATTTGTATAATTGCTGGTTCTCCTTTGTATCTAGGGGTGCTTTTCCCAAGTTATAGAAAAGTGGTAATGTTGCCGGGAATGGCATTAATGTGTGTTGGTATGATCTTTACTACTCAAGATCAGATTCGTGCTGGTAAGAGTTTATACAGTTACAAGAAATGGATTAAATAAGTGATAGTTAGGAAGTGAAAGCAGTGTTCTACTTTATTCCGACATGGAATCAGAGTGATAATGACTGGTCAACGACTTACCCAGAATGGTATTTTACAACCAATAAGATGGAATTCGATGATACGGTCAATCAGTTAATGATGTTCAATCGAGCTGAGGAGAAGAATAAGACAATTATTCTAGAATACGCTCCAATGTTGCGAGATTTCTTACAAAGACAAGATTTGTATGACATTGATTATTATAGTATTTTTGATGATATACAAGACACCCACCTTGATAATATTAGACCAGTTAATCCTCTAGAATTTGCTTGGCCTAAAAATGCGGTCTTTATTTATAATCCCTTTTACATTTTAGTAAGGGTAGATAATCAACCATATGCACAAATTATCAGTGGAAATTTAGGACAACTTCAAAGAATAAATTTCTTTAAGGAAAAGAAGCTTTCTAAAGTTTATATCTTTGATGATCGAGGCTTTTTGTCGAGTATTATCACACATAATGATAATGGTTTTGAAAAACAAGAATTCTTCAATTTAGCTGGTGAATGGAGATTTAGGCTGGAACATGATGGTAAAGTGACAGTTAATCCTTTGTTCAAGCAAGATTTTAAACAAACAAATTATGACTCAATGAGAGATTTGATTTCCGAAAAATACTCTGAATTCATTGAACATAATCTTACTGAAGATGATGTAGTCGTACTTGCAGGAGAAAAAAGACATAATCAAAGAATTTTAGATCTACCTAGACAAAGTAAAGTGATTATGAGTATTTTTAGTGATCGTTTAGATATTGAACATGATTTTCCTGATTTAGAGCAATTAAAAAAAGTGGACGTGATTGTAGCCGATACTCCAAGAAATACGGAATTGGTAAAAGATAAGCTAGCTGAATTAAATATACAGTTGCCGGTCTTGCAAATTCCGCCATTTGATAGTCGGTTGCGCTTGGGACAAAGTCAGCGAATTAGAGCTTTGAGAGTATTCGTATTAGTTGATAAAACTCCAATTGAAGAATTAAAGATAGTGACTAATGAAGTCGTACAATTTATGCAGAAAAATAAATATGTTGAACTGATATTGGGTGGCTATGCTGCTAATTCTAGTTCAATGGAGAAATTGGACTATTTAAAAGAAAGAATATTAGACAAGTTAAATATCACTGAAGCTGATGTACAGGCAGCAGAAATGGCAGAAAATGAACTTCAAGATGAAGAAAGTCAGGAAATTCTGCGTAATGTTAAACTCTTTAAACGAGTTGATTTTTATAAGATTGATTCTGAAAATTCGCTTGTTAGCAAGTTGAATTTTGTTCGTTTGATTATAGATATGGGCAAGGATATGGATCTATATCTTCAAATTGCAGGGATAAGTGCGGGAATTCCACAAATTAATTCAGTTCCTAGCCCTTATGTTGATCATCAAAAGAATGGTTTGATAGTGCCAGATTCATTAGAGTTAAAACATGCGTTGGAGCATTACTTAGTGGGATTGAAGAATTGGAATGAAGCGTTGGTATATACTGCCAAGAAGATCGTACAGTATTCCAGTGACAACTTAGTAGGATTGTGGAACGATGCTTTACAGTTGTCGAAAAAGGGGGAAAGTTTGAGTGAGTAAAATAACCTTAGTACAAGTAGGAAAGAACGATTTATCTGAAAAATACTCTATGCCAGATAATGTTCAATGGTTAGTGATAGATCCAGAAAATTTGTCTGAGAGAATTGCTCAGTTAAATGCAGAGGAAAAGAAACAACATCGACGTCTACAATTTAATATGGCTTTTATAACGGACATGGATGAAAAAACAGATTTAATGGCATTAGATAATTTTGTAGCGGCATATACAGTATTTTATACTGACGGAATTGACGCTCAAACTGAAAGTCAGAGTTACTTTTTTAAGAAAAAAATGGCCAAAGTTATTCTAGATAAAGATATGGATGAATTTATGTCTAATTTAGGATGTAAATTCTTTAGTGGTCAGTATGGAGATACTGCAGCTACTAACGTAGGAAACTATATAATAAATCCTAGCTATAAAGGTGAATACAAGATTGAAGGCGGAAAGTATCTAGTTTTAGATGATGATTTTGGCGATGATTATTATCCTATTATTTCAAATACTTATAATATAGCAGGTAAGGAAGAGATTAAACTTGAATTTTGGATAGAATATATCAAAGATCCAGGAGTAGAGATTAAACTTGAATTTTCAAGACCAGCCAATTGGTATTTAGATAACGAATTAGAGACTTGGAGTATAGATGGTAATAATTTAAATCGACCTGTGATCCTTGAAGGGGAAAATAATGATAAAGCAATGTCCTTAAACATATACATCAAAGGAAAGGGAAAGATAAGGTTAGGCAATGTTCATCAAAGATTTTCAAGAATAAACCAAGGATTTTTCCTAAATGGTGGAGAACGTATTGTTGATGAAAATAGAGATGAATTATTCTATTTGTTTGATCCAGGTGATATGAAGCCACCATTGAATATTTATTTTTCAGGTTATAAATCAGCTGAAGGTTTTGAAGGGTACTTCATGTTGAAGAAAATGAAATCACCATTTATTTTAGTTACTGATACACGTTTAGAAGGTGGTAGCTTTTATCTAGGGTCTAAGACACTTGAGAATGGACTAGTTAAAGCTATTAGAGAAAAGTTAGATTGGCTAGGATTTACAGAGAACCAATTAATACTATCTGGACTTTCTATGGGGACTTTTGGAGCGATGTATTACGGATTAACACTAGAACCACATGCGATTATTCTAGGGAAACCATTATTAGGCGTAGGTGATATTGCTTTAAATGGGCGACTCCATCGTCCTAATGCATTTGATACAGCCTTAGATGTAATGTTGGCGAGAGTGGGAGCAAATAATAGAGAAGCAGCTGAGAAGTTAAATGATATTTTTTGGGATAAATTTACTAATGCGAGTCTTAAAAATACGACAATCTATGTTGCATATATGAAAGAAGATGACTATGACCCTAAGGCTTTTTATAATTTAACTCACAAAGCAGAGAAGATTGAAAAAGTTATCGGTCATGGATATACAGGTCGTCATAATGATGATTCTCCATCAATTGTAAGATGGTTCCTTACAGAGTATCAGCATGTATTGAATGAGTTTAGGGGTGAGGAAAGTTAATGGATTATAAGAAGTATATCATTTATTGGAATAAGCGTAATTATTATAGATATGGGTCACAGATAACTTTCCATTATAATTCCGTAAGCTTTAAGAATAGTTTGATATCTCCGGGAAAAAGTATTGCATTCTGGGGAACTTCATTTAATTATCAAGCATTTCGTAATTTTCCGCAGTTGCCATTGTTGCGTAAGGGCCATACTTATTATTTAGCAGCTAAATTTGAAACTATTCCAGCTAATTCCGCATATATCAAGTTGGACTTTAAAGATAATTTGGGTGAAAGTATTAAGAAAGTCTATATCAAGCAACAACTGGGAAGTTTTGAATATCCAGAAGATGCTCATAGTTATACGATGGAATTAATGAGTGCAGGATGTGAACAAGTAGAATTCCAACAAATAGAAATTAGTGAAACTCCGATAATTTGGGGCGATTATGAATTTATGGAATTTTTACGTCCTTCTGATGAATTGACAGTGTTGTTGGTAGAGCCAAATCATCATGCTATACCAAGTATTAAGCGAAAACAAGTGGAGAAATTAGGAAATACAATGGCAATCGCTAGTTCTTTATGGGGTGGAGGATTCTTTATTAGCGATGAAATTGAACAGTATCTACGCGATATGAAAGATAAATATCAAAAAATCCGTTTAGTTAGTTATGGAGCCTATGGGAATGTAGGAGTTAAGTACTATAATGCCCTTTTAGGATATTCAGGTTATGTAACGGATGAAGAATTATCTTTAGCTGAGATTGAAACTGAAAAACAAGATTTATCTGAGAGTGAAAGAAAAATCTTGCTTCGAGCTTATCAAAAGCCCCAAGTAAAAGTATGGTATCAAAGCGTTAATGAAGAGGTAGGCTTTGTCAAAACACTAGTAAATGGGATTAATAGACTGCAGGAATTTGAGATTTAGGTGATAGTATGAGTTTGAGGGTAATAAAGAAGATTCTAAAAAAAGTGAATAAACATGCTGATGAGATGGCAAAGCTCAGCGATAATCAACTAAAGGATAAAACTAAGCAATTTAGAAAAAGAGTGAAGAATGGAGAATCCTTAGACAGTATCTTGCCGGAAGCTTTTGCGGCGATACGTGAAGCTGATAAACGTGTACTAGGAATGTTCCCTTATGATGTCCAAGTTATGGGAGGAATCGTCCTTCATCAAGGTAATATTGCTGAAATGAAGACCGGAGAAGGAAAAACCTTAACTGCAACCATGCCACTTTACCTGAATGCTCTATCAGGAGAAAGTACAATTTTAGTAACAACTAATGATTACCTAGCTAATCGAGACTGTGAAGAAATGAGTCAGGTTTACAACTGGATGGGACTTTCAGCGGCTTCTGCAGTTCCAGAAAATGCTGATGAGTTAAAACCTGAAGATAAGAGGAAAATTTATAATTCCGATATTGTTTATACTACCAATTCTAGTCTAGGGTTCGATTACTTAATTGATAATTTAGCGAGCTCTAAAGAAGAAAAATTTATGCCTGAATTCAGTTATGTAATTGTTGATGAGGTTGATGCAGTTCTACTTGATACAGCAACTACACCTTTAGTTATTTCTGGAGCACCACGTGTCCAGTCTAATATTTATAAAATGGTTGATGAGTTCGTGGTATCTCTAACTGAAGATGAAGATTATCGAATGGACGAAGAGAAAAATAACGTCTGGTTAACTGAACAAGGAATAGATGCTGCTGAAAGTTACTTTAGAGTGCCTAACCTATATGACGGAAAACATGTTGAATTGGTCAGACATATTGCCTTAGCTTTAAAGGCACATAATTTGTTTGAAATTGGTAAGGACTTCGTGGTGGAAGATGGAGAAATGTACTTGCTTGACTCAACTGAAGGACGAATTTTGGAAAATACCAAGTTACAACAAGGACAGCAACAAGCGATTGAAGCTGCGATGGGAGCGAAAATCAGTGATGATACGCGAGCAATGGCTTCAATTACCTACCAGAACTTCTTTAGATTGTTTAAGAAGATTGGTGGAATGACGGGAACTGGAAAGACTGCGAACGAGGAATTTATCGAGACTTACTACATGAAAGTTATTCAGATTCCAACCAATAAGCCTGTTATTAGAAAAGATTATCCTGATAAGATTTATCCAACATTAAAAGAAAAGCTAAGAGCTTCATTAAAATTAGTAAAAGAGCTACATGCAAAGGGGCAACCAATCTTACTAACAACAGCCAATGTGGAATTATCAGAAATCTACTCTGAAATCCTATTACATGAACAAATTCCACATAACTTACTGAACGCACATAACGCTGCTAAGGAAGCTGAAATTATCTCTGAGGCAGGACAATGGGGTGCAGTTACAGTAGCGACATCAATGGCTGGTCGTGGAACTGATATTAAGCTCGGTAAAGGTGTCAAAGAACTCGGAGGCTTAGCTGTTATTGGTACTGAATTAATGCCTAGCAAACGAACCGAGCTACAATTACGTGGACGTTCTGGACGTCAGGGAGATCCAGGATTTAGTCAATTCTTTATCTCACTAGAAGATGATACAGTTATTAATAATGGCCCTAAATGGCTATACAAATATTTTAAAAAGCACCGCAATGATAATCCGGCTGAGCCCAGAGAATTGAAACAGTATCGTTTTAGAAGAGCAGTTCAAAGGGCGCAAAAGAGTCATGATAATCAAGGTGTTATGGAGCGTAAACAAACACTGGACTATGATGAAAGTTCAAAGATGCAGCGTAATTTGATTTACAGTCAGCGTAATGAATTGATTGATAGTGATGTAGAGTTTAAGTTTGATGCAGAAAAATTCGTTATGAATTACTTAGATGAATATCTAAAAGAGCATAAGACTTGGACTAGAAACGAACTGTCACGCTTTATTTTTGATAATCTAAGTTATACTTACAGTGGGGTACCAATGGACTTTCCAATTGATCAATTGGAAGAAGTGAGAAAATTACTCCATGATATTGTAAAACAGTCTTTAGAGAAGAAAAGAGAAGATCTAGATAGTGTTGATGAAGTTATAAGATTCTATCGTCTATCAGTACTAAAGGCGATTGATACTGGTTGGATTGAAGAAGTAGATAACTTGCAACAATTAAGAACAGTCGTATCTAATCGTGCGACTGCTCAGAGAAATCCAGTTTTTGAATACCATAAAGAAGCTGAGCGTTCTTTCAAGAGAATGCAGAAATTTGTTAATAGGTTAATTGTACAGAATATCATGTTAAGTGTGATTGAAATAGGCGCAGATGGTAAGAAAGATATTTACTTTGCTTAGAAGATAGGGGGGATTACGCGATGAGTGATAAGAAAAAAGACTTATTAGAAGAAAATATCAATAAACGACTTGATGAAGCACGATACGAGCCAGTTAAGAAACGAAAGAAGTCGCATCTAAGGGAATGGATGATGTTCATTATTTTCTCACTAATGTTGTTGGGAATGTTGTTAAGATATATCTAAGTAAAATACTGAAAATCTATAGTAGTATATGGATTTTCAGTATTTTTTGTGTAGAAAAATAACGAAGATGTAAAGTAAAACTTATAGTAGAAAATTATATTCAATAGAATAAAACTAAAAAATTAATTTAATGTTAGTAAGATAAATAAAATAATTTATGCTATAAAATAAATTTTAATTTAGTAGCAGTTGAGATAAAAAGTAAAAGTTGTATTTTAACACTTGTATTTAGATGGTTTATTGTATAAGATTAAGTTAGGTAGGATATTTTTATATAATTTATTTCTTATCTAAAAATTAATAATGTTTTCAAAACCCAAGTCAAAGATAAAATATTCTTTACAGTGATTTTGAGTCTGAATAATCTGTTTATGTAGATTATCAGTGGTAGTTTGAGTGAATCCCTTTAGAATTGGGTTATATGGAAAGTTTGATAGTTTGAGTAGCCAATTCTAGAGGATGAGACATAGGCGGATTATATGTCAATGAAGTAGAAGTTGGCATCTTAATTGATTACTAATGTAGATTAACCTACATTGTGTCTAAGTGATAGTTTGGTATTTAATTGCCTGTCTTATAACAAATGGGGTTAATTTAAAAGACTTTAATATGTTGAAAACATTTATAAAAGACATGGTTCTAATTTAAATGATTAGAGCCATGTTTTTTTGTTTAAATATAAATTTTAATTATTGAATTATAAGATTATTATTAATATATTATTAAAATTTTATATTAAAAAGCAAAAATATATGGGGGGGGGGGTAGAAAATAATAAATTTTTAACTATTTTTTAAAATAGAGTTATTTTAGAATAAAAAGGTATTTTTTTTAAACTTTATGTAGATTAACCTAGTATAGATAGCTATATATTAATGTTTAGATGTTAAATTTCATCAAAAATAATAATCAACACTATGTTGATTATTATGTAAAAAACGTTTATGTAAAAGGAATTCTGAAGTGCAAAATTTTATGAATTTTAAATTTTCCAACATTCTAAGGTATTGAAGAATTGCATAAAATGTTTATAATTATTTGTTAGATTAATTAAAATTTTTGGATTTTGATTGATTCTATAATTCAATTTAGATATGGGGGATTGAATATTGAAATTCAGAAGAAATAAGAAAGATTTCTTTGAATTTGAAAATGATAGAAAGACACACGTCAAACTCTATAAAGCTGGCAAGCAATGGGTAAGTTCATTAATCTCTTCTATAGGGTTAATAAGAGTGTTTAAGGGAAGATTAGATAAATCAGCTATAAATACTCAACTTGTTAGCAAAGAAAAGGATAAGAAATCAGAGGATAAATTAAGTTCAGATGGCTTAACCGCAGCATTGAAAGGTGCTGTGGCATTGGGAGCAGTTGCCGGAGGTACGGTATTAACTGCTAACACTGCTTTAGCTGATACAAAGCAGTTAGACAGCAATCAAAATTTAGTAAATAAAGATACTGTTAACTTAAGTTCAGGATCTGGTAGCAGTAGTGTAAGTGATAGTTTGAGTACAAGTGAAAGCAACGTACAACCAGAAGCATCTGTTTCCAAGAGTGAATCTGTATCTTTAAATACTAATAGCAGTTCAACTAGTGAAACTCGCTCTGATAGTAATTCTAGAAGTGAGTCAATTAGTGAAAGCAAGTCTGATTCAAACAGTCAGTCTGTTTCTTCTCAGACTACAAGTAAAAGTGAATCATTAGCTTCTACAAGTCTTGAAAATAGTCAAACTACAACTGGAACTACAGCCAAAGATAAATTACAAGGTTTAATTAATCAAGCTACAGATTTTGTAAATAGCGATGCTTTTAAATCATCAAGTTCAGATTTAAAAACAGCTTTAGTAGCAACAGTTAAACAATATGCTACTGTCATGCAAAGTAGTACGAGTTTGACAGAACAAGATTACCAATATGGTATTGATAATCTTGCTTTATTAATGAACGAAATAAAGACACCATCTTCTTCAATAAAGCCTAATATCTTTATGGTAAATGCCCAAACTAATTCAAGTTTAGGTACGCCCGATACCAATACGGAATCGGGAGATACGCCTGCCTATTGGGGAAGTAAGGGCAACGATAAATACAAGTGGATTCCCGGAGATACAAATAACCGATTATGGTGGGATGTCAATGCTTATACTAGTCGGGATAAATATCAAACAGCTGGTGTTGCTAAGAATAATGTTGAAGTGAAAAAAGAGGACCTAGGTGGTGGGAAAACTCAGTGGACGATTACCTTCTATCCAGAACAGGGTGTATCATATGATGCTGATAAGAAGACTACGAAATATGGCTTAGTACACGCCCAAATGGGTTTTTACCTAACTAAGGATTACAAAATCAATAGCGATGTGAATGTCCGTGTTAGCTTACGATCAGGAACGACTTATTACTATAAGGGTCCGGATTTCCCACTAGGAACTGGTCTGAAGGTACGAAACTCGGCAAATGATCCTGCGTCAGGGGATGTCAATACAGAAGCAGATATCACATTTAAGCCAGGGGACGTTAATAAGACAAATGGAGTAATTAGTGACACCCCGAATAAGATCTATCAATTTGGTCGGTATGCAGATATTTGGAATATGCCTGACAACTTTGATAACTCGGTCTTTTCGGGCCGGGTAAGCGATACAGATGATAAAATTGGTAATGCTTTTGCTTTTAATAACGAATTTGATAATGCAACAGCACGAGACGGACAAAATTCCAAAGATATGGTGGTAAATAAAGCACCATTTATCACTTCTTTCAATAAGAACACAATTGGGACGGCTATGTACCTCCAATCATGGGGAGATACCACTCGAACTATGGCTGCTTCTTATACAGTTACCTTTACGACTCTACATAGTAATGCTGCCCAAGCTGATCTTGCAGCAGGAAATTATAACGGAGCCTTTTCTGGTGTTTATGCGATTGCTAATACTTATCAAAATGCCATCGATTGGTATTATTTTGGTAAGTATACGTCTTATCCAACCTTGCAAGGTCAATTAGTTGGTCAAGAAGTTTATAACTTAAAGGTAGATGATAAGGCCCGTACAGGTACAATTGATTCGACAATTCCAAAGGAATTGACGAGTGAAAGTACAAGTGAAAGTGAAAGTGCAAGTAAAAGTTCAAGTGAGAGTGCAAGTAAAAGTTCAAGTGAGAGTGCAAGTACGTCACAAAGTCAGAGTGAATCAAAGAGTGCAAGTACATCAAGTAGCATGAGCGAATCCTTGAGTACAAGTTCATCCTTAAGTGAAAGTCTAAGCACATCAAGTTCATTGAGTGAATCCTTGAGCACAAGTTCCTCCTTAAGTGAAAGCCTAAGCACATCAAGTTCGTTGAGTGAATCCTTGAGTACAAGTTCATCCTTAAGCGAAAGCTTGAGCACATCAAGTTCATTGAGTGAATCCTTGAGTACAAGTTCCTCCTTGAGTGAAAGCCTAAGCACATCAAGCAGCTTGAGTGAATCCTTGAGTACAAGTTCATCCTTAAGCGAAAGTTTAAGTACATCAAGCAGCTTGAGCGAATCCTTGAGTACAAGCTCCTCACTAAGTGAAAGTCTAAGTACATCAAGTTCGTTGAGCGAATCCTTGAGTACAAGTTCCTCACTAAGTGAAAGCTTAAGTACATCAAGTTCGTTGAGTGAATCCTTGAGTACAAGCTCCTCCTTAAGCGAAAGCTTAAGTACATCAAGCAGCTTGAGTGAATCCTTGAGTACAAGTTCATCCTTAAGCGAAAGTCTAAGTACATCAAGCAGCTTGAGTGAATCCTTGAGTACAAGCTCCTCACTAAGTGAAAGCCTAAGTACATCAAGTTCATTGAGCGAATCCTTGAGTACAAGTTCCTCCTTAAGTGAAAGCTTAAGTACATCAAGCAGCTTGAGCGAATCCTTGAGTACAAGTTCATCCTTAAGTGAAAGCTTAAGTACATCAAGTTCATTGAGTGAATCCTTGAGCACAAGTTCATCCTTAAGTGAAAGCTTAAGTACATCAAGTTCATTGAGCGAATCCTTGAGTACAAGCTCCTCACTAAGTGAAAGCCTAAGTACATCAAGTTCGTTGAGCGAATCTTTGAGTACAAGTTCATCCTTGAGTGAAAGCTTAAGTACATCAAGCAGCTTGAGCGAATCCTTGAGTACAAGTTCATCCTTAAGCGAAAGCTTAAGTACATCAAGTTCGTTGAGTGAATCCTTGAGTACAAGTTCATCCTTAAGTGAAAGCTTAAGTACATCAAGCAGCTTGAGCGAATCCTTGAGTACAAGCTCCTCACTAAGTGAAAGCTTAAGCACATCAAGTTCGTTGAGCGAATCCTTGAGCACAAGCTCCTCACTAAGTGAAAGCCTAAGTACATCAAGCAGCTTGAGTGAATCCTTGAGTACAAGCTCCTCACTAAGTGAAAGCCTAAGCACATCAAGCAGCTTGAGTGAATCCTTGAGTACAAGCTCCTCACTAAGTGAAAGCTTAAGTACATCAAGTTCGTTGAGTGAATCCTTGAGTACAAGTTCATCCTTAAGTGAAAGTCTAAGTACATCAAGCAGCTTGAGCGAATCCTTGAGCACAAGCTCCTCACTAAGTGAAAGCTTAAGTACATCAAGCAGCTTGAGTGAATCCTTGAGTACAAGCTCATCCTTAAGCGAAAGCTTGAGCACATCAAGTTCATT
>NZ_JAPSFH010000048.1:0-466 GCF_026847815.1 Ligilactobacillus sp. UO.C109 | reverse complement strand
GATTTTGTTCTTTGAAAACTAGATATTGATTTATTTCTTAAAAATAAACCGAGAACACCGCGTTTTAAAGAGTTTAAAACAAGAATTATAGTTCTTAATCGCTAAACTCATAACCTATTATCGTTAGATAATATTAGGTTAAGTTATTAAGGGCGTATGGTGGATGCCTTGGCACTAGGAGCCGATGAAGGACGTGACTAACTGCGATATGCTTCGGGGAGTTGTAAGTAAACTATGATCCGGAGATTTCCGAATGGGGAAACCTAACAGGTTTTACCGCCTGTTATCACTAAGTGAATTCATAGCTTAGTTGAAGGTAGACGTGGGGAACTGAAACATCTAAGTACCCACAGGAAGAGAAAGAAATTCGATTCCCTCAGTAGCGGCGAGCGAACCGGGAAGAGCCCAAACTAAGAAGCTTGCTTCTTAGGGTTGTAGGACTGAACATTTGAGTTACCAAGAAATG
>NZ_JAPSFH010000011.1:0-3569 GCF_026847815.1 Ligilactobacillus sp. UO.C109 | reverse complement strand
CTAAGCGTATCAAGTTCATTGAGTGGAAGTTCTTCAATGAATACAGATGAATCAGATAGTATAAGCAGATCCTTGAGCGAAAGCTTAAGTACATCTATCTCAAGTAGCTTAAGTGAAAGCCTAAGCGTATCAAGTTCATTGAGTGGAAGTTCTTCAATGAATACAGATGAATCAGATAGTATAAGCAGATCGGCAACAATGGCAATAACGACATCAACAACTCGGGTAGTGATAACAGCAATATTCCTACTGACAACGGCAATGTTGATACTGGAAATAGTGGTAATAATAATGCCAATAACTCGGGTAGTGACAACAGTCAAGAACTCCCTACTGACAATGGTAATGTAGATACAGGCAACAATGGCAATAACAACACCAAAAAAGTTGGCTTTAGCCAACTTTTAAACTCGCGAAGCGAGTTTCTTCTTATCTTGATACTATATAGAAATAACGCCATTTTTTTTTTGAGTCAAAAAAAGTGCGATAAGCGTTGATATAATAACGTTTATAAGGGGTCAAAAAGGTCGAAAATGGGTTGAATGGATTGTTTATAATATTTTAACTTTTTATGACTTTTTGGCTTGTATAGATTTTTTTGAAAATTGAGGGTATACTCGTTTTTAGAATAAAAAAATTAATGCAAAAAAAAACTCATGCTGAAAGTTTTGGACGACCTAAGCAAGAGTTTTAAAGCAAAATATTATTGTGTTTATTACGGTTTTAGTGTAATAATTACTCACTACATTATAGAGATGTTAGGTGGAATAGTCAATAATTGTTGTTGTTATAATGCTTTAGGACTCTGACAGCATGAGTAAAGAAAGGAAGTTCTTCTCATGTTTGGAGATGAAATTTTAGTAGATAAGGCAAAAAATGGCAAGGTTAGACCCTGGAAAGAAAAGAAATTAGCTAATTTAACCTATGCTGAATATTTACAGATTCTGGAAATAAAAAAAGCTTTTAGAGTAAAAAAGTGTGGTAATCTTCTAACTTTTACAAAAAGTGAAAATGGCTTAAAGCTTTATCAAACATGGTTTTGTAAGAGTCGCCTATGTCCATTGTGTGCTTGGCGTTACGCTATGAAAAATAGTTATGAATTGAGTTCGATTTTAGATGTCTTTTATAAACGATATCCAAAATCAAGATTTTTATTTTTAACTCTAACTGAAGAAAACGCAAAACAGGGAGAATTAAAAGAAAAATTAGCTGAGATGAACAGGGCTTTATATAAGCTTTTTCAGTATAAAAAAGTTCAAAAGGATCTGTTAGGATACGTACGTTCAACAGAAATCACAGTTAATCGAAAAGAGAAAAGTTTTCATCAGCATATACATATTCTTTTAGCAGTGTCGCCAACATATTTTAAAAAGGGTCATTATTTATCTCAAGATAATTGGTCTAAATTGTGGCAGAAAGCACGGAAATTAGATTATAAACCAGTGGTAAATATTAAGACTGTTTCAGACAGTAAGAAAGATAAAAGCCTTGTTGCGAGTGCAAAAGAAGTTGCGAAGTATCAAGTTAAGAGTTCTGATTACATCACTGAAGATGTTGAAAGCGACTTGGAATTTTTAAAGGAGTTAGAAAAAGCTTTATTTCATAAACGTCAACTTTCATTTGGTGGAGAGTTTAAAGTAATCAGAAAAGAATTAAAACTTGAAGATCATGAAGATGATTTAGTACACGTTGATGGAGAAAATACTTCTGCTGCCGAAACAGAAAAAATTATTTTTCTTTGGAATAACGAAGTAAAAAATTATGTGAACTGGATAGAATAATTTAAGAACTGGAATTGAAGTAGCAGAGAAAATTTTTCTTCCAGTTATTTTTCGCAAGAAAAAAAGGAAACTGGAAGAAAAATTATTGTTTAACAAATGTTTTACGTAAAATAAGCGTAAAACAAAGTGTAAATTAGGTGTAAAACAAGTGTTAAATAGCTGTGTAACAAGCGAGAAAATTAAGTCCCTAAGAAAACGCCGATACTATCGGCTCCCACGCACCTGTGGGACCATTTTCTCTTATGCTCTTTAACTCGTTTCAAATTCCCAAGTTAGGAGGGATAAAATGAAAAATAATAATGTAACAGAAAAAGATTTATTTTATATTTTAGATTTATTTGAACACATGAAAGTAACTTATTGGTTAGATGGTGGCTGGGGGGTAGATGTATTAACTGGAAAACAACAAAGAGAACACAGAGATATAGATATAGATTTTGACGCTCAACACACTCAAAAAGTTATACAAAAATTAGAAGATATCGGATACAAAATAGAAGTTGATTGGATGCCTTCACGTATGGAACTCAAGCATGAAGAATATGGGTATTTAGATATTCATCCTATAAATCTAAATGATGATGGATCAATTACCCAAGCAAACCCAGAAGGTGGTAATTATGTTTTCCAAAATGACTGGTTTTCAGAAACTAATTACAAAGGTCGAAAAATACCATGTATTTCAAAAGAAGCTCAACTTCTTTTTCATTCTGGTTATGATTTAACAGAAAAAGACCATTTTGATATAAAAAATTTAAAATCAATAACATAATTGCTTTATTGACGTTGAGCCTCGGAACCCTTTTAAAAACCGTGGGCTTCCGCCCACACCTGACAAACGCAATGCGTTTGATCATGCCTCTGAAAAGTGAGTAAACAGTCATACCTGTTGGCTTTTCTGTCGGTTTACAAAAACTAAATGACAACAAAAAAAGCTGCAAGGGTAAATGCACTCACTACGTTCGCCCTTGCTGCTTTTTCTATTGCCATTTTTAAAGCAAACATACAAGTTATTACAAGCCTTAAAAATCGTTTCTGAGACGTTTTAAATAAAGCTGAATATAAATAATAGTCAAGGGGCAAAAAAGCGACGTAGGAGCTTTTGAGACGCCGTAGGGCAACCCTTGACTATTTTAAGCATAAAGACGCTGAGAAAAAAGAAAGCAAGCTTGCTTTCCCGAGACACGTGTCGGCGAACGGTTCCCCAATGCAATGGGGCGGAGGGGTTAAGATAATATTATTTTATTAGTAGCTTTAATTTGTAGCTACAAAATGTTATAATAATTTTGAGGTGGTAAAGATGTTTAAACGTGAAAATAGAGATGAAGTTGTAAGACTTAGAGTAACGACAGAAGAAAAAGAAATTTTAAAAAAGTTTGCTCAAGAAAAAGATTTGACTATGTCAGCAGTAATAGCTCAAGCCTTAGATAACTATTTGGATGCAACAACTCCAAAAGATTTTGAGCAAATGGAAGTTTATTATAATGGCAAAAAGGATAAAGCATTGACACGTAAAGCTCAAAATGCTTTAGCTTTTTCTAAACGCTATGATGAAATCATGGGCAATAAGACTTCTTTGTTTGATATGGAAAAAGAATATCAAGAACATTATTTTGAGAGATTGAAAAAATTGGTTGCTGAAGATGAAGAATTGAAAAAGTTGAGAAAATTGCAGTCAAAGAAAGCAAAAATTGAGCAGTAAAAAAGTTGGCTTTAGCCAACTTTTAAACTCGCGAAGCGAGTTTCTTCTTATCTTGATACTATATAGAAATAACGCCATTTTTTTTT
>NZ_JAPSFH010000047.1:0-437 GCF_026847815.1 Ligilactobacillus sp. UO.C109 | reverse complement strand
CTGGCTTACCAGAAGGAACCAAGATTGATGTGGGTGACAATGGAGATACCACAATTACCTACCCAGACCAGTCAGTCGACACTATCCCAGGTAATAAGCTGGTTGAAGAAAAGAATAGTTCTGAAAAGCTGGATCCAACGGTTCCAGCCAAGACCAAGGTTGATGATCCAACGGATAATGGTAATGTAGATACTGGAAACAGTGATAATAATGCCAACAACTCAGGTAGTGACAATAACCAAGAACTTCCTACAGATAATGGTAATGTTGATGCTGGAAACAATGGTAATAACAACACCAACAACTCGGGTAGTGACAACAGTAATATCCCTACTGACAACGGCAATGTTGACAATGGAAACAGTGGTAATAACAATGCCAATAACTCGGGTAGTGACAACAGTCAAGAACTTCCTACAGATAATGGTAATGTTGAT
>NZ_JAPSFH010000046.1:0-979 GCF_026847815.1 Ligilactobacillus sp. UO.C109 | reverse complement strand
TAAGTGAAAGCTTAAGTACATCAAGTTCGTTGAGCGAATCCTTGAGCACAAGCTCCTCACTAAGTGAAAGCTTAAGTACATCAAGCAGCTTGAGCGAATCCTTGAGCACAAGCTCCTCACTAAGTGAAAGCTTAAGCACATCAAGCAGCTTGAGTGAATCCTTGAGTACAAGTTCATCCTTAAGAATTAAAGGGCGAAAGATGGGATTCGAACCCACGCATGCCGGAGCCACAATCCGGTGTGTTAACCCCTTCACCACTTTCGCCATATATGGCAGGGATAGTAGGAATTGAACCCACACCGACGGTTTTGGAGACCGTAGTTCTACCTTTAAACTATATCCCTATTATAAAAAATGGAAGGGAGTGGATTCGAACCACCGAACCCGAAGGAGCGGATTTACAGTCCGCCGCGTTTAGCCAGACTTCGCTACCCTTCCATAATGGTGGCGCGGGACGGAATCGAACCGCCGACACAAGGAGCTTCAATCCTTTGCTCTACCGACTGAGCTACCGAGCCAAAAATTATATACTTTTCAGTATAACGGTCCTAGCCGGATTTGAACCGGCGATCTCCTGCGTGACAGGCAGGCGTGATAACCCCTACACCATAGGACCTTTTAAATATGGAGGATACAGGGTTCGAACCTGTGACCCCCTGCTTGTAAGGCAGATGCTCTCCCAGCTGAGCTAATCCTCCATTGATGACCCGTACGGGATTTGAACCCATGTTACCGCCGTGAAAGGGCGGTGTCTTAACCACTTGACCAACGGGCCATTCTACTATTCAACGGAGAGCAAGGGATTCGAACCCTTGAAACAGGTCATACCCGTTTACATGATTTCCAATCATGCTCCTTCGGCCTCTCGGACAGCTCTCCATTATAAAAAAATACTCCGGCAGGCGGACTCGAACCGTCGACACCCTGATTAACAGTCAGATGCTCTACCAACTGAGCTATGCCGGAATAACGCACGGC
>NZ_JAPSFH010000045.1:0-400 GCF_026847815.1 Ligilactobacillus sp. UO.C109 | reverse complement strand
AGTGGCGGACGGGTGAGTAACACGTGGGTAACCTGCCTAAAAGAAGGGGATAACACTTGGAAACAGGTGCTAATACCGTATATCTCCAAGGATCGCATGATCCTTGGATGAAAGATGGTTCTGCTATCGCTTTTAGATGGACCCGCGGCGTATTAACTAGTTGGTGGGGTAACGGCCTACCAAGGTGATGATGACAAAGATCTAGTAACAAATCAAATAAGCTGGAACAAAGTTCCAAGTCAAAGCTTCGACGAAGTGAAGACGCAAAAAAAGGCAGGTTATACTCCAGATAGAGCTGTTGTTCCAAGTAAAAAAGTAACATTTGATACTAAAGATTACACAGAAACTGTAATATATGAAGCAAATAAACAAAAAGGCAAAGTAGTATATGTGGATGATG
>NZ_JAPSFH010000044.1:0-465 GCF_026847815.1 Ligilactobacillus sp. UO.C109 | reverse complement strand
CTAAGCACATCAAGTTCATTGAGTGAATCCTTGAGTACAAGTTCATCCTTGAGTGAAAGCTTAAGTACATCAAGCAGCTTGAGTGAGTCCTTGAGTACAAGCTCCTCACTAAGTGAAAGCTTAAGTACATCAAGCAGCTTGAGCGAATCCTTGAGTACAAGCTCCTCACTAAGTCACTCAAGCTGCTTGATGTACTTAAGCTTTCACTCAAGGATGAACTTGTACTCAAGGATTCACTCAATGAACTTGATGTGCTTAGGCTTTCACTTAAGGATGAACTTGTACTCAAGGATTCACTTAATGAACTTGATGTGCTTAAGCTTTCACTCAAGGATGAACTTGTACTCAAGGATTCGCTCAAGCTGCTTGATGTACTTAAGCTTTCACTTAGTGAGGAGCTTGTACTCAAGGATTCGCTCAAGCTGCTTGATGTACTTAAGCTTTCACTTAGTGAGGAGCTTGTAC
>NZ_JAPSFH010000043.1:0-622 GCF_026847815.1 Ligilactobacillus sp. UO.C109 | reverse complement strand
AATGCCAATAACTCGGGTAGTGACAATAATCAAGAACTTCCTACAGATAATGGTAATGTAGACACTGGCAACAATGGCAATAACAATGCCAATAACTCAGGTAGTGATAACAGTAGTATCCCTACTGACAATGGTAATGTTGACAATGGAAACAGCGATAATAACAATGCCAATAACTCGGGTAGTGAGAAAGCTTAAGTACATCAAGCAGCTTGAGTGAATCCTTGAGTACAAGCTCATCCTTAAGCGAAAGCTTGAGCACATCAAGTTCATTAAGTGAATCCTTGAGTACAAGTTCATCCTTAAGTGAAAGCCTAAGTACATCAAGTTCCTTGAGCGAATCCTTGAGTACAAGTTCATCCTTAAGCGAAAGCTTAAGCACATCAAGCAGCTTGAGTGAATCTTTGAGTACAAGCTCATCCTTAAGTGAAAGCCTAAGTACATCAAGCAGTTTGAGTGAATCCTTGAGCACAAGTTCATCACTAAGTGAAAGCTTAAGCACATCAAGTTCGTTGAGTGAATCCTTGAGTACAAGCTCATCCTTAAGTGAAAGCTTAAGTACATCAAGTTCGTTGAGCGAATCCTTGAGTACAAGTTCATCCTTGAGTGAAAGCTTAAGCAC
>NZ_JAPSFH010000042.1:0-1112 GCF_026847815.1 Ligilactobacillus sp. UO.C109 | reverse complement strand
AGCTTGAGTGAATCCTTGAGCACAAGTTCATCCTTGAGTGAAAGCTTAAGTACATCAAGTTCGTTGAGTGAATCCTTGAGTACAAGCTCATCCTTAAGCGAAAGCTTAAGCACATCAAGCAGCTTGAGTGAATCCTTGAGCACAAGTTCATCCTTGAGTGAAAGCTTAAGTACATCAAGTTCGTTGAGTGAATCCTTGAGTACAAGTTCATCCTTGAGTGAAAGCTTAAGTACATCAAGCAGCTTGAGCGAATCCTTGAGTACAAGTTCATCCTTAAGCGAAAGCTTAAGCACATCAAGCAGCTTGAGTGAATCCTTGAGCACAAGTTCATCCTTGAGTGAAAGCTTAAGTACATCAAGTTCGTTGAGCGAATCCTTGAGTACAAGCTCATCCTTAAGCGAAAGCTTAAGCACATCAAGTTCATTAAGTGAATCCTTGAGTACAAGTTCATCCTTAAGTGAAAGCTTAAGTACATCAAGTTCCTTGAGCGAATCCTTGAGTACAAGCTCCTCACTAAGTGAAAGCCTAAGTACATCAAGTTCCTTGAGCGAATCTTTGAGTACAAGCTCATCCTTGAGTGAAAGCTTAAGTACATCAAGCAGCTTGAGTGAATCCTTGAGTACAAGCTCATCCTTAAGTGAAAGCTTAAGTACATCAAGCAGCTTGAGTGAATCCTTGAGTACAAGTTCCTCCTTAAGTGAAAGCTTAAGTACATCAAGCAGCTTGAGTGAATCCTTGAGTACAAGTTCATCCTTAAGTGAAAGCTTAAGCACATCAAGTTCCTTGAGCGAATCCTTGAGTACAAGCTCCTCACTAAGTGAAAGCTTAAGCACATCAAGTTCATTGAGTGAATCCTTGAGCACAAGTTCCTCACTAAGTGAAAGCCTAAGCACATCAAGCAGCTTGAGCGAATCCTTGAGTACAAGTTCATCCTTAAGCGAGAGCTTAAGCACATCAAGTTCGTTGAGTGAATCCTTGAGTACAAGTTCATCCTTAAGTGAAAGCTTAAGTACATCTATCTCAAGCAGCTTAAGTGAAAGCCTAAGCGTATCAAGTTCATTGAGTGGAAGTTCTTCAATGAATACAGATGAATCAGATAGTATAAGCAGATC
>NZ_JAPSFH010000010.1:0-794 GCF_026847815.1 Ligilactobacillus sp. UO.C109 | reverse complement strand
AAGGATTCGCTCAATGAACTTGATGTGCTTAGACTTTCACTTAGTGAGGAGCTTGTACTCAAGGATTCACTCAAGCTGCTTGATGTGCTCAAGCTTTCACTCAAGGATGAGCTTGTGCTCAAGGATTCGCTCAACGAACTTGATGTGCTTAGGCTTTCGCTTAAGGATGAACTTGTACTCAAGGATTCACTTAAGGAACTTGATGTACTTAGACTTTCACTCAAGGATGAACTTGTACTCAAGGATTCTCTCAACGAACTTGATGTGCTTAGGCTTTCGCTTAAGGATGAGCTTATACTCAAGGATTCACTTAAGGAACTTGATGTACTTAAGCTTTCACTCAAGGATGAACTTGTACTCAAGGATTCGCTCAAGCTGCTTGATGTGCTTAAGCTTTCACTCAAGGATGAACTTGTACTCAAGGATTCGCTCAACGAACTTGATGTGCTTAGGCTTTCGCTTAAGGATGAACTTGTACTCAAGGATTCACTCAAGGAACTTGATGTACTTAGACTTTCACTTAGTGAGGAGCTTGTACTCAAGGATTCGCTCAACGAACTTGATGTACTTAAGCTTTCACTTAAGGATGAGCTTGTACTCAAGGATTCACTCAAGCTGCTTGATGTGCTTAAGCTTTCACTTAAGGATGAACTTGTGCTCAAGGATTCGCTCAAGCTGCTTGATGTACTTAAGCTTTCGCTTAAGGATGAGCTTGTACTCAAAGATTCACTCAAGGAACTTGATGTACTTAAGCTTTCACTCAAGGATGAACTTGTACTCAAGGATTCACTCAA
>NZ_JAPSFH010000041.1:0-554 GCF_026847815.1 Ligilactobacillus sp. UO.C109 | reverse complement strand
CAAGACAGGAGAAACTGTAAAGGTTACCCCAGAAGTACCAGAGAATTATGAGGAAGTAGCAGGAAATCCAACGGATTACACCTTCCCAGAAAATGGTACCGATGAAAGTAACGTGGTAACAATTCATTTGAAGCATAAACATGAAACAGTTACTAGAGACAACGTGGTAACAAGAACAATAGAGTACCGGGTCTTTATTGGCTTCTGTGACCTTGTCTGCGACTTCTTTCTTTTCGTCATCAGTCAGCTTCGTTGGATCATCAACCTTGGTCTTGACTGGAACCGTTGGATCCAGCTTTTCAGAACTGTTCTTTTCTTCAACCAGCTTATTACCTTCGATAGTGTCGACTGACTGGTCTGGGAGTGGCGGACGGGTGAGTAACACGTGGGTAACCTGCCTAAAAGAAGGGGATAACACTTGGAAACAGGTGCTAATACCGTATATCTCTAAGGATCGCATGATCCTTAGATGAAAGATGGTTCTGCTATCGCTTTTAGATGGACCCGCGGCGTATTAACTAGTTGGTGGGGTAACGGCCTACCAAGGTGATGAT
>NZ_JAPSFH010000040.1:0-288 GCF_026847815.1 Ligilactobacillus sp. UO.C109 | reverse complement strand
TGGTGGAGTGCTTAGAAGTGAGAATGCCGGTATGAGTAGCGAAAGATCAGTGAGAATCTGGTCCACCGTATGACTAAGGTTTCCTGGGGAAGGCTCGTCCTCCCAGGGTTAGTCGGGACCTAAGCCGAGGCCGAGAGGCGTAGGCGATGGATAACAGGTTGAGATTCCTGTACTGGTTAAACTTGTTTGAACAATGGAGGGACGCAGGAGGCTATCGATGCGTACTGTTGGATATGTACGTTCAAGCAACAAGTCTGTAGATGAGTCAAATGCTTATCTACTTAAGGA
>NZ_JAPSFH010000009.1:0-662 GCF_026847815.1 Ligilactobacillus sp. UO.C109 | reverse complement strand
CGGCACTGAAGGGCGGAAACCCTCCAACACCTAGCATTCATCGTTTACGGCGTGGACTACCAGGGTATCTAATCCTGTTTGCTACCCACGCTTTCGAACCTCAGCGTCAGTTACAGACCAGAGAGCCGCTTTCGCCACTGGTGTTCTTCCATATATCTACGCATTTCACCGCTACACATGGAGTTCCACTCTCCTCTTCTGCACTCAAGTCTTCCAGTTTCCAATGCACTACTCCGGTTAAGCCGAAGGCTTTCACATCAGACTTAAAAGACCGCCTGCGTTCCCTTTACGCCCAATAAATCCGGACAACGCTTGCCACCTACGTATTACCGCGGCTGCTGGCACGTAGTTAGCCGTGACTTGCTGGTTAGATACCGTCATCGAATGAACAGTTACTCTCACTCGTGTTCTTCTCTAACAACAGAGTTTTACGATCCGAAGACCTTCTTCACTCACGCGGCGTTGCTCCATCAGACTTGCGTCCATTGTGGAAGATTCCCTACTGCTGCCTCCCGTAGGAGTTTGGGCCGTGTCTCAGTCCCAATGTGGCCGATCAACCTCTCAGTTCGGCTACGTATCATCACCTTGGTAGGCCGTTACCCCACCAACTAGTTAATACGCCGCGGGTCCATCTAAAAGCGATAGCAGAACCATCTTTCATC
>NZ_JAPSFH010000039.1:0-512 GCF_026847815.1 Ligilactobacillus sp. UO.C109 | reverse complement strand
CGCAGGAGGCTATCGATGCGTACTGTTGGATATGTACGTTCAAGCAACAAGTCTGTAGATGAGTCAAATGCTTATCTACTTAAGGATAAGTTGTGATGAGGAGCGAAATTTAGTAGCGAAGTGAGAGACGTCACACTGCCAAGAAAAGCTTCTAGTTAGAGTTTAATCACCCGATTCTTGTTTTAAACTCTTTAAAACGCGGTGTTCTCGGTTTATTTTTAAGAAATAAATCAATATCTAGTTTTCAAAGAACAAAATCATTTGATAACTTTCGTTATCAATGGAGCCTAGCGGGATCGAACCGCTGACCTCCTGCGTGCAAAGCAGGCGCTCTCCCAGCTGAGCTAAGGCCCCATAAGAAAATTATGAAATTTTCATAAAAGAATGGGCCTAAATGGACTCGAACCATCGACCTCACGCTTATCAGGCGTGCGCTCTAAACCAGCTGAGCTATAGGCCCATAAGCCATTCTTTAACAGAGAGTAAATCTCTGGAAACTAAACAAAGTATTC
>NZ_JAPSFH010000038.1:0-225 GCF_026847815.1 Ligilactobacillus sp. UO.C109 | reverse complement strand
TAGCGGCGAGCGAACCGGGAAGAGCCCAAACTAAGAAGCTTGCTTCTTAGGGTTGTAGGACTGAACATTTGAGTTACCAAGAAATGAAGTAGTTGAATAATCTGGGAAGATTAGCCAAAGAGAGTGATAGCCTCGTAAGCGAAACTTCGTTTCCTCAGTTCAGGATCCTGAGTACGGCGGAACACGTGAAACTCCGTCGGAATCCGGGAGGACCATCTCCCAAGG
>NZ_JAPSFH010000037.1:0-2711 GCF_026847815.1 Ligilactobacillus sp. UO.C109 | reverse complement strand
ACATCAAGTTCGTTGAGTGAATCCTTGAGTACAAGTTCCTCCTTAAGTGAAAGCTTAAGTACATCAAGTTCGTTGAGTGAATCCTTGAGCACAAGTTCCTCCTTAAGTGAAAGCTTAAGTACATCAAGTTCGTTGAGCGAATCCTTGAGCACAAGCTCCTCACTAAGTGAAAGCTTAAGTACATCAAGCAGCTTGAGTGAATCCTTGAGTACAAGTTCCTCCTTGAGTGAAAGCTTAAGTACATCAAGCAGCTTGAGCGAATCCTTGAGTACAAGCTCATCCTTAAGCGAAAGCTTAAGCACATCAAGTTCCTTAAGTGAATCCTTGAGTACAAGTTCCTCCTTGAGTGAAAGCTTAAGTACATCAAGCAGCTTGAGTGAATCCTTGAGTACAAGTTCATCCTTGAGTGAAAGCTTAAGTACATCAAGCAGCTTGAGTGAATCCTTGAGTACAAGTTCATCCTTGAGTGAAAGCTTAAGTACATCAAGCAGCTTGAGTGAATCCTTGAGTACAAGTTCATCCTTAAGTGAAAGCTTAAGCACATCAAGTTCATTAAGTGAATCCTTGAGTACAAGCTCCTCCTTAAGTGAAAGCCTAAGCACATCAAGTTCGTTGAGTGAATCCTTGAGTACAAGTTCATCCTTAAGCGAAAGCTTGAGTACAAGTTCCTCCTTGAGTGAAAGCTTAAGTACATCAAGCAGCTTGAGCGAATCCTTGAGCACAAGCTCCTCCTTGAGTGAAAGCTTAAGTACATCAAGTAGCTTGAGTGAATCCTTGAGTACAAGTTCCTCCTTGAGTGAAAGCCTAAGCACATCAAGCAGCTTGAGTGAATCCTTGAGTACAAGTTCCTCCTTGAGTGAAAGCTTAAGTACATCAAGCAGCTTGAGCGAATCCTTGAGTACAAGCTCATCCTTAAGCGAAAGCTTAAGCACATCAAGTTCCTTAAGTGAATCCTTGAGTACAAGTTCCTCACTAAGTGAAAGCCTAAGCACATCAAGTTCATTGAGTGAATCCTTGAGTACAAGTTCCTCACTAAGTGAAAGCCTAAGCACATCAAGTTCATTGAGTGAATCCTTGAGCACAAGTTCATCCTTAAGTGAAAGTACATCAAGTTCGTTGAGCGAATCCTTGAGCACAAGCTCCTCACTAAGTGAAAGCCTAAGCACATCAAGCAGCTTGAGCGAATCCTTGAGTACAAGCTCCTCACTAAGTGAAAGCCTAAGCACATCAAGCAGCTTGAGTGAATCCTTGAGCACAAGCTCATCCTTAAGTGAAAGCCTAAGCACATCAAGCAGCTTGAGCGAATCCTTGAGTACAAGTTCCTCCTTAAGTGAAAGCCTAAGTACATCAAGTTCGTTGAGTGAATCCTTGAGTACAAGTTCCTCCTTAAGTGAAAGCTTAAGCACATCAAGTTCATTGAGTGAATCCTTGAGTACAAGTTCCTCCTTAAGTGAAAGCTTAAGCACATCAAGTTCATTGAGTGAATCCTTGAGTACAAGCTCATCCTTAAGTGAAAGCTTAAGTACATCAAGTTCCTTAAGCGAATCCTTGAGTACAAGTTCCTCCTTAAGCGAAAGCTTAAGCACATCAAGCAGCCTGAGCGAATCCTTGAGTACAAGTTCCTCCTTAAGTGAAAGCCTAAGTACATCAAGTTCGTTGAGTGAATCCTTGAGCACAAGTTCCTCCTTAAGTGAAAGCTTAAGCACATCAAGTTCCTTAAGTGAATCCTTGAGTACAAGTTCCTCCTTAAGTGAAAGTCTAAGTACATCAAGCAGCTTGAGTGAATCCTTGAGCACAAGTTCATCACTAAGTGAAAGCTTAAGTACATCAAGCAGCTTGAGCGAATCCTTGAGTACAAGTTCCTCCTTAAGTGAAAGCCTAAGCACATCAAGTTCGTTGAGTGAATCCTTGAGTACAAGCTCCTCCTTAAGTGAAAGCTTAAGTACATCAAGTTCATTAAGTGAATCCTTGAGTACAAGTTCCTCCTTAAGTGAAAGCCTAAGTACATCAAGTTCGTTGAGTGAATCCTTGAGTACAAGTTCCTCCTTAAGTGAAAGCCTAAGTACATCAAGTTCGTTGAGTGAATCCTTGAGCACAAGCTCATCCTTGAGTGAAAGCTTAAGCACATCAAGTTCGTTGAGTGAATCCTTGAGTACAAGTTCATCCTTAAGTGAAAGCTTAAGTACATCAAGTTCGTTGAGTGAATCCTTGAGTACAAGTTCCTCCTTAAGTGAAAGCTTAAGTACATCAAGTTCGTTGAGTGAATCCTTGAGCACAAGTTCATCCTTAAGTGAAAGCTTAAGTACATCAAGTTCGTTGAGCGAATCCTTGAGTACAAGTTCATCCTTAAGTGAAAGCCTAAGCACATCAAGCAGCTTGAGTGAATCCTTGAGTACAAGCTCCTCACTAAGTGAAAGCTTAAGTACATCAAGTTCATTAAGTGAATCCTTGAGTACAAGTTCATCCTTAAGTGAAAGCCTAAGTACATCAAGTTCATTGAGCGAATCCTTGAGTACAAGTTCATCCTTAAGCGAAAGCTTGAGCACATCAAGTTCATTGAGCGAATCCTTGAGTACAAGTTCATCCTTAAGCGAAAGCTTAAGTACATCAAGCAGCTTGAGTGAATCCTTGAGTACAAGCTCCTCACTAAGTGAAAGCTTAAGTACATCAAGCAGCTTGAGCGAATCCTTGAGTACAAGCTCCTCACTAAG